>NZ_JBWKYC010000003.1:0-333871 GCF_059423525.1 Arthrobacter sp. GW460-12-1-14-TSB2
CTGGGCAGCAACTGGGTGGACAACGGCCCGGGCTGGCTGGGGATCCGGCTGCAATCAGCGGAAACAGTGCTCCGGCTCACCTGTGTAGAGCTGGCGCGGACGGCCGATCTTGGTGTTGGGGTCGCTGATCATTTCGCGCCACTGGGCAATCCAGCCCGGCAGGCGGCCGATGGCGAACAGCACCGTGAACATCTTCTCCGGGAAGCCCATGGCCTTGTAAATCAGGCCGGTGTAGAAGTCCACGTTCGGGTAGAGCTTGCGCTGGATGAAGTAGTCATCATTGAGCGCCTTCTCTTCGAGGCGCAGGGCGATCTCCAGGAGTTCGTCGTTGCCGCCGAGCTTGGTGAGGATCTCGTGTGCCGTGTCCTTGACGATCCTTGCCCGCGGATCGTAGTTCTTGTAGACGCGGTGCCCGAAGCCCATGAGGCGGACGCCGTCTTCCTTGTTCTTGACCTTCTCCATGTAGTCCTCGGGCTTGGTGCCGTCGGCCTGGATCTGGCGGAGCATCTTCAGTACGGCCTCGTTGGCGCCGCCGTGGGCGGGGCCGAAGAGGGCGTTGATGCCTGCCGACACGGAGGCGAAGAGGTTGGCGTTGGACGAGCCGACCAGCCGGACCGTGGAGGTCGAGCAGTTCTGCTCGTGGTCGGCGTGCAGGATGAGGAGCAGGTCCAGTGCCTTGGCGACTATCGGGTCAACCTCGTACTGCTCGGCCGGAAGGCCGAAGCTCAGGCGCAGGAAGTTCTCCACGAGGTTGTGGGAGTTGTCCGGGTAGAGCATCGGCTGGCCGATGCTCTTCTTCAGGGCGTAGGCGGCGATGACCGGCATCTTGGCCAGGAGCCGGTACGTGGAGACCTCCACCTGCTCAGCGTTGAACGGGTCCAGCGAGTCCTGGTAGAACGTGGAGAGCGCGGACACAGCCGAGGACAGCACGGGCATCGGGTGGGCGTCCCGCGGGAAGCCGCTGAAGAAGCCCTTGAGCTCTTCATGCAGCAGGGTGTGGTGGCGGATCCGCTGGTCAAAGGCTTCCAGCTCGGTGGCGTTCGGCAGGTTGCCGTAGATGAGCAGGTAGGAAACTTCAAGGAAGCTCGAGTGCTGGGCGAGCTGCTCGATCGGGTAACCGCGGTAGCGCAGGATGCCGGCGTCGCCGTCGATGTAGGTGATCGCCGAAGTGGTGGCCGCAGTGTTCATGAACCCCGGGTCAAAGGCAACGGCGCCTGTCTGCTTCAGCAGTTTGGAAACGTCATAGCCTTCGTTTCCTTCTACAACCTTGATGCGCGGGAGTTCGAGTTCGCCGCCCGCATGGCGCAGGGTTGCGCTGGTGGTCTCAGTCATGGAGTCTCCTCATGAGGCGTCAGGGCCTCTCTGTAGAAAGCTTGATCCAACATCCGGTGGAGCCGCCCGAGGAGCCTGCGTGGCAGGGTTTCCAACGGCCGGGCTGCCTTCTTGTAGAAAGCCACCATTGATAGTCAGTTAAAAAGTACCGCTCCAAGGCAAGGTGACACTAATCCGATAGTGCCGAAATGCCCCAAAAAGGCCCCCGTTGTGTTGCGTGTCACATCATTGTTACGGACCCGTGGCGGCTACGAGCCGGTGCTCAGCCTGGCTACAGCCGTGTCGATCCGCTCATCCGCGGCCGTCAGCGCAACGCGAACGAACCCGTTGCCGGCATCGCCGTAGAACACGCCGGGGCCAACCACGATCCCCAGCCCGGCCAGCCTGCCCACGGTGTCCCAGGTGGCTTCGCCGGCGCTGCACCACAGGTACAGCCCCGCCTGCGATTCGTGGATGGTCAGCCCGAACGCCTCGAGCGCCGGCACTAGCCGTTCCCGCCGGCCGCGGTAAAGGTCCTTCTGCGCCTGAACGTGGGCGTCGTCGCCCAGCGCCACCCGCATGGCTTCCTGCACCGGGTACGGCACGATCATGCCTGCGTGCTTGCGGCTGTTGACCAGGTTGGCCATAGTCACCGGGTCGCCGGCCACGAACGCCGCACGGTATCCCGCCAGGTTCGACTGCTTGCTCAACGAGTAAACCGCCAGCAGGCCGTCATGGGAGCCGCCGGCTACATGCGGGTCCAGAATACTGGGCACCGGGCTACCGCCGCGCTGGACGTCCCACTCCCCCCAGCCAAGTTCCGCGTAGCATTCGTCGGAAGCCACCACGGCGCCGAGCCCGCGGGCCTGGTCGACGATCCGCTTCAATGACGCCGCGTCACGGACGCTTCCGGTGGGGTTGGCCGGCGAATTTACCCAGACGAGCCGGACGCGCTGTCGTGTCTCGTCATCCAGTTCGTCGAGGTCGTCAGCGGCGATCTGTTCGGCGCCGGCGAAGGTCGCCCCGATGTCGTAGGTGGGGTAGGCAACCGTAGGACGGACGACGACGTCGCCCGGCTTCAGTCCCAAAAGGAACGGCAGCCATGCCACCAGCTCCTTGGACCCGACGGTTGGCATCACATCTTGGGGATCCAGCCCGGGGACGCCGCGGCGGCGGGCGAACCAGTCTGCAATAGCGGTGCGGAGCGCCGGCGTGCCGTGCACCGTGGGGTACCCGGGTGCGTCGGCGGCGTCCTGGAGCGCCTCCTGAATCAGGGCCGGCGTGGGGTCCACCGGGGTGCCGATGGAAAGATTGACCACCCCGCCCGGGTGCTCCGCAGCCTTGGCAAGATATGGTGCCATGGCCTCCCACGGGTAATCGGGCAGGCTAAGGCCGAAGCTGCGTACTGCGGATGTCACGCCAAGCGCCTCAGTGATCCTGGTTCTGCGGCGGCAGGGCAGCAATCATCGGGTGGTCGGTGTGGGTGTTGCCGACCTTTGCAGCGCCGCCGGGCGAGCCGAGGTCGTCAAAGAACTCAACGTTGGCCTTGTAGTAGTCGGCCCACTCGTCCGGGGTGTCATCCTCGTAGTAAATGGCCTCGACGGGGCAGACAGGTTCGCAGGCACCGCAGTCGACACACTCATCGGGGTGGATGTAGAGGGACCGCTCACCCTCGTAGATGCAATCGACGGGGCATTCTTCAATACATGCCTTGTCCTTGACATCTACACACGGCTGCGCGATTACGTACGTCACGTCCCTTGCCTCTCCACGTTGGTTTCCGGCATTCCGCCGGTGATCATTTCCGGCCTGAACGCCGAACTGCTGACTTCTGAGCCTATTATCTATCAGGCTGTTCCCGCGAACCTAGCGGCGCGTCATACATTGCCCGCGTCATACTAGCGCGGGGTCCTAGGATGGAGTGGTGAATCCGCAGATCCCCGCTCCCCGGCAGTTCCTGGAAGGCGCGCCGCTGGGCACAAGGGTGGTGGTCCGTTACAAGATCCCGGAGGGCATGACGGATGCTGTGGGCGATCTGGTGGGAATCAACGCCGCTGAATGCACCGTCCGCACCCGGCGGACCGACGTCGTAATCCCTTTGGCCCTGGTGGTGGCAGCGAAAGCGGTGCCACCGGCGCCGGCACGGCGTGCCCCGCGCACGGCACCTTAGCCTCCAGCACGCGCGTCGTCAGGCCGGCGGCCTCAGCGTCCGGTAGCGCCGGCACCAGACGAGCATCAGCACGGTTACGCCGGCGATGCCGTAGATCCACGTGTACCCGGGAAAGTCCCCCGCGATCAGCCGCTTGCCGGGCTCCAGCGTCGACCACAGGCCGGCCAGGACGTAGCACAGCACGCCGCAGGCCGCCGTCGGGATCACCGACCGGAAGGCCGCCCCGAGGAGCAGTTGGACCGAGCCGAGAAGCACCAGCGCTGCCACTGCACCCCAGGGAAGGACGACGCCGGAAAGCAGCAACTGCTGGCGGTGCAGTGTCGTACCGGCCGCGGCAACAAAAAGAGCTGCCGGCACGGCGGCGGCGATGCCGCCTGCCATGCCGGCAGCTCTATTGTTCACGAAGGTGATAACCGGAACGTGCCCGGATCAGACCTTGGCGCGGGCGCGGTTGGCCTTGGCGCGCTCGTTGGTGTCCAGGATGACCTTGCGGATCCGGATGGACTCCGGGGTAACCTCGACGCACTCGTCTTCGCGGGCGAATTCGAGGGACTCTTCGAGGGTCAGGTCGCGCGGGGGCGTCAGGTTCTCGAAGGTGTCGGAGGAAGCGGCACGCATGTTGGTGAGCTTCTTTTCCTTGGTGATGTTGACGTCCATGTCGTCGGCGCGGGAGTTCTCGCCCACGATCATGCCCTCGTAGACCTCGGACGTGGGCTTCACGAAGAAGGAGCCGCGTTCCTGCAGGTTGATCATGGCGAAGGGCGTCACAACACCGGCGCGGTCGGCGATCATCGAACCGTTGGTGCGGTATTCGATCGGGCCGGCCCAGGGCTCGTAGCCCTCGGAGATGGAGGCAGCGATACCGGCGCCGCGGGTGTCCGTGAGGAACTTGGTGCGGAAACCGATCAGGCCGCGGGCCGGAACGATGAACTCCATGCGGCACCAGCCGGTGCCGTGGTTGGCCATGTTGGTCATGCGGCCCTTGCGGGCTGCCATGAGCTGCGTGACGGCACCGAGGTATTCTTCCGGCACGTCGATGGTCATGTGCTCCATCGGCTCGTGGATCTTGCCGTCGATGGTCTTGGTGACCACCTGGGGCTTGCCGACCGTCAGCTCGAAGCCTTCGCGACGCATCTGCTCGACGAGGATGGCCAGGGCCAGTTCGCCACGGCCCTGGACTTCCCAGGCGTCGGGACGCTCGGTGGGGAGGACCTTGATGGAGACGTTACCGATCAGTTCCTTGTCGAGGCGGTCCTTCACCTGGCGTGCGGTGACCTTGGCGCCCTTGACCTTGCCGGCGAGCGGCGAGGTGTTGATACCGATGGTCATGGAGATCGCGGGATCGTCCACGGTGATCAGCGGCAGCGGCTGCGGGTTGTCGGCGTCGGTCAGGGTCTCACCGATGGTGATGTCCTCAATGCCGGCGACGGCCACAATCTCGCCCGGACCAGCGGACTCGGCCGGCACGCGGTCGAGGGCCTTGGTGGCCAGCAGTTCGGTGATCTTGACGTTCTTCAGCTCGCCGTTGGCACGTGCCCAGGCAACGGTCTGGCCCTTGCGCAGGGTGCCGTTGTAGATGCGCAGCAGAGCCAGGCGGCCCAGGAACGGGGAGGCATCCAGGTTGGTGACGTGTGCCTGGAGGACACCATTCGGGTTGTACGTCGGTGCCGGGATGTGCTCGATGATGGTCTTGAACAGCGGCTCAAGGTCCTCGTTCTCCGGAGCGGTGCCGTCAGCCGGCTGCTCAAGGGAGGCGCGGCCAACCTTGGCGGCGGCGTAGACGACGGGGACTTCGAGGATCTTGTCCAGGTCCAGGTCCGGAACTTCGTCGGCGAGGTCGGAGGCCAGGCCCAGGAGCAGGTCCATGGACTCGTGGACGACTTCGTCGATCCGTGCGTCGGGGCGGTCGGTCTTGTTGACCAGCAGGATCACCGGCAGGTGCGCGGCAAGGGCCTTGCGAAGCACGAAACGGGTCTGGGGCAGGGGGCCCTCGGAAGCATCGACGAGGAGCACAACGCCGTCAACCATGGACAGGCCGCGCTCCACCTCGCCGCCGAAGTCGGCGTGGCCCGGGGTGTCGATCACGTTGATCGTGATGGTCTCGCCCTGCGAGGACGGTCCGTTGTAGGCCACGGTGGTGTTCTTGGCCAGGATGGTGATGCCCTTTTCGCGTTCAAGGTCACCGGAGTCCATGACGCGGTCTTCGAGGTGGTTGTGCTCGGCAAAGGAGTTGGTCTGCTTGAGCATGGCGTCGACCAGCGTGGTCTTGCCGTGGTCAACGTGGGCCACGATCGCGACGTTGCGCAGGTCACTGCGCGATGCAGTGGCTACCGCGGTGTTGGTGGTGGTTTCAGACATGCGTTATTGCTCGATTCAGTGGTGAAGTCAGCTGTGGTATCGCGACATTTCCAACCGGAACGCACGACGGATGAGACCCTTTGGCACAGGGCACCTTCTACCATTCTAAGCGCTAGGTCATTTATTGGCCTAAAAACCCCAAAATGGGGTCCTCCAGACCCCGTTACTGGATCGTCATCTGAATGGGACGAATAGTGGCTTAAGTTACTGGATATTCCTGTTGCGATGCCCCATCATTACGGAGGTAACAGCACGCAAAGCCCGGAGACCCTAGATGCGAAACGCTTCAGCCCTGACCCGCTTCGTCGCACCTATGATCGCCGCCGGCGTTCTGATGGCCGGCTGCGGGCAGGCACCACAGACCCCGAATGCGGCCCCGGAATCTGCCGCACCGGCCGCCAGTGCGGCAGCATCGCAGCCGTCGGCATCTGCATCCGGCCAGTCCGTTCCGCGGAAATCGGCGGCCGCGCCGGTGGCTGCAGCACCGGGCGAACCGGTCGCCGCCGGATCGCCGGGGAAGGCCCGGCTTGCCCCGGAATCCGATCCGGCATCGATGGCACCCGGGTCGGTCTACCTGAACCCTGCAAACGGCCGCAACGAAGTCATCGTCGCCAACATCAAGCGCACCGCAGTCCTGATCGGGGACTCCCAGTCCGAGCCCGAAGCCGGCTGGCCCCGCCAGGGCCTGGCTGCCATGGGTTACAACGTATTCTTCTGCGGCCGCGGCGGCACCGGCTTTGTTGTGGGCAATGGCAAGACCGGAAACTACATTGACGCGTTGCAGCGCGGCGACTGGCAGCTTCCCTACGGGTCGCCCGGGCTGGTGGTCATCCAGGGCGGCGGAAACGATGCTGCCCGCGGAGCCACTGATGCCCAGATCGTGACCAATGCCGAACGCCTGATCTCCTCGCTCAAACAACGCTACCCTGGGTCCAAGTTTGCCATGATCGGCACCCTGGCCCGCGGAATCAACTACGGCGGCGGGCGGCGGTCACAGGTGGACGCATTGCTCGGCACGGTGGCAGCCAAAAATGCCATCCCTTTCGTCAGCGTTGGTGACTGGCTGACCAGGTTCGATCTAGCCAAAGAACTGGCCGACGCCGTGCACATGAACAGTGTGGGCCACAAGGCGCTGGGGACCATCCTGGCCGCAAGGCTGAAGGAACTGGGACTTGAGGCGCCCGCTGTGCCGGCCACCTCGGCATTGCCGGTCGGGTGAGCGGAGCCTCACCCTCCTGAGCTGCCCCTTCTGCATAGAGTCGCATCGGCACCCGGACAATTCAGCACAAAAAGGAGCCGGTATCCGCCCCGGGGGCGGATACCGGCTCCTTTCGTGATGACCCTAACCCAGGGAACATTTGCTCGCGTTTTTGCTCAGGCAACTTCCGGCGGCAGCATCAGCCGCGCACCCGGGATGGCATGGAGCAACGCCTTCGTGTAGTCCTGCTGCGGAGCGTCGAACACATCGTCCGTGGAACCGGTCTCAACCAGCTTGCCCTTCTCCATCACGCACACGTGGTCCGCGATCTGCCGGACCACGGCAAGGTCGTGGGTGATGAACAGGTAGGTCAGGCCCAGCCTGGACTGCAGTTCGGCAAGCAGGTTCAGCACCTGCGCCTGGACCAGGACGTCGAGGGCGGAAACCGCCTCGTCGCAGATGATCACTTCCGGGTCGAGTGCCAAGGCACGGGCGATGGCAACACGCTGCCGCTGCCCGCCGGACAGCTCGTTCGGATAACGCTGCATGGTCGACTGTGGCAGTGCCACCTGGTCCAGGAGCTCGCGGACCTTCTTCTCGCGGCTGGCTTTGTCCCCGATCTTGTGGGTACGCAGCGGCTCCTCGATGGTCCGGAAGATGTTGTACATCGGGTCAAGGGAGCCGTAGGGATCCTGGAAGATCGGCTGCACGCGGCGGCGGAACGCAAAGATCTGCTTGCTGTTCAGCGTGGAGGTATCCACGCCGTCGAACACGATCTTTCCGGACGTCGGCTGCAGGAGGTTCAGCACCATCTGGGCCACGGTGGACTTGCCAGAACCCGACTCCCCCACGATCGCCGTCGTCGTCCCGCGCTTGACGCTGAAGGAAACGTCGTCGACGGCGGCGAAGTCGGTGGACTTCCCGAAGCCGGAGCGCAGTTTGAAGACCTTGCGGAGGTTCTGGATCTGGAGCACGTCTTCGGTCATGGTCGGCTCGACGACGACCGCCTCGGCGGGAGCGAGCAGCTCGTCCGTTTCGACGCCGAGTTCCTTGGCCACCTGGATGCGCCGAGAGGCCAGCGACGGCGCCGAGGCCACCAGGCGCTGCGTGTACGGGTGCTGCGGGTTCTGCAGCAGTTCGAGGGACGGACCGGCTTCCACCACGTTGCCCCGGTACATCACCACCACCTTGTCCGCGCGTTCGGCGGCCAGGCCCAGGTCGTGCGTGATGAGGAGCACGGCCGTACCCAGCTCGGAGGTCATTTTTTCGAGGTGATCCAGGATCTGCCGCTGCACGGTGACGTCCAGCGCGGACGTGGGCTCGTCAGCGATGAGCAGCCGCGGCTGGCAGGACAGGCCGATGGCGATCAGCGCACGCTGGCGCATGCCGCCGGAGAATTCGTGCGGGTACTGCTTTGCGCGGCGGGCCGCATCGGGAAGCCCAGCTTCGGAAAGCACCTTCGCGACGTCGTCCGGGCCGCTGGGCAGCCCGTTCGCCTTCAGCGTTTCCCGGACCTGGTAACCGATCTTCCACACCGGGTTGAGGTTGGACATCGGATCCTGAGGCACCATGCCGATGCTGTTGCCGCGCAGCTCGATCATGCGCTTCTCCGAGGCATGGGCGATGTCCTCGCCATCAAAGAGAACCTGGCCGGCCGCTACACGGCCGTTACCGGGGAGCAGGCCGATGGCGGCCAGCGCCGTCGTCGACTTGCCGGAACCGGACTCGCCGACAATGGCAACAGTCTCGCCGGGCATCACCGTGAGGTGCGCGTTGCGGACAGCATTCACTTCGCCGTTGCTGGTGGTGAAGCTGATCGCCAGATCCTTGATTTCAAGGAGCGGGCGTCCGGCAGCCGCGCCGGCTTCGTGGAATTCGACAGAGGCGTTCATGGCGTCCCCTTTCATCGCTTGCGCGCTTTGGGATCGAGCGCATCACGCAGGGCGTCGCCCAGCATGATGAAGCTCAGGACGGTGATGGACAGCGCGATGGCCGGGTAGAGCAACGGCATCGGGTTGGACCGCAGGGAAGCCTGCGCTGCCTGGATGTCATTGCCCCACGACATGACGCTCGGCGGGAGGCCGATGCCCAGGAAGGACAGGGTGGACTCGGCGACGATGAACGTGCCCAGCGAAATGGTGGCCACGACGATGATGGGCGCGAGGGAGTTCGGCATGACGTGGCGCATGAGCGCGCCGAACTTGGAGACACCCAGCGAGCGGGCGGCCGTCACAAAGTCCGCGTTGCGGACCTCGATCACGGCGCCGCGGGTGATGCGGGCGATCTGCGGCCAGCCGAAGGTCACCAGGATCAACACGAGCGTCCAGGCCGTGCGGTTGGCACGGAACACCGGAAGCTGCATCAGCACGATGGCGCCGAGGATCAGCGGCAGCGCAAAGAAGATGTCGTTGATGCGGGCCAGGATGGAGTCCACCCAGCCGCCGTAGTAACCGGCGAGGGCACCCATGATGCCGCCGATCAGGAGGACGCCAAGGGTGGTGAAGAGTCCCACGGTCACCGAGGAGCGTGTGCCAAAGATGACGCGTGCGTACACGTCGCAGCCCTGCTGGGTGAAGCCGAGGGGATGCCCGGCCGCCGGTCCAGCGTCGGAGTTGGCCAGCTGGCATGCCTCTGAAGCCGGGTCAATGCCCGAAAAGAGCGACGGGAACAGTGACACTGCCACAACGACCAGGATTAGGAAAGCCGAGATCAGGAAAAGCGGCTGCCGGCGCAGGTTCTTCCAGGCCTCGCCCCAAAGGCTCAGCGGGGCCTGGTCTTCCTTGACCCTGTCGGTTGCCTGCAGCGGCGTCTCGGAAAAGTCGGCGACAAAGTGTTCGATGTGCCGCTTTGCCGGTGCGTCAGTGAGTTGGGATGATGCGATGTTCTCAGGCGTCATAGCGGATCCTCGGGTCAAGCCAGGCATACAGCAGGTCTACAAGCAGGTTGGATACGACATAGATCAGCACCAGCACGGTGACGATCGAGACAACCGTGGGGCCCTCGCCCTGGGTAACGGCGCGGTAGAGCCGGTTGCCCACACCGGGGACGTTGAAGATTCCCTCGGTAACGATGGCTCCGCCCATCAGGGCGCCCAGGTCGGCGCCGAGGAAGGTGATAACCGGGATCAGCGAGTTGCGCAGGATGTGCACCCGGACCACACGGAAACGGGACAATCCCTTGGCCGTAGCTGTTCGCACGTAGTCGGCGTTCATGTTTTCGATGACGCTGGTCCGGGTAAGGCGCAGGACGTAGGCGAACGAGCCCAGTCCAAGGACGATCGCCGGCAGGATGAGGTCCTGGACGGTGGCGGCCGAACTCACGGTCGGCTTGGCCCAGCCAAGCTGGACGCCGATGGTGAACTGCAGCAGGAAGCCGAGCACGAAGATCGGGATGCCGATCACGATCAGGGAGGCGATCAGGACGGTCGCGTCGAAGAACTTGCCCTTGCGGAGGCCCGCGATCAGGCCGAAGATGATGCCGAAGACGGCCTCGAAGATCAATGCCATGACGGCCAACCGGGCCGTGACCGGGAAGACCTCGCCAAGCACAGCCGCAATCGGGCGTCCGGAGAAGTCCTGGCCCAAATCGAAGGTGAAGATGCCCTTAAGGTAGAGAAGATACTGGATCCAGAACGGCTGGTCCAGGTGGTACTGGGCCCGCAGCTGGGCCGCCACGGCCTCATTGACCGGCTTGTCGCCGAAGAGGGCCACGATTGGGTCACCAGGCAGGCTGAAGACCAGGAAGTAGACCAGCAGCGTAGCGCCCAGGAAGACCGGGATCAGCTGCAGGAAACGCTTGAGGATGTAAGTCGCCATCAGCGAAGGACACCCCCGTCAGCAGGCATCCTGTCCAAGGATGCGGCGGAGTTGTTCATCAAAGAACCTTTTCACTATGGGTGCAGCCGTCGCCGGTGTGGTCACGGAGGCCCGGCTGCAAAGTACACCGGCGTAGCTGGTGCTTAGAAATTGGGGTGCAAGCAAAACAACGGCGGGGGCCCAGTCCATGCAGCCCCCGCCGTTGTTCAGTTGTTACTTGCCAGTGATGTTGTAGTACAGCGGGACGCCGTCCCAGCCGTAGTCAACGTTGGTGACCTTATCGCTCCAGCCGCCCTGGGCAACCTGGTACCACAGGGGGATGGCCGGAAGGTCGGTCAGGAGGATTTCCTGAGCCTTGTTCATGGCCTTGTTGCCGTCGCTGACGGAGGAAGCGGCAAGACCTTCAGAAATGGCCTTGTCGAACGTCGGGTTGGCGTACTTGGCGTCGTTGGAGCCTGCACCGGTCTTGTAGATCGGTCCGAGGAAGTTGTACAGCGACGGGTAGTCCGCCTGCCAGCCGGCGCGGATGGAGCCGGTCAGCGTCTTAGCGGTGGCGTCGTTGCGGGCTTCCTTGAAGGTGGCGTACGGCTTGCCCTCAACCTTGATGCCGAGCGTGTTCTTGAGCTGGTTCACTACGGCTTCGACCCAGGCCTTGTGTCCGCCCTTGTCGGCGTTATAGGCGATAGTGAAGGTCTTCTCTGCGTCCCACTTCTGGATGCCGTCAGCCTTGGCCCAGGCAGCCTTGGCCTTCTCTGCGTCGAACTTCAGGTTCTCGGATCCCGGGATCGAATCGCTGTAGCCGTCAAGGACGGGAGCAGTGAAGTCCTTGGCGGGCTGGCGTGCGCCGCTGAAGATCACCTTGGTAATTTCTTCACGGTTGATGGCCATGGAGATGGCCTGGCGACGAAGCTTGCCAGCTTCTCCACTCCATTCCGGCAGGTATTCCGGAATGGCAATCGTCTGGTTGCCGGCGTACGGCTTGTTGATGGTGCGGTCGCCGAGGTCAGTCTTGAAGTTCTTCAGCGCGCTGGTCGGGATGGTCTGAAGGACGTCCAGGTTGTTGGACAGAAGATCCTGGTACGCGGCGTCGTCGTTCTGGAAGATCTTGAACGTCACACCGGCGTTCTTGGCCTTACGGGCGCCGTTGTAGTCCGGGTTCGGTACGAGCTGGATCTGCACGTTGTGCTGCCAGCCGCCGTCGGCCATCTTGTACGGGCCGTTGCCAACCGGCTTCTCGCCGAAGCCCTTCGGGTCCTTCAGCGCGCCGGACGGAACCGGAACGAAAGCGGTGTAGCCGAGGCGAAGCGGCCAGTCAGATTCAGGCTGCTTCAGTTCAACAGTAAACGTCTGGTCGTCAACGACTTTGAGGCCGGACATGGTCTCGACGGTGGAGCCTTCTGCGCTGGCCTCGTCGTAACCCTTGATGCTCTCGAAGAAGCTACCGCTGAGCTGTGCGTTCTTCGCGGCCGCGCCGAAGTTCCAGGAATCAACGAACGTCTTGGCCGTGATGACCTCGCCGTTGGTGAACTTCTGGTCCTTCTTGATTTTGACGGTGAAGTTCTGGCCATCCGGACCCTCGATGGACTCGGCCAGTTCGTTTACGGGCTTGCCGCTCGGGTCGTAGCTGACGAGGCCCGAGAACATCATCTGCATGATCTTGCCGCCACCGACTTCGTTGGTATCGGCCGGCATCAACGGGCGCTGGGGCTCGGAGCCGTCGACAAGAATTACTTTGCTGGTGTCGCCACCGGTGCTGCCGCTACCGGCGGTGGAGCCGCCTCCGGCACCGCATCCGGTCAGGGCTAGGGCCGCGATGGCAACCATGCCCAGTGCTTTGGAAGTGCGCGAAAAACGCATTCCGCCTCCTATGAGTTGTGGGAGTGAGAAGGGAAAGTCTTGTGCTTCCCCGCAGGCCGGGCACAGAGGTGTCCTGTGACGTGGCATACATAAGTGAGTAGCCTAACCCCAAAATGTCCAGATGTTGGAACTCTGTTGCCAAACTGTAACCCGGTCACAATTTGACCACTAGCGTCAACACCGGCGTATTTCAAGTCACACGTTACTCAGTGGTAGCCTACACCTGATGTGACGGATCTTACTCCACTCCACTCGCCAGCAGCTGAGCCCGCAGCTCCCGTCGCTCACGCTGTTTTTCGGGGTCCGGCAGGGGCACCGCGGCGAGCAGGCGCTGCGTGTAGGGTTCCTGCGGATTCCGCAGAATCTGGTCCCGAGTGCCCTGCTCAACGATTCTGCCCCGCTGCATCACGCAGATGCGGTCGGCCAGCACGTCGACCACCGCCAGGTCGTGCGTCACGAAGAGGCAGGCGAAGCCGAGGTCTTTCTGGAGGTTCTGGAACAGTTCAAGTACTTTTGCCTGCACCGACACGTCAAGTGCCGACGTCGGTTCGTCCGCAACCATCAGCTTCGGCTTGAGCGACAGTGCCCGGGCGATGCCCACGCGCTGCTTCTGGCCGCCGGATAGCTCATGCGGATACCGGTTGCGGTAGCTCCTGGGCAGCTCGACCTGGTCAAGGAGCGCCTCGATCCGCTTCTGCAGCCCGCTTCCCTTGGCCTCCCCGGCAAGGAACATGGGTTCGCCGATGCTCTCGCCGATCGGAAGGCGCGGATTCAACGACGACGACGGGTCCTGGAAAACCATGCCGATGTGCCGCCGGACATGGTGCAGCTGCTTGCCGTTCTTCTTGGCGGCTGAAATGTCCTGGCCCACCACCCGCATTGTGCCTGCTGCGACGGGAAGCAACCCCACGGCCGCGCGGCCGATGGTGGTCTTGCCGGAGCCCGATTCGCCTACGAGTCCCACCACCTGGCCCGGGTAGATCACGAGGTTTGCTCCCTCCACGGCCCTGAAGGCAGGCACGCGGCCCTGTTTGGGGTATTCGATGGCCACATCAGTCAGTTCGAGGACCGGCTCGCCCTGGGGCCGTTCCGCGGCCGCAGCAGCCAGCGCCGCAGCGTTCTCCCGCTCGCGCCGAACCAGTTCGTCATGCTCCACCGATTCCAGCTCGGCGTGGGTGGCGGCTGCCAGCGCGGCGGTAACGTCGACTTCTTCGCCGTGCTCCGCTCCGCCCTGGCCAAGGTGCGGCACCGCCGCCAGCAATGCCTGCGTGTATTCGTGCCGGGGGTTCCGGAAGACCTGCTCGGCCGTTCCGGTTTCGACAATCAGGCCCCGCCGCATGACGGCGATCCGGTCGGCGAGGTCCGCCACCACGCCCATGTCGTGGGTGATCAGCACAATGGCGCTGTCCAGCTTGTTCCGCAGATTGCGCATGAGGTCCAGGATCTCGGCCTGGACAGTGACATCCAAGGCCGTGGTGGGCTCGTCGGCAATCAACAGCTTGGGGTCGCAGGACAGCGACTGCGCAATCATGGCCCGTTGCCGCTGGCCGCCCGACAGCTGGTGCGGGTAGGACTTGAACGCCTTCTCCGGGTCCGGTAGTTCCACCAGTTCCAGCATCCGCAGGGCGCGTTCCTTGGCCTGTTCGGGTGAAACTTCGTTATGCAGCCGCACTGTCTCCACGATCTGCGCCCCGACCGTGTAAACCGGGTTGAGTGCGGTCATGGGCTCCTGGAAGATCACGGCCACGTCCTTGCCGCGGACTTCCCGGATGTTGGCCGCGCTGGCACCGAGGAGCTCTTTCCCTGAGAGGCGGACGCTGCCGGATACCCGGCTGTTACTGGGCAGGAGGCCCAGGAGGGCCATGGAACTGGCGCTCTTGCCCGAACCGGACTCCCCCACGATGGCCAGGACTTCGCCGGCCCTGACCTCATAGTTCAGGCCGATGGCCGCGGGCACCCATTTCTTGTCCACTCCAAAGTCCACGCTGAGGTCGCGGACCTCGAGTACAACAGCGCCCTTGGCGGGTTCCTGCCCGGGGGCGGCGTCCTGGTGGGGGGTGATGTTGTCAGTCATGACGGGTTCCCTTCCGCCCAGGCCGCCACTGCACAGGAGATTAGTGCTGCGGCCTGGAATCCTGAATTATTAGGGGCATGAGCAGTGTGCCGCACGCCGGAAATGTTGAAGTCTTCAAAGCCCCTACGAACAGATGGTTCGCGTGGCTCTCCTGGCTGGTCGCAGCGCTCGGCCTCGTCGTCACTGCGGCGGCCGGAGGCCCGGCCGCCCTCGTGGGGGCAGGCCCGCTGCTGCTGATCGGCTTTCTCGGCTGGCTGCTGTTCTGGATGCCTTCGGTGGTGGTTCACGACGCCGGCATCACCTTGGAGAATCCGTTCCGCTCCGTTAACGTCCCCTGGGCTGCCTTGGTCAATGTTGATACCCGGTACGCCTTGACGCTGGTCACGCCGGCCGGGAGCTACGTTTCCTGGGCTGCACCGGCACCGGGCATCTGGGGCGGCCGGAACGCCCGTCCTGAGGATCTCAAGGGCCTGCCTTCCGCCACGTACGGGCCGGGAAAGTCCGTGCGCCCCGGTGACCTGAAAACCACTGATTCCGGCCAGGCGGCCCGGCTGGTCCGCGGACGCTGGGAACAGCTGGTCGAAGCTGGCTCCCTGGACGCAGGAAATGCCGAAACGACGGCCGTCAGGGTGACGTTCCGCTGGCCGGCGGTTGCAGCCACCGCCGTGCTGCTGGCCGCCAGTTACTGGGCCGTTGCAGTTCCTTAGGGCGGATGCCCGGACAGGCCGCATTCAGTCGCCCGCAGACCCGTCGGCTGCGGCAGCCGGCACCTTGGCCGGTTCCCCGGACTGCTGAGTGTCCCTGGCCTTCTTGGCGTTGAACTTCTTCTGCCTTGGATCGAATGCGTCCCGGAGCCCGTCGCCGATGAAGTTGATGCTCAGGCAGATCAGGACAATGAAGATGCCAGGGAACCAGAACAGCCATGGCCGGGTGGCGAACGCTTCCTGGTTTTGCGAGATGAGGAGCCCCAGCGAGGTGTCCGGGGATTTCACACCCACGCCGAGGTAGCTCAGGGCGGTTTCCAGGAGGATGGCGGCGGACATTGTGAGTGTCACGTTCACGATCAGGACGCCGATGGCGTTGGGCAGGATGTGCTTGAAGATGATTCTCGCGTTGCTGGCGCCGGAGATGCGTGCAGCATCAACAAACTCCCGTTCCCGTAGTGTCAGGAATTCCCCGCGCATCAGGCGTGCAAGGCCGACCCAGCTGACGAGCCCTAGGAAGATTCCCAGTATCAGGATGCCGTTGCTGGCCGCGAAGCCCGAAAACCAGCCGCCCTGGTCCCTGCGGTTAACGCTCTGGGCAACCACTGCGGCCAGCAGCAGCACCGGAATGATGATGATGACGTCCGTGATGCGCATCAGGACGGCTTCCACCCAGCCGCGGAAGTAGCCGGACAATCCGCCCACCACGGTGCCGAGCAGGCCTGCGATGGTCCCGATGAGCAACATGATGATGATGGACTGCTGGGCGCCGCGCATGGTCATGGCAAAGAGGTCCCGGCCGATCCGGTCCTGCCCGAACGGGTGGTCTCCCCAGGCCGGCGGCCAAAGGGACGCCGTAGGGACGCCGTCGTTAACGAGCGGTGAAACGTCAACGTGGTTGTACTTCCACCAGCCCGGAATTCCTGCCCAGCCCACGGAAGTAAAGGCGAGGATGAAGATCATGGCGAAAATGACCAGGCCCACGATGGCGCCGCTGTGGCCGAGGAAACGCTTGCGGACAATCTGCCCCTGACTTAACCCCTTCGCGTCGGGTTCCAAGGACGAACCCGGCTGCCTGGAGTGTGAGTGTTCGGCCAGGAATTCTTCCTGCTGGGTTGGCTGGCTCATGCCTTAATCCTTACGCGGGGATCGAGTGCGGAGTACGCGAGGTCCGCTATCAGGTTGAATACCATCGCCGTAACCGCGACGCAGACGAATACACCCATCACAGGGTTCGGATCGATGTGCATAATGCCGTCCAGGAACAGGAAGCCCATGCCTCGGACGGAGAACACGGTCTCAGTAATGACGGCACCACCGATCAGGGCCCCGATATCGAAGGCCACGATTGTTGCAATGGGAATCAGCGCGTTGCGGAACGCGTGCCCCATCACCACCGATCTCTCGGACAGGCCTTTGGCGCGGGCCGTCCTGATGTAGTCCATGTTCATGATTTCGAGCATGGAGGAGCGGGTAAACCGCGTGTAGCTGGCGAGCGATACCAGGATCAGGGCCATGGTCGGCAGAATCAGGTGCGTAAAGGTGTCCAGGGTAAGGATCCAAAAATCACCTTGGATGTTGGGCGTGCCTGCACCGATCGTGGCGATGGGACGGCCCCGGACCCTGCTGTTGCTGAAGTAACCGGGCCATGCCTGCATAAAGCGGTCCAACACAACGAGCCCGCCCACTAGGAAAGCCGTTATTCCGGCTGCGCGCATCGACTGGCCGCGGTCGTAGCCGCCCACCAGGTAGCCCGTTCCCACGCCAACGCCGATGGTCGCCAGGCCCAGGAGGACGATCATGACAGCCGTGGCCTGGTTGAGAAGCGGCTGCACAGCAAAGTATGCGACCACAGCAAGGGCAACCACAATGAGTGACGCCTGCAGGGCCTTCCGGTTCTTGAGGCCGGCCACCAAAAGCGTCACGGCAAAGGCCAGGCCGACACCGGCGATGGCAATAACAACGGGGCCGAGACCGGGATTCCGGAACCACTGGACGACGGAGAAGTAGACGAGCACAAGGCTGACTGCCACAAAAACGATGCCACCCGAAACGAACCTGCGCCGGGCCGCCCCGCCCACCGCCACGGCCACGATCAGGCCGGCGACGACGCCGATGCCCAACGCGACGGGCAGCGGTATTTCGGGATTTCGGAGGAAGTCGTTGAAGCCGATGGCACCGTATTCCTTCAGCAGCACGGCAACCCAGAAGATGGGCAGGGAGAAGAATAGGAACGCCATGAACGTCACGCCGTAGTCCAGCGCGCTGTACTGGCGCAGCGCGGTAATGATGCCGAGGGCTATGCCGATCAGGATGGCAAGGATGGTGGCGCCCGTGACGAGGGTCAGGGTCTGGACCAGCGCGAACCCGAGGGCTTCGGTGATCGGCTGTCCGGCGATGTTCTTACCCAGGTCGCACGACGAGCCGAAGGGAACCAGGCACTGCGCCGCTCCGCCCAGCCATTTGAAGTACCGGAGCGGAGCCGGCGTGTCGAGATCAAGGAGTGCGCTGCGGGCATCCATGAGTTGTTGCTTGTTGGGCGCGCTGCTGGCGCGGAATTCCTCCAGGGGATCCCCTGACGACGCTGTCAGGAGGTAGACGAGGAATGATGCGCCGAGAAGTATGAGTGCGGCTGTGATGAGCCGCCGGACGATGTACGTCACCATGGTGGAAAGCCTCGATATCCGGGCCCGGGATCTCGCCGGACCCATCGCAGAATCAGGCCGGCTTTCCGAATGAGGGGGGGCGGAAGGCCGGGAGAATGCCGGTGGTGCCGGCAAAGGCGCCGGGACGGTGCTTCTGTTGTCCCGGCGCCTTCACCTGCTCAATCACTTGCTGAGCGGGGGCTCTACTTCTCGGCCCACTCCCAGAAGTTCCACCAGACACCGGTCTGGTTCGGCATGAACTTAACACCCGTGATGCGGTCGCTGTAAGCGTCCACGCCCACGGACTGGAAGAGCGGAAGGCCGTAGGCGGAATCCCAGATCTTCTTGTCGATTTCCTTGCTGAGGTCATCCTGCTTTGCGCGGTCCGTGGTCACGATCAGTTCATCCATCAGCTTGTCGGCATCGGGATCGCTGAACTGGTTGAAATTGGATCCGTTGCCGCTGCGGAAGATCTGCGGTACACCGGAAACGCCCACACCCGGGTTGGTCCAGCCGAAGATGGTGGCGTCGTAGCTGCCGTCACCGAGGGCCTTGCCCCAGTCGGACTTGCCCAGGCCGCCGTCGACGATCTTGAAGCCGGCCTTGGTGGCCGACTCGCGGATCAGCGAGAATGCGTCCACACGGTTGGGGTTGTCTTTGTTGTACATGATGCGGATCTCGGGCGTCTTGCCCGCGAGGAGCGCCTTGGCGCCGTCGATGTCCACGTCCTGGTAGGCGGAGGAGCCGTTGTTCTTGACGGAATCCGCATAGGCAGCCTGCGCCGGGACGAACAGCTGCGAGTCCAGCGGCTTGGCCTGCGGATCGAGCTTCTTCACGATCTTGTCAACGATGTCCTTGCGCGGGACAGTCTTCATGAACGCTTCCCGGACGCTCTTCTCGGCCAGCGGGCCCGAGTAGTTCAGGTCGATGTGGTCGTAAGAGAGCTGGTTGCCCTGTTCCACGGTGACGCCCTGGCTTTCCAGGGCCTTGAGCTGCTCGATGGTGTCAGCCGAGGCCTGCGGCGCAATAATGTCAGCTTCGCCGTTCTTGAGGGCCTGCACCTGTGCCGGAGCTGAGCCGATGTAGCGGACCGTGATTTCGTCCAGGCTGGATTCGGGGCCCCAGTTGTAATCCTTGTTTCGGACCATGGTCAGCGACTGGTCCTGGGTGACGCTTTTGACGATGTACGGACCGTTGGAAAGGAAAAGGCTGGGATCGGACGGCAGGGTCTTCGTGTCGAAGCCGGTGTTCCAGAGGTCAGCCATGGCCTTCAATTTCTCATCGGCCGGCTTCGGAGCCTTGGGATCGCCCTTGGGCTTTTCCTTCAGGTAGTCCACGAGCGCCTTAGCGTCGCTCAGGCCAGCCTTCTTGGCCAGCACATGCGCCGCAATGTCGATGCCCGGTCCGCCAAGAACGGTTTCCCAGTCAGCGAAGGGCTTGGAGTACTTGATGGTCATGGAGCGGTTGTCGTCACCGAGCTCCGGGAAGTCGGTGAGCTTGAGGCCGGTGGGGTCACCGGCGTAGGAGAAGTACTGCGTGCCCGTCTTGGCCTCGGAGTCGGCATCATCGTAGTAGCCGGAAAAAGCCGCCCACTGCAGCAGGAGGTCGGCCGCCGTCACGGGTGTGCCGTCGGACCACTTCACGCCCTCGTTGACGGTGTACTTGATCGTTAGCGGGTCATCGGAAGTCTTTTCCATCTTGCCGAATTTCTCGTTGCGTACAACGTTCAGCTGGTTGTCGATGTAGTAGAAACCCGAGTGGGTGGCATAACTGATCTTCGAGTTGATGTCCGTGTTGCCGTCGGCGGTGTTCGGGTTGAACGTGTTGAACGCGTTCACCTCGACCACCGTGGCTGAGCCACCCTGTTTGCCGGCAGTAGCGCTGGACGGGGTGGTCCCGCCGCTGTTGCCGGCGCAGGCGCTGAGAGCTAGCGCGGCAGCTGCCGCGACGCCTACCGCTTTGGAAATACGACCTAAGCGCATTCCGCCTCCTATGTTTCTGTGGTGTTGAAAAGACCGCCGCTGTAGGCGCCGGCCAGACCGCCCATTCCCCCAGTGAGAATGTGGCTAGTCTCACATGAGCAGTAGCCTAGACCCGAAAAGAAAGCCAAAGGGACCAAAGTTGCCCATGGGTAAAGGTTGTTACCGAGCTGCAACAATCAACATAAAGGCCACGATTCGCGAGGAATCGTGGCCTTTGGGGTTAATGCCTATTCACTGACTGCGGCAGTGCTGCGGACGATCGAATCTCATCGTTGTAACCACCTCGGAGGTCATCGAGCGGCTCGATTCCAGGTCAGTGTCTTAGCGGGTAATTTCCCGCCATTGTCGGTAGCTGCCCTTCGTCGCCCGCCTATCATGGGGATCAGTCCCACACTGACCCTGAAGGAAGCCCATGCCCGACTCCTCACGACCGCTACGCAAGCTCGGATTCCTGACTATTGGCCTGTTCGATCCGGCGGATCCAGCCGCGGGGCACGAATCGACGTTGCAGGTCATCGAGCTGGGCGAGCGGCTTGGATTTGATAGCGCCTGGCTGCGCCACCGCCATCTGCAGTTCGGGATTTCCTCCCCCGTTGCCCTCATGGCTGCGGCCAGCCAGCGCACCTCCCGGATCGAGCTTGGAACGGCAGTGACTCCGATGGGCTGGGAAAACCCGTTGCGCCTGGCCGAGGACCTGGCCACCGCGGATCTGCTCGCCGGCGGACGAATCAATCCCGGCCTGAGCGTGGGGGAACCAATGCACTACGCCACGGTCAAGCACGAGTTGTACCCGGATTCCGCTGAGCTGGAGGACTTCAGTTACGGACGTCTGGAGCGGCTTGCCCGTTTGATTGCAGGGGAACCGGTGCGGGAATTCTCCGGCAAGCATGGTGTCGTTGAGGAATTCTCCAACCGCGTCGAGCCGCACTCTTCCGGGCTGCGCGAACGGCTTTGGTATGGGGCGGCAAGCAAGAAGTCAGCAATCTGGGCCGGAGAAAACGGATTCAATCTGCTCTCCAGCAGTGTGATGTTTGCCGAGACGAATCAGGAACCGGCGTTTGCCCAAATCCAACAGTCACAAATTCGGGCCTATCGTGAAGCTGCCGCTGCCTCAGGCCAAGCGCACGGACCAGCCCGGGTCTCACAAGGCCTGGTGGTGATCCCGACCGATTCGGCTTCCGCCAAACAGCGGGAAAAGTACCAGCAGTACGTCGATGAACGCACTCCCCGGACCTTGGCGCCGCAGGGGCCTAAACGCGTGTTGTTCGCTCCCGATCTCATTGGCACCAGCGCTCAGATTGCGGATCAGTTGTACTCGCACGCGGGGTTCCAGGAAGTCGACGAAGTGGCGTTCGCGCTGCCTTTCAGCTTCGACCACGAGGACTACGTCCAGATCCTCACCGACATCGCCACCAAGTTGGGACCCGCCCTCGGATGGACCCCCGCAGGTTTATCAAGACCCGCACTAGGCGGTTCTGACAACGAAAAATCGCGCCCCGACTTGTGCCAGGACGCGATTTTCGAGAACGTGGCTAGACGTTGAAGCGGAACTCCACCACGTCGCCGTCGGCCATTACATATTCCTTGCCTTCGATACGGACCTTGCCGCGGGCTTTGGCCTCGGCCATGGATCCGGCGTCGATGAGGTCGTCGAAGGACACAACTTCGGCCTTGATGAAGCCACGCTGGAAATCGGAGTGGATGACGCCGGCGGCCTGCGGTGCGGTGTCGCCCTGGTGGATGGTCCAGGCGCGGGTTTCTTTGGGACCGGCCGTCAGGTAGGTCTGCAGTCCCAGCGTGTGGAAGCCGACGCGGGCCAGCTGGTCGAGGCCTGATTCGTCCTGGCCGTTCATCTCCAGCATCTCGCGGGCTTCTTCCTCGTCCAGTTCCACGAGGTCGGATTCCAGCTTGGCGTCGAGGAAGACGGCGTCCGCCGGAGCAACCATGGCGCGCAGTTCTTCCTGCTTCGCGGGGTCGCCCAGGATTCCCTCGTCCGAGTTGAAGACGTAGATGAAGGGCTTGGCGGTCAGCAGGCCGAGCTCCTTGAGGTGCTCCATCTCGAGCTTGTCGCTCTTGATCGAGGAGAAGATGGTGTCGCCACGTTCAAGCACGGCCTGCGCCGCCTTGATCGCGGCCAGTTCGGCCGCGTCGCGCTTCTTGATCTTGACTTCTTTTTCGATCCGGGGAATCGCATTTTCGATGCTCTGGAGGTCAGCCAGGATCAGTTCGGTGTTGATGGTCTCCATATCCGAGCGCGGATCCACCTTGCCGTCAACGTGGATGACGTCCGGGTCATCGAACACGCGGACAACCTGCGCGATGGCCTCGGCCTCGCGGATGTTGGCGAGGAACTTGTTGCCCAGGCCTTCGCCCTCCGACGCACCCTTGACGATCCCGGCGATATCGACGAACGACACGGGGGCGGGCAGCAGGCGCTGTGATCCGAAGACAGCGGCCAGCTTGGCAAGCCGCGGGTCCGGCAGGTTGACCACACCGACGTTCGGCTCGATGGTGGCGAACGGATAGTTCGCAGCCAGCACCTGATTACGGGTCAGTGCGTTGAAAAGGGTTGATTTGCCGACGTTGGGCAGTCCGACGATGCCAATAGTAAGAGCCACGAGCACTAATTCTACCGGTAACCGGGCGCGAACCATGCGGCGGTCCGTTCCCGGCCTCCGCAGGCGGCGTGCGTCTGCGCCAAAAATGTCGGTGGCCCATGCCAAAGTGAACACATGGACGCTTTTGCACTGATACTTGCCCTGCTGATGCTGATTCTCGGCGCCGTGATCGGCGCCGCCCTCACCTACGTGGCGCTCCGGCGGCGGAGTGTGGCCCTGGAACAGGACTTCGACGGCGTCTCGGCGCGCCTTTCGGAGGTCAGCGCCCAGTTCGCGGCGGCCGACGCCGAGCGGCGCCTCTTGTCTGCACAGAACCGGGAGCTGGGCGAGTCGCGGAACCAGGACGGCAGCGTCCTTCGGGCGCTTGCCCCGGTGGCGGAAAAGCTGACGGCGGTCCAGCAGCAGGTGTCCCTGTTGGAACGCGACCGGCTGGAGCAGTACGGGCAGCTGGCCCAGCAACTTCAGGAGGCCCGGCTTTCCGACGAGCAGCTCTTGCGCTCAACCCACGCCCTGGAGTCCGCCCTTCGGTCGAATAGCGCCCGCGGCCAGTGGGGTGAGGTCCAGCTGCGCCGGGTCGTGGAAGCCGCCGGCATGCTCCGCCACGTGGATTTCCACGAGCAGCAGCACACCGCCGGAGCGGGGAACGCCGTCCGCCCCGACCTCGTGGTCCAGCTCCCGGGCGGGAAGCAGCTGGTGGTGGACGCCAAGGTTCCCCTGGGGTCCTACCTTGAGGCCCAGGACCTGGGACCTTCAGCGGGACGCCAGCAGCAGGGGTCCGCCCTCAACGGCCAGAACGCGTTGCTGGCAGCCCACGCCAAGGCCCTGAAATCCCATGTGGACGCCCTGAGCAACAAGAAGTATTGGGAGATCCCGGGCAATTCGCCGGAACTCGTCATCTGCTTCCTGCCGGCCGAATCCATCCTGGCGGCCGCGCTGGCAGCGGACGCCGGCCTTCTGGACTACGCCTTGAATAAGAATGTGGTGCTGGCATCCCCCGGCACCTTGTTGGCCGTGCTGAAGTCAGTAGCGTTCACCTGGCGCCAGGACGTGCTCACAGACAGCGCCCGAGAGCTCTTTGAGTTGGCGCGGCAGCTCTACGAGCGGATGGGCACACTGGGCGAAAACGTGACCAAGCTGGGTTCGTCGCTGAAGACTTCCGTTGACCGCTACAACTCAATGGTCGGAACGCTGGAAGCGCGCATTCTTCCGACGGCGCGGAAACTCAACGCCCTTGAAGCCGAGGGGCTGACCACACCGCCTGCGATCGAGGTGACTCCCCGGTCGGTGGCGGCTCCCGAACTTCAGTCTGAGGAGTCGGCCGCCTAGCCCGCGGCCGGGCCGGCCGGCCTCCGCTGAGACCGCATGGCCCTGTGCCGCGAAGGAGTTAGTTCCGCGCTCCGCGTCCGCCGAGGGCACGGGTCACGTCGCCCGATTTCTTAAGCGTTGCGCGCAGCTCCTTGGGCAGCGAGAAGAGCAGGTCTTCCTCCGCCGTGACCACTTCTTCCACAGCACTGTAGCCGTAGTCCGCCAGGAGCCGGAGCACATCCTTGACCAGCACTTCCGGAACGGACGCGCCGGAGGTGACGCCCACCGTGGCCACGCCTTCGAACCAGGCCTCGTCCACTTCGTTGGCGAAGTCGACGCGGTAGGACGCCTTGGCGCCGTATTCCAGTGCAACCTCCACGAGGCGGACGGAGTTGGAGGAGTTGGCGGAGCCCACCACAATGACCAGATCGGCCTGCGGGGAGATCTTCTTGATGGCTACCTGCCTGTTGGTGGTGGCGTAGCAGATGTCGTCGCTGGGCGGATCCTGCAGTGTCGGGAACCGTTCCTTGAGGAGCCGGACGGTTTCCATCGTTTCATCCACGCTCAGGGTGGTCTGTGACAGCCAGATGACCTTTTCCGGATCCCGCACGCTAACTTTGTCGACTTCGTGCGGACCGTTGATGATCTGGATGTGGTCGGGGGCTTCGCCGGCGGTTCCTTCAACTTCCTCGTGACCGTCGTGGCCGATGAGGAGGATGTCAAAGTCGTCCTTGGCGAAACGGACAGCTTCGCGGTGGACTTTGGTCACCAGCGGGCAGGTGGCGTCAATGGTACGCAGGCCGCGGTCCTCGGCCGACTGCACGACCGCGGGCGATACTCCGTGGGCCGAAAAAATTACCAGGGCGCCTTCGGGGACCTCATCAGTCTCGTCAACGAAGATGGCGCCCTTCTCCTCAAGCGAACTCACGACGTGGACGTTGTGGACAATCTGCTTCCGCACGTAGACGGGCGGACCATAGTGTTCCAGTGCCTTCTCCACGGCGATGACGGCGCGGTCCACGCCGGCGCAGTAGCCGCGGGGAGCCGCTAGCAGCACCTTTTTGGGACCTGAGACCGGGGCTGCAGCCAGCACGTCTTCAGGCGAACGGCGCCTGCGTGGAATTGACGGCATGGGAATGGAGACTGCTGAGGTGGTCATTGTTCAATGCTACCGGGAACGCTGGTCGCGTCCGGCGCCGGCAACGACGCGGAGAATGACGCCGGCCACAATGAGGACGGCGCCGGCGATGAGAGCCACCAGGATCCATTGTCCGAACCGCTCCGAGGATGCCGCCACGAATTCACTCTTGAAGATATCCGCCACCTCGTTCCCGCTGGCCGTCCCGCCTACCGCAAGGCCGGCCGCATCAGATCCGAGTTTCCACGCCGCGGCCAGCACCAACGCCCCCGTTCCCGTACCTACCAGCACAATCCAGCGCCGGCGGGCGGCGATGAGGGCCAGCAGTAGGGCAATGGCCGAGCCGGCAGCCAACGCGTAACCCATGGGGGCATAGGCCGCAACCTGGTCAACGAGCTGACGGTGGCTCGGCTGCCCGATGTCGATGCGCGTCTGGTCCGGCGCTTCAATCGGAATGTTGGTGGCCTCCGAAATCTGCTTGGTCAGCAGGCCAACCAAGGGCGCCACATCCAGGGTGAGGGACGTGGACGGGTCAGCTGCTGCCGATCCGGCCCCTGCAGCCGGGAAGTTAAGCCGGTGGCTCTTCCTCAGCGTTTCTTCCCAGGCCGCAGGATAGCCGGGGAGCGTCGTCAGGGATTTGGCGGCGGAGTCCAGGATCGGCTGCACCAGATCGGCGAACGGTTCAGGAATCTGGCCGGCCGGGTCGATGCTCGCAACAGCCGCGGACGCCAGCCTCTGCTGGAAGACGGTGTCCTTGCCCAACGGTGCGGCGAGCGAGACAAAGCCATCCTCCTGCACAATGTTCCGGTCCACCCAGATGGCAGGGACGGAGACGGCGGCCAGCAGCAGTCCAAGGATGACGGCGGCAGCGGAGACAAAAGTGCGCAAGGGATTCCTCGGTTGTGGTTGGCGGTACTGCCATCCTAGGGGCGTCGGCCGGGAAGCAAAAATGTCGGCGGACAGTGGTAAAGCTATGGATAGAGTTGATTCGGTTTGATGCCATTCCGTTTTGATGCACCGCCACCTGCAAAGGATTCCCAATGCCCAAGGCTCCCTCCCCGTCACGGCCCGCCCATGCCTGACAACATGCCCGCGGCCACCACGGTTCCTGCGACGGCTGCTGAAACGAGTCCGGACAACCCCTGGCCCCTGCAACTGTTGTCCCAGAAGCTCAAGGCCCATATCGACCGGACGCCCTCGGCGTGGGTCGAAGGTCAGGTCATTGAGCTGAACCGCCGTGGCGGCAGTGCTTTCATGACGCTCCGGGATGTCGACGCCGAAATCTCCCTGCCCGCCTCCATCTGGTCGACTGTGCTGGATCGCCAGGAGGTTCCCCTGGAACGCGGGTCCAGGGTGGTGGCGCTCCTGAAGGCGGAGTTCTGGCTCAAGACCGGACGCCTCAACATGTCCGTGAAGGACATCCGCCCGGTGGGGCTGGGCGACTTGCTGGCGCGTATTGAACGGCTCCGCCATGCGCTTTCCCTGGAAGGACTCTTTGCGGATTCCCGGAAGAAACGCCTGCCCATCCTCCCCCACCGGATCGGACTGATCACCGGACGCGATTCCGATGCCAAGAAGGACGTGCTGCGCAATGCCGCCCTCCGGTGGCCCGCGGTCGAATTCGAGGTCCGCGAAGTTGCCGTCCAGGGAAACACTGCTGTTTCCCAGATCATGGCCGCGCTGCGGGAACTCGATGCTGACCCGCACGTTGACGTCATCGTCATCACCCGCGGCGGCGGCGCACTCGAGGACCTCCTCCCCTTCAGCAACGAGGACCTGATCAGGGCAGTGTCCAATGCGTCCACGCCGGTGGTCAGCGCGATCGGCCACGAGGCAGACCGCCCCATCCTCGACGACGTCGCCGATCTGCGGGCCTCGACGCCTACGGACGCCGCCAAGAGAATCGTTCCCGACGTCGTGGAAGAACTCGCCAGGGTCCGGCAGGCACGGGACCAGCTCCGGCGCGGGGTTAACCGGCTCGTTGAGCGGGAATCCGACCGGTTGGCTTCCCTGCATTCACGGCCGGTCCTGGCCGCACCGGAGACCATGGTCAGTGCACGCGCCGAGGACGTGGCGCGGCTCAGCAGCCGCTCCCGTGCAGCCATCAGCACGGCGGTGCTGAGGGCAGCCGACCAGATCGTGCATCTCCGCAACCAGGTCCGCTCGCTCTCGCCGCAACAGACGCTGGACCGGGGCTACGCCGTGGTGCAGGTTGCCGGCACAGACCAGGCAGCGGACGCGCAGCCGGCAGTAGTCCGGCACCCGTCTCAGGCCCCGGAGGGTGCGGACCTATTCGTCCGGGTGGCCGGCGGCAGCTTTTCCGCCCGGTCCACGGGCGGACACCAGGTATCCGACGGCTGAACCAGCCCACGCCGGACATGTACCGGCCCCGGCCCATCCACTGACAACCAGCAGGGAGCACCACAATGGCAGCAGAACAGAAACCGAACGCGGATATCGAAGCGCTCAGCTACGAGGAAGCCCGCGAGCAACTCGTGGCTGTCGTGGGCAAGCTGGAAGCCGGCGGCGCCAGCCTGGAGGACTCACTCGCCCTGTGGGAGCGCGGCGAAGCCCTGGCCAGGCGCTGCGAGGAGTGGCTGGAAGGCGCCCGAAAGCGGCTGGCCGCAGCCCGCAACCAGGCCGGGCCCGAGTCGTAGGGCCCGTCAGGACCTTTCCACCAGGCTCCGTTCCAGGGCCACGTCGAACTCAGCGGCGGGCCACTGAAGATTGAGGTCCGCCATCGCCTGGAGCAGCAGCTGCTGCACGGCGATTCGGGCGTACCACTTCTTGTTCGCCGGGACTACGTGCCAGGGGGCAACCTCGGTGTGCGTCTTGTCGAATGCCGCCTGGTAGGCAGCCATGTAGTCGTCCCAGAAGACGCGCTCCTTGAGGTCGGCGCTGCTGTATTTCCAGTGCTTTGATGGATCGTCAAGCCGTGCAAGCAGGCGGGCCTTCTGTTCGTCCCGGCTGATGTTCAGCATCACCTTGACGATTCGGGTGCCGGAGCCGGCAAGCCGGGCTTCAAACTCGTTGATCGCCGTGTAGCGTCGCTCCAGCTCCTCCGGCGAGGCCCAGCCGTGGACGCGGTGGATGAGCACATCCTCGTAGTGCGAGCGGTCGAATACGCCCACCATGCCGGCCGCCGGGACTTCCCTCTCGATCCGCCAGAGGAAGTCGTAGGATTTTTCCTCGTCCGTGGGCGCCTTGAACGCCTTGAGCTGCACCCCTTGGGGGTCCATGGCACCCACCACGTGGGCCACGATGCCGCCCTTACCCGCAGTGTCCATGGCCTGGAGGATCAGCAGGACGCGCTTAGTCCCGCCGAACTTTGCTTCGGCGAACAGCTGCTCCTGGAGGGTCGCAAGTTTGCCGTCGAGTTCTTCTAGGAGTGCCCGGCCGTCGGATTTGCCACCGGGATAGCCCGGAGTGGAATCAGGGTCCACATCCGCCAGCTTGAACCCGTCACCAGCCGCCAAGGTCCCTGACGGGTGTTCGTCGAACGTTTCGATGTTTGCCATGAGAAGCCTTCCGCCGATGTGCCGCCAGTCCGGAGGGCCGCTTCCTTGCGCCCGTCCGGCCGCAGCCGCCCGCTATCCGCGGGGCGACTGCTGCCATCAGGCTAGTTCCCCTGGTACCGGCTCAGGAAGTCCCCCATGCGGCCGACTGCCTCTTCGATGTCCTTCACGTTGGGCAGCGTGACCATCCGGAAGTGATCCGGCCGTACCCAGTTGAAGGCGCGTCCGTGGGAAACGAGGATCTTCTGCTCCCGGAGCAGGTCCAGGACAAATTTTTCGTCGTCGCGGATATGGAAGACCTCCGGATCCAGTTTCGGGAACAGGTACAGCGCTCCCCTGGCCTGCTGGGTGCTGACGCCGGGGATGGCGTTGAGCATGTCATAAGCTTTGTTCCGCTGTTCCAGCAGCCGCCCGCCGGGCAGGATCAGATCGTTGATGCTCTGGTATCCGCCCAGTGCGGTCTGGATGGCATGCTGGGCAGGCACGTTGGCACACAATCGCATGTTGGCGAGCAGGCTGATGCCTTCGAGGTAGTCGGCGGCATCCTTCTTCGGCCCGGATATCGCCATCCAGCCGGCCCGGTACCCGCAGACACGGTACGCCTTGGACAGCCCACTGAAGGTCAGGCACAGAACGTCGTCGCCGGTAAGGCCTGCCAGGTTCACATGGACGGCGTCCTCGTACAGGATCTTCTCGTAGATCTCATCCGCGAAAAGCACCAGCCCGTGCTTTTCAGCCAGGGCCACGATCTTCTTGAGGGTTTCCTCGGGATACACCGCGCCGGTGGGGTTGTTCGGGTTGATCACCACGATTCCCTTGGTCCGCGGGGTGATCTTGGATTCAAGGTCTTCCAGGTCCGGCTGCCAGCCGGACTCCTCGTCGCAGAGGTAGTGCACCGGCCGTCCGCTGGCCAGTGCCACCGAGGCGGTCCACAGCGGGTAGTCCGGCGTGGGGATCAGAACCTCGTCGCCGTCGTCGAGGAGGGCCATGAGCGACATGGTGATGAGTTCGCTGACGCCGTTGCCGAGGTAGATGTCGTCCACGTGGATGTTCTGGATGCCGCGGGTCTGGTAGTACTGCGACACTGCGGTCCGGGCGGAGAATATGCCGCGGGAGTCACTGTAGCCCTGGGCGTGCGGCAGGTGGCGGATCATGTCCACCAGGATGGCGTCCGGCGCTTCAAACCCAAACGGGGCCGGGTTTCCGATGTTCAGTTTGAGGATGCGGTGACCCTCTGCCTCCATTTGCTGGGCGGCCTGAAGAATCGGTCCACGGATGTCGTAGAGGACATTATGAAGCTTGGTGGACTGCTTGAATTCTGCCATCCATCAAATATGCCATATGGAGGATGTACTTCAGCTGAGACTTGACTCACACAAGCGGAAAGCCGGCGGTGCGGTCCGGCGTCGAGGTGGGCACCGCGTCAAGGAACGACGACGGCGCCTGCCGGACATGTGGAGTCCGGCAGGCGCCGTCGAGCCTGCGCTAATCAGCGGGAGATACTAACCGGTGTTACTTGACCAGGCCTTTGTCCTTGAGCCAAGCCGCGGCTGCATCCTTCGGGTTCTGCTTCTGGGTCCCGCTGACGGCACGGTTGAGGTTGATCAGGTCCTCCGTGGTGAGGATTTTGGACACCGAGTTGAGCGCTTCCTTGGCCTTGTCCGTCATCTTGGCCTTGTTGTACAGCGGCAGTACCTGCTGGGCGATGAAGTTGTTCTTCGGGTCGTCCAGGACCACCAGGTCATTGTCCGCAATGGCCGGGGTGGTGGTGTAGATGTCAGCGACCTGGACCTGGTCCTCCAGCAGTGCCTTGACGGTGATGGGGCCGCCGCCGTCGCTGAACGGTTCCAGCTTCTTGGGTTCGCAGCTGTAGTTCTTCTTCAGCCCGGGCAAGCCGTAGGCGCGCTCGGCGAAGGTGGCCGGAGCTCCCACCACCAGTTCGCTGCAGACCTTGGCGAGGTCTTCGATGGACTTGAGCTGGTACTTTTCCGCCGTCGCCTTGGTCACCACCATGGCGTCCTTGTCCTCGGCCTTGGAAGGCTCCAGGACCGCGAGACCCTCCGGCAGCTTGGCCGGAAGCGCCTTGAAGATGTCTTCCGCCGAGACCTCGGTGGCTTCCTTGTTCACATGCAGCAGGAGGTTGCCGCTGTAATCGGGAATGATGTCCACGGAGCCGTCCTGGACCGCCTTGAAGTACACCTCCCGCGAGCCGATGTTGGGCTTGGTGCTTGCGGTGACGCCGGCTGCGTTCAACGCACCGGCATACACCTCCGCGATGATCTGGCTTTCCGGGAAGTCCGCAGATCCGATCACCAGCGCGGAACCTGAGCCCGAACCGCCCGTGGCGGGCGCGCTTTTCAGCGGATCCGATCCGCCGCCGCACGCGGACAGCGCCAGGGCCAGTCCGACGCCGGCGGCCAGGCCGCCGAATGCGCGGCGACCCAGAATACTAGGGTGGGTTTCCTTCATGATCTACCTCCTTGAACAACAGGCTCCGCGGGCACGGGGTCTGTGAGATCAGCCGGTGCCTGCTGGCTCCGGCGTGGCATGGCAGAGGATTCCCGGGACAGGAACAGCCTCTGGAAAACAGCGAGCAGCAGATCGACGGCAATGGCCAGTGCTGCTATCAGCAACGAGCCGCCGAGCATCTGCGGAAAATCGGAGAGCACCAGGCCGTCGAAGAGGTACCGGCCCAGGCCGCCAAGGTTGATATACGCCACCACTGAAACGGTGGCGATCACCTGGAGCACGCCGGTCCTGAAGCCGCCGAACATCACGGCCAGGGCGTTGGGAAATTCGGCCCGGAACAGCACCTGCAATTCGGTCATGCCCATGGCGCGGGCCGCATCCACGACGTTCCGGTCCACGCTGGCAATTCCGGCGTAGGTGCCTGCGAGTAGCGGAGGTACGGTCAGAATCACGAGCGCCCAGATCGGAGGCATTAGTCCGATGCCGGCCAGGAGGACGAAGAGCGTCAGCAGGCCCAGGGTCGGCAGTGCCCGGAGCGCCCCGGCCAGCGCAACAACCGCCACCCGGCCGCGGCCGGTGTGGCCGACATAGAGTCCGATGGGGACCGCTATCGCCGTGGCAATGAGCATCACGAGACCTGTGTACTGGAGGTGCTCAGCCAGCCGTACGGGAATGCCGGTGCTTCCCGTCCAGTGCAGGGGATCGCCCAGCCACGCAAAAGTGTCGGTGAAGACGTTGCTCATGCGGACGCACCCCCGGTCCGGACATCCGACAGCCGCTCGGCCGCCGAGGCGAGACCGGCCTTTTCTGTTTTGGCCACAGCCCTGGTCCACGGCGTCAGGAGCCGTTCCAGGAGAACCAGAACGGCATCCATCACCAGCGCAAGCACCAGGATGGCAATGATCCCGACAAGCACCTCGGTAATAAAGCCCCGTTGGAGGCCGGAGGTGAAAAGCATCCCCAGGTTTCCGATGCCGAGGAGGGCGGCCACGCTCACCAGCGAAATGTTGCTGACGGACACAACCCTCAGGCCGGCGAACAGCACCGGCAGGGACAACGGCAGATCAATCTGCAGGAAACGCGCAGCAGGCTTGAACCCCATCGCAACAGCCGCCTGGCGGAGGTCTTCATCCACGGAGTCGAAGGCGTCGAGTGCGGCCCGCACCAGCAGCGCCACCGCGTAAATAGTCAGGGCGACGATCACGTTCAGCGGATCCAGGACCCTTGTCCCCAGGATTGACGGCAGGATGATGAACAAGGCAAGGGACGGGACCGTGTAGAGCAGAGACGTCGCCGTGACCACCACGGAACGCAGGGTCCTGTTTTGCCGGGCAAACTGTGCCAGCGGAATGGAGAGCAGCAACCCGAACACCATGGGCAGGATGGCCAGCACCAGGTGCTGGCCTGCCAGTTCGAACACCCTCCCGCTGTTGGCCAGGAACCATTCCATCAGAGGGCACCCTGCCGGACCAGCCGGGCAGATTCAATGACCGCAAGGACTTCATCCGCGCGGAGGACACCGGCAAGTTTGCCGTCGGCGTCAACGGCGACGCCCAGCCCCGACGGCGATGACAGCGCCGCGTCCAGGGCCCGCCGAAGCGTCTCCCCTTTCCGGAACAGCGAGCCGCCGGGGATGAGCGAAGAACCGGAACCGGGACTTGTCCAGCCCATCGGACGGGAATCCGCATCCACCACGAGCGCCCAATCGCTGCCCTCCAGTCCGGCAGTTCCGGACTCAAGGGCGCTGTGACTGACCGTAGGAACGTCATGGAGGATAACGGCGTCGGACGGGCTGAACGCCAGGTGGCGGAACCCCCTGTCCTTGCCCACGAAGGAGGCCACGAAGTCGTTGGCGGGGGCACGGAGTATTTCCTCCGGCGTCGCGTACTGCGCCAGCTTGCCGCCCGTGGCGAAAACAGCGACCCTGTCTCCAAGCACGGTGGCTTCGTCAATGTCATGCGTGACAAAAACGATGGTCTTGGCCAGGTCCCGCTGCAGCCGGAGGAGCTCCTGCTGCAGCTCGTCGCGCACCACAGGATCCACGGCGCTGAACGGTTCGTCCATCAACAGCACCGGAGGATCTGCCGCGAGCGCCCTGGCGACGCCGACCCGCTGCTGCTGGCCGCCGGACAGTTGGGACGGGTACCGTTTTCCCAGCACCGAAGCCAGCCCGACGACGTCGAGCAGTTCCTCTGCGCGCTTGCGGGACTCAGTTTTGGAAACCCCGTTAAGCCGCGGAACCGTTGCGATGTTGTCCAGCACTGAGCGGTGCGGCATCAGCCCGGAGGACTGCATCACGTACCCCATGGACCGCCTCAGTTGCGCGGCGGGCACTGAGGTGACGTCCTTCCCGTCCACGGTGATGGTGCCCGACGTGGGCTCCACCATGCGGTTGATCATCCGCAGCGAGGTGGTCTTCCCGCAGCCGGACGGACCCACAAAAACCGTGATGGAGCCTTTGTCGATGGACATGGTGAGGTTGTCCACGGCCGGCTGCCCGCTCTGGTACTGCTTGGTGACGCTCTGGAATTCGATCATGGCTTCAGCCATTTCCGGGCTTACCTAACTGTTGGCGGCAACATCGGACGGTCAGGCCAAAGATCATAAGGTTGCTGATATTCGGCTGTAAAGCAGGTAATACACAGCGTAACCAGCGGCCCGTTCAAAGTCAGCGGTGCCGCGGCTACCGTAAGCATTCGGTAACCTACGCCTTTTGGATGGGTGGCGGCGCCGGACTGTGATCCCGCCCTCAGTCCTCCCTGCCGCCACCCCTCCGCCACGGGTCATCCGGCGTGCGTCAACTGCGTTTCCGTTTACCCCGGTTTCCGTCCCCGCCAGCGCGGTCGCGGGCCAGTTCCTGCCCGTACCGCTCGGCTGCCCGTTGACTCTTGCCCGCCACCACTACCTTCTGGTGCCACTCCCGCTGGTAGGCCCGCCGGGCTGCCGCGTCGTGCCGGCGGTTAAGCGCCGCCAACTCGCGCTGGAGCTTGAGGTAGCTTTCCCACCGGCGCATCTCAAGGGCTCCGTCGGCGAGTGCTGCCTGAACAGCGCAACCCGGTTCCCGGTCGTGGGCGCAGTCGGCGAAGCGGCAGCGGCCGAACAGCCCTTCGAGGTCGCCGAACATCTCATCCATCCCGTCGTCCGCGTCGAAGAGCCCAAAGCCGCGGACGCCCGGGGTGTCCATCAGCACCGCTCCTCCCGGCAGCGGAACGAGCTCGCGCGCCGTGGTGGTGTGCCTGCCCTTGCCGTCGCCTGACCGTACCGGCCCGACGTCCTGGACGTGGTGCCCGGCAAGGGCGTTAATCAGCGTGGACTTTCCGGCACCCGAGGGTCCCAGCAGCACGAGCGTTCCGCCGGCCGGCACGTGTGCGAGCACTTCGTCGAGGCCGTCGCCCTGTTCCGCCGAGGTGGTGACCACAGCAACGCCTGCCGCCTGCAGGATGACTTTTCCGACGACGTCGTCCGCTATGTCGGCAAGATCTGCTTTGGTGATGATCACCAGCGGGGTGGCCCCCGAATCCCACGCCGCCACGAGCGTCCGCTCCAACCGGTTGTGGGTGAGGGGCCGGTCCACGGGGACCACCACTCCCACGACGTCTACGTTGGCACCAAGGACCTGTGCTTCCGATGACGCCTCGAAGGCGCGTTTGCGGCTCAGCGCCGACTCGCGGGGCAGCACACCGATGACCGCGGGCTCCCCTGCTGCGTTGGCACCGAGCCACACCCAGTCACCGGTCGCGGGCACCTCGCCGCGCGCCGGGTAGGGCAGGTGCCACAGCTCCGCTGCCGCTGCGACCAGCACCCTGTTCCGGTCCACGCGGACTACCCGCCCCGGTTCCTCCCCGCCGGGCATGGGATGGGCGTCAAAAAGTGCTGCCGTCCGGGCTGTGAAGCCGTAGTGCACGGGACCGGCCATCGGCGGAGTCGAGTTGGTGGTTGTTGGATTTTGTGTTGTTGAATCTTCTACGGTCAGCGTGTGACCTGGTGTTGTTTTCAATGGAAACCTCTGCTGAGGCCCCGTTGGCACAGACTCCGCTGCTTGATTCAGCCGTTGCGGGTCAGGACGTGCGTTTTTGCCGGGGCAGGAATAATGACATTGCTGGCGCACTGGGCGCGCAAGAATATTGCAGTCATCGTCTCCACCTCCCCGTTTCTGCCATGCCAACTGTCGAAGCCAGTCCGAAGCCGGTCCGTCCGCATCGCCGGACGCTTTCGCCGGCGGCGTTTCAAGGGTAAGCCGTCCGGCCAGAGATTGGCTAGGGGTTCCGGCTCCGAAGTCCGGCCTGCCCGTATTCTGCCCTTCAGCCTAGAGTTGATCCTGTGACGAACCTAGAAGTAAGCCCTAAGGAAGAACTGTGCCCGGCAGGACAGCCCGGAGGATCCGCCGGGACCGGGCCGTGCCTGCAGTTGTGGCCGGCCCGGGAAGTCCCGCTCGGCGGGGTCCGGGCCATGAACGTCCTCCGTACCCTTCCGCAGCGAGGCCTCCCCACGGTGGGTGCCTGGTGCTTCCTGGACAGTTTCGGTCCGGACCGTGTCGCCATGTCCGTGCTGCCGCACCCGCACACCGGCCTGCAGACCGTGACGTGGCCGCTCGCAGGCAACATCAGGCACCGTGACAGCGTGGGCAGCGACGTCATCGTGCGTCCGGGCGAGCTCAACATCATGACCGCGGGCCACGGGGTCTCCCACTCCGAGTTCGCTGTGCTGCCTGGCCGTGCGTCCGGCACCGGGTCGAACGACGGCGGGACGGCCGACGCCGGCATGGAACTGCCGCTGCAGCGGGGCCTCCAGTTGTGGGTGGCCCTTCCGGACGGCGAGCGCCACCGGGCCCCGGCATTCGAGCAGCACCGCGACCTCCCGGAAGTGGCCGGAGACGGTTTCACAGCAACAGTGATGGTGGGAAGCTTCGCCGGAGTGGAGTCGCCGGCCACGATGTATTCCCCGATCGTCGGCGCGGACATCTCCTGCGCCGGATCGCTCAGGCTGCCGCTGGACCCGGAGTTCGAGCACGCGGTGCTGGTGCTCGACGGCGGCATCACCCTCGACGGTCAGGATGTGCCGGCGGGCCCGCTAGGTTACCTAGGCACCGGCCGCAGCCTGCTGGAAATCGAGGCGGCCCCGGGCACGCGCTTCATCCTGCTGGGCGGGGAACCGTTCCAGGAGGAGCTGTTGATGTGGTGGAACTTCGTGGGCAGGACCCACGATGAAGTGGCCCAGGCGCGCCAGGACTGGGAGGACCAGGCAGATCTGGCGGACCAGGAATCCGAGGGTTCCCGGTTCGGGCTGGTCCATGGACACGGGCCGGATTCGGGAGCCGAGGCCGGGCGCATTCCTGCTCCCCCGTTGCCGGGCGTCCGGCTCCGGCCGCGCACCCGTTCCTGACCGGTTCTGTTCCCGGCAGGCACCCGTTCCTGACAACGGGCCCGCGCAAGGCACGAAGTCCCGAAGGCTAGCCTTGTTCGGCCACCAGGTGCAGGACTCCGAACACGGGATCCTGCTCCAGGACCCGGACATCGGTCACTCCCTCAGCGGCAAGGCTGCGCTTGAAGGACTCCTGAAGCCTCGCGACGTTCATGCCGAGCCCGCTGCCCAGGATCACCGGTCCCTTGATGCCCAGTTTCCGCAGAGCCTGGGCGGCCAGCCCGGCGAGATCCCGGCCTGCCTGTTCAACAAGCGCCTGACTGGGCGCGTGCCCCGCGTCCGCCGCCTCCACAACGAGGCGGGCCTGCTGCGCCCAGTAGCGGCGGCCCGTATCCGGCGAATGGAAAAGGGCAATGAGCTTGTTGGGGTCATCGATCGCGCAGGACTGCAGGAGTGCCGTGGTGAGTTCGTCGGGTTCCAGGCCCTGGTTCATGCGGCGGAGGCTGTGCCGGACCGCCTCGCGGCCCAGCCAGTAGCCGCTGCCTTCGTCCCCGAGCAGGTAACCCCAGCCGCCGGCACGGGCTTCCTCGCCGCGGGAATTCTTGCCCCAGGCCGCGGAGCCGGTGCCGGCAATGACGGCAACGCCGGTGCTCGCCCCGCCGGCGGCCAGCAGCAGCCGGGAGTCGTGGACCACCGTGATCTTCGCGCCGGGAACATGGGGAGCGATCAGGGCCGCAAGCGCGGCTGCGTCCTCGTCCGTGTCGATTCCGCCCGCCCCGGCGTAGACCTGCGCAACAGCCCCGCCGCCGATCTTGGCGAACAGCTCTGCCAGGTGACGTGCCGCTTCTTCGCGGCTGACATTCTGAACGTTTGAGCTGCCGACCGATTTATCGGCCACGGCCTGGCCGTTTTCGAAGCGGACGCCGCGCGTCTTGGTTCCGCCAATGTCCAGGCCGATCACGGCGCCGGGCACTGCGGCAGTCCCGCCGGCGGGACCCGCTACAGACGGCGCCGCGCCCGGCGCTGCCTGGAGCCCGCCGGTGGAAGGAACAGAATCCGTTGCTGCCAAGTTGTCAGAATTAGTCACGTGAACAGACTACTGAGTCGTTAGAGGGAGCAGGGCATGACGAGCGCCATTTTCGGTACACGGATCATTGCGGCGCCAATGGCCGGGGGCACATCGACGCCCCGGTTCGTGGAGTCCGTGCATCTGGCGGGCGGTGTGGGCTTCCTCGCGGCGGGTTACAAGACCGCGGCGGCGATGGAATCCGACATGCGCGAGGTCCGGTCCGCCGGGGCGTCTTTCGGCATGAACCTCTTCGTCCCCGACCGGTCCCAGCTCGATCCGCCCGCCGGCGTCCGGCGGCAGCTTGAGGACTACCGGCGGAGCCTCGAGACGGACGCCCGGCGCTACGGAGTAGCACTTCCCGGGCTGCGGCTCGACGACGATGATGCCTGGCAGGACAAGATCGACGCCCTGCTGGCGGATCCCGTGGAGTTTGTCAGCTTCACGTTCGGCCTCCCGGAACCGGCCGAAGTTCAGGCGCTCAAGCGTGCAGGGTCAACCCTGCTTGCCACTGTCACCAGCGCGGCCGAAGCACTGCTTGCCGTGGAGCGGGGAGCGGACATACTGGTGGTCCAGCACGGGAGCGCGGGCGGCCACAGCGGGGCCTTCCTGGCCCCGGCAGGTCCGACGGACTCCCATGGCCCCGCGACCACGGCTGAGCTGCTCACGGCGGTGCGCACCGCCGTCGACGTTCCCCTGGTGGCGGCCGGCGGGATCATGGATTCCGCCGGCGTCGACGCGGTGCTGGCCGCCGGCGCCACCGCGGTCCAGCTGGGCACGGCCTTTCTCCGCAGTGACGAAAGCGGTGCGCGCCAGCTTCACAAGGACGCCCTCGCCAGCCGCGATTTTAGCGGGACACGAATGACCCGTGCGTTCACCGGCAGGCAGGCGCGGGCCCTGGTTAATGCCTTCGTCCGGGACCACGGTGACGCACCGGAGGGATACCCTGCCATCCACCATCTCACCGCGCCGATCCGCGCGGCGGCGGCAGCAGCGGGCGATCCGGAGAGGCTGAACCTTTGGGCAGGAACCGGATGGCGGCAGGCGGCAGCCAGTCCGGTCCCGGTGATCATGGCCGGCCTGCTCGCGGGATCCTCGCTTTCCTGACCTTCCTGCACTTCGGGATCGCGTCCCCGCGGTGAAGTCAATGTGCGGCCTGCGCATCCACCAAGCCCGTGCCGGTCAGCCCTCCGAACGTGCCCGAATGAGTCCTGCCAGCAGTTCCGGGCCCTCGGTCAGGACCAGTTCCCGGAACAGCCTGACCTGGTCCGGTTCGGCCTCCTGGCCGCCTCGCCGTTCGCGCCACGCCAGCCCGATTTCACGGAACGCCAGTCCGGACTCCAATGGAACCTCAACCCAGCCGAGGTTGCCGGTGTGCGGGCTGACCGTCCGGCCCGGAGCCAGCCCGCCGGGCGGAAGGATGCTGACGCCCAGCCCTGCGGACACCAGCCCGCGGACGGTATGGGAATCCTGGCTTTCGAAGGCAATGCGCGGGCGGAACCCGGCTTCGCGGAACAGCGTGTCCGTCAGCGAGCGCATGCCGTAGCCGTGCCCCATCGCCACGAACGGGTCCTGTCTGATGTCCGCGAGCCGGGCGCTCTTCCGGCCGGCCAGAGGGTGTTCATGGTGCACCACCAGCCGCAGCGGCTCCCGGTACAGGGCGGCTGAGCCGACGCCCCGGCCCGCCGCGGCGACGGGTGCCGTCAGGGCAAGATCAGCGGTCCCGGCCGCGAGTTCGGCCAGGCAGCCGTCACGTGCCCCCTGGCTGAAGTCGAAGGCGGTCTGCGGGTGGCGTTGGCGGAAGGCATTGATCAGCAACGGCAGCGTCGCCTCGCCGAAGGTGTGCTGGAACGCGACCGAGATCCGGCCTCGCACCACCTCGGATTCGTGCCGCACCAGGTCCAGCCCGGTGCGGAACTCGTTGAGGGCCGCGTCGATGTAGGGCAGCAATGCCTTGGCCGCCGGCGTCAGCCGGACTCCCCTGCCGTCGCGGATCAGCAGTTCAGTGCCCACGACTGCGCTGGCGCGGGCGAGGGCCCGGCTGACGGTGGACTGCGGTATGCCGAGCAGTTCCGCTGTTTCAGTGACGTGCTGCGTCCGCCCCAGTTCGGACAGGACCGGAAGCAACGGCAGCAGCTGCGACAGCTGTTTGTGCTCGATGTCCATCGGGGCCTCCCAAAGACTGATCCGTTTTCAGTATCTATTCTATGTAAATCATGCATTGGAAGCATGCCATCAGCCGATTTAGGCTGGCATTATGCACATGCTGTCAACGCAGGACACGTCACAATCCGGGCCGTGGGCGGGCCACCCGAAAGGCTCGGCAGCCTACCGACGGCTGCTGGCGGCCCTGGCGTTCGCCGGGGTGGCAACTTTCGCACAGCTTTACTCCACCCAGGCTGTGCTGCCGATCATGGCCACGGACCTGCGGATCACGGCGGCCGAAGCGGCGCTCACCATCTCGCTGGCCACGGTGGGGCTCGCCATCACGGTCATCCCGTGGTCATTCCTGGCAGACCGGATCGGCCGCGTCCGGGCCATGACCCTGGGCATTTCGGCCGCGACCGTCCTTGGCCTGCTGGCTCCGCTGGCCGCCACCTTTCCCGTCCTCCTGGGCCTCAGATTGCTCGAAGGCATGGCACTGGGCGGGATACCGGCCATCGCGATTGCCTACCTGAACGAGGAGGTCCACAAGGCGCACGCCGCCCTCGCCGCCGGGACCTACGTCGCAGGAACCACGCTGGGCGGGCTGGCGGGACGGCTCGTTGCAGGTCCCGTGGGAGAGCTCTGGGGTTGGCGGGCGGCAGCATTGGCCGTGTCCGGCCTTGCCGCGGCCGCTGCCGTCCTGTTCCTGGTCCTGGTGCCCAAGGCCCGAGGCTTCACGCCCGCACGTGCCAGCGGGTTCCGCGGGGCGGCGAGGACGCTGGGCGGCCATCTGCGCAATCCCCGCCTGCTGGCCCTGTATGTGCAGGCGTTCCTGCTCATGGGCGGGTTCGTAGCGGTCTATAACTACCTCGGGTTCAGGTTGTCCGGCGACCCGTTCGGGCTGCCGGCCACCGTGATCAGCCTGATTTTCGTGGCGTACCTTTCCGGGACGGTGACCTCGCGGCTGGCCGGCGGGCTCACGCTGAAGTTCGGCCGCCGGACCATCCTGCTGGGCGGCATCCTGCTGATGGCCGCTGGTCTGGCGCTGACACTGACGCAGGTGCTGGTGCTGATCCTCGCCGGCCTGCTGGTGTTTACCGGAGGCTTCTTTGCGGCTCACAGCATCGGGGCAGGCTGGACCGGAGGAATCGCCACAACGGGCCGTGCGCAAGCTTCCTCCCTGTACAACCTGGCCTACTACCTTGGCTCCAGTGCCATCGGGTGGGCCGGCGGCCTGGTTTTCCAGTCGTTTGGCTGGACGGCGCTGGCCCTGACCGTCATCGGGCTGGCGTGCACGACGGCGGTGATCACCGCCGTCGTGCACCCAGCGTCCGGCCCCGGAGAGCAGGGCGCCGTACAGAGGGGCCCCGGGCAGCAGGGCCCCGGGGACGGGAAGCAGGCCGGCTAGCGCGTGCCCTCGATCGCCTGCACGAGGTCTTCGACTATGTCCGCGCCGTCCTCCAGCCCCACAGACAACCGGAGCAGGCTGGCATGGGGCTTCGCGTCGGAGGCAACGGGCCGGTGCGTCAGGCCGGCCGGATGCTGGATGAGGGTGTCGATGCCACCTAGCGACACGGCGTGGGTGATCATCCGGACCCCCGCCGGGATCCTCTCTGCGTGTTCGGCACTGCCCAGTTCAAACGCCAGCAGCGAACCTGGGCCCGACATCTGCGTCCCCACCAGGCCCATCGGGTCGCACTCCGGGAGCCCAGGGTAATAGACCGCCTTCACCAGTCCGTGCCCGGCAAGGGCTGCAGCAACCTTGTGTGCGGTTGCTTGCTGCGCCCGGACGCGTACCGGAAGTGTGGCCAGGCCGCGGTGCAGCAGGTAGGCCGGCCAGGGAGTCAGGATGCCGCCGGTCACCGCACGGACCTGGCGCAGCCTGGTGGTCCACTCCGGCGAAGCCGCCACCACCCCGCCCATGGCATCCCCGTGTCCGCCCAGGAACTTGGTGGCGCTGTGGAGCACCAGGGCGGCGCCGTGAGCCAGCGGCTGCTGGAGGACCGGGCTGGCGAAAGTGTTGTCCACCAGAACCGGGACGCCGTCAGCGTCACGGGCTAGCTGCGCAATGTCCACGAGCTCCAGGCTGGGGTTGGCGGGTGTCTCCACAATCACCAGTCCCGTATCCGGACGCAGTGCCGCGCGCACCCCGTCCGCCGTCGTGAACGTCACTTCGGTGCCGAGGAGGCCCGAAGCGAGGATGTGGTCGCTCCCGCCGTACAGGGGCCGGACCGCCACCACGTGCTTGTTTCCGGCAGCCACCGTTGCGAGGAGGACGGCCGACAGGGCCGCCATTCCGGTGGCGAAGGCCACCGCTTCCGGGGCGCCCTCGAGGAGGGCCACACCCTGCTCAAAGCGGGCTACGGTGGGGTTCCACAGGCGCTGGTAGACGGTGCTCTGGCCTTCCAGGTGCATCCCGCCGGTGGCCATTTGTTCGTACGCCTGCCCTCCGTCGTGGACTGAAGGAAGCGGTGCAGTTGTTGACAGGTCGATCGGCACGGCATGCACGCCTTGTTCGGTCAGGCCGCTCCGGCCTGCATGGACAGCCAGTGAATCGGGAGAAAGCACGGGACTCCTTTTGAATTATTCGCCATTGAATCCGGCAAGTATCTGGCAATAATTCGGAGTTTCACAGGCCAAACGAATGGAACTGTCGGAAACCGGAGTTTATGATGAACTCATAACACTTTGAGGAGGCGCTGTGAGTACCGGTGCGAAGAATATTCGGCTCGGGGCCGGAACCGAGCCGCTGGACGCCATCGACGAGCGGCTGCTGGCGGCCCTCGTGGACGACGCCCGGATCTCAAACAAGCAGCTGGCCGAGCTCGTGGGCATTGCCCCGTCCACGGCGCTCATGCGCACCCGAGCGCTGTCCGAACGCGGCATCATCCAGGGATTCGAAGCGAAACTGAGCCTGTCCGCCATCGGCAGGTCCGTCCAGGCCCTCATCGCTGTGCGGCTCCGCGCCCACGACCGCGAACAAATCGACCGGTTCACGTCAAGGGTGCCCCGGCTTCCGGCCGTGCTGTCCACCTTCCACACCTCGGGTTCGGTGGACTACCTGCTGCACATTGCTGTGGCGACCACTGAAGACCTGCGCGACTGGGTCCTGGACAACCTCGCAACCGATCCCGTGGTGGGCCACACCGAGACCACGCTGGTGTTCGAGCACATCCCGGGCAACCACGGGCCGCTGCCCGACTGAGCCGGCCCAGGTCCCCGGCGCCTGTCTCCGAGCGCCTGTTTTGGGGCCCCAGGTTCCCGGCGCCCGTCTCCGAGCGCCTGTTTTGCCGGCGCCGGCCTTGGCCTCAGTGCCAGATGTAGAGCCCGGAATGCGCGGCGCCCATGATGTCACTTCGCAGGACATCCAGCTGCTCCCGGCGGAGCGCTGCCTCGCGCTCATGGACTGCCCAGTCAGAGAGAATAACCCGCCGGCGTTCGGCCCAGCGGACCAGTGCGGCGCCCAACGCGGCCGCAGCCGACTCGACGACGGTGGGCCGGCGGTATGGGCCGCAGGCAGTTGTACCGGTGGCGGACAATGCGCTCATGGCACGTTCCTTTCAGGACTTGCTGGTTGTTGATTCCGTGAACTACGGCCGCGGCTGCCGGCCGATGCGGGAACGCCGAGGATGGGGAAGGCATTGAGATGAATTTGGACCGGGCGGGCGCCTTCCTGCTCGCCCTCGTTCCTGATGTCCTCCAGCAGGCGGTGGCCGAAGGCTTCCAGGGCGCCGGTGTACCTCGCCAGCTGGTCCGCCGTGAGCCTCGCATTTGCCGTGCTGATCAGGGCGGCGTGAAGCCATTCGGCGTCAAGGCTTTCGCTGCCGTGTGCCATGAAGTCCGCGAGGACGGCCTGCCTGCTGTGTTCAAACTCGCGGGTGACCAGCCGGGAGGCTTCCTCGGTCGCCGGGGACGTCGCCAACTCCGGCGACGTGATTTGGATGGCTCCGCGGGGGCGCTCCCACCAGCGCTCCCGTGCCGTGCCTTTGCCTTCCACTTCACGGACGAAGTCGTGCTTCGCCAGTTGGCGCAGGTGGTAGCTCGTGGACCCGCTGGACTCGTTGAGCAGTTCACCCAAGCTGCAGGCCGTCTGGGCACCGTAGCGGGAGAGCATCTCGAGTATCTGCACGCGCAATGGGTGCGCGAGTGCTTTCAGCGATGCGGTGTCGACGCGGCGAACCGGGAACGGTAGATCCTGCCCGGCCGGCAGGTCCGGATCCGTTGCGCCTTCAGCGGTGGTGGCTGCAGCTGATGCCGCATCGGGTGAACTCTTCATACCTCAAAACTACGCTTGCAAAGAAAGCTTTGCAAGGGTTTCTTTGCAACGAATCCTTTGCAAGCGTTCCTTTGCAACTATGCCATGCAGCGTCTGCCTGGCCGCGGACGCGTGGCACGGGGCCATTCAGGCCGGCGGGCGGACTGCTGCTGCTCAGGCCGGCTGGCGGACTGCAGCAGCCAGTGTCACGGCAGAGAGGGCGAAGGCCAGGACCGCGCAGAGCACCACGAAGCCGGCCACTGCCGCCTGCAGCCCGTAGGCCGCCGTCGCAAGTCCCAGCCCGATCACCGGGAGGGCGCTGCCGAGGTAGGTGATCACGTAAACGGTGCTGATGATCTGCGCATGGCGGGAGGCCTCCACTTTTCCGGCCACATCATTGAACACGGTCCGGAAGGCCACCCCCTGGCCAACACCCGCGGCGAGGCTCGCAGCAATGAGCAGCCACGGGCTGCTCCACGCGGCGGCAGCGGCAATCAGGAGCACCGACACCGCAAGGACCGCAAGGCCGGCAGGCACCACGTACTTCCCGCGCACGGCCAGGAGCTGGCTCACGGCCGAGGCACCAAGCGTCAACCCGGCAAGCACTCCAATGAGGGGACGCGAATCGGCGCCCACAATCTGGGCAAAGTAGCCCGGAGCCAGCGAAAGGCAAAAGCCGAAAACACTAAAGCTGAGGAAGCCGACGGCGGAGGCCAGCCAGAAGGCCCCCCGGGCTTCGCGCGAAACGGAAGGCCGCCGGGGTGCCAGGACCCTGAGTGGCTGCGGACCAGCAACGGACTTGATCGCCGGACGCGCCTTGAGGAGATAGAGGGGCACCAACATGGCGATGAGGACGAAGGAGTGAAGGTAGTACGGCGTGGACGTCGGTCCCGGCAGCAGCGACAGAATTCCGCCAATGGCCGGTCCGGCGGCAACTCCCCCGGCGGAGGCCAGCAGGGTGAACCGGGAGGCCCAGTCGGGGCGGGATGGCAGCAGTTCGCGCAGCGCCGCGGAACTCGCACCCGTGGCAAGGGCCACGGCGACGCCTTGGAGGGCACGTCCGGCGGACAGCGCGACAAGGCTGTCCGCGTTGGCAAACACCACTCCGCCGGCCAGCCCGATGATCACCGCGAGGAGCAGCGCTGCCCGGCGGCCGATGTGATCGGACCAGTGCCCGGCCAGCATAAGGGTGGACACCAGCGCCAGGACATACGCCGCAAAAGCCACGGTAATTCCAAAGGACCCAAGACCCAGGTTCGCCTGGATCAGCGGGTACAGCGGGGTCGCAAGGTTCGCGCCAACGAGGAGCGTAAAAATCACGACGCCGGCCATCACCAGCCTCGCTGTGGTGGAAGCGTCCCATGCCCGGCTTCCGGCTGTGGCCGGACGCATGCGGAGTTCGCTGAAGACAGTCATGTGCGTGCCCTTGCCTGCAGTGCCGGCGCCGGTCTGCTCCTTGTGGGAACGGCCGCGCGCCGGGCCAAAGAATTGATAACTACAGAATGGGGCACGCATGACCCAGACAACCAACATTCGTGCCAAGATTGATCAAAATAGTCAATGATGCCTTGTAAACGTGAACCGGAGTGACCATTTGAACAGCCTGGACAACACGGACCTGAAAATCCTGCTGGAACTGATCCGTGATCCCCGGGTCCAGATCGGCGAACTCAGCGAATCCCTGGGCATCGCCCGCAACACGGCGCAGTCGCGGGTCCGCCGGATGCTCCGTTCCGGCCTTCTACACGACGGCGGACGGGAAATTGACCTCGAGGCGGTGGGGTACGACGTCGTCGCCTTCGTGACGATCGAAGTCAGCCACCGGGAACTCGACGGTGTCGTGGGCGCTTTGCGCCTCCTGCCGCAAGTCCTGGAAGTCCATGAGATCTCGGGGCGCGGCGACGTCTGGTGCCGCGTGGTGGCGACAGATACCCACAACCTGCAAACGGCCCTGCGCTCCATCCTCAGGATCAAGGGCGTCATCCGTACGGAAACCGTCCTCGCCCTGCACACCCACATCCCCTACCGGACGGAGCCGCTCATCAGCCGGCTCGCCCAGGGCGGGGCGGAGGCCTCCACACGCAAGTGACTGGGATAATGGCTCGTGACCATCATCGACAACGCTGTGTACGTCAACGGCCGCCGCACCGCAGAGCCGCATAACCTTGAGCAGACCTTTGAGACCCTTGCGGATCACGGCGGCATGGCCTGGATCGGACTCTACCGGCCCACCGAGGCCGAGATGTCCTCCGTGGCACGGGAATTTGGACTCCACCTGCTCGCGGTGGAGGATGCCATCTCGGCCCACCAGCGGCCCAAGCTGGAGCGCTACGACGACGTCCTCTTCACCGTGCTCCGCCCGGCGCGGTACCTCGACGACACCGAAACGGTGGAATTCGGCGAACTCCACGTCTTCACGGGCAAGAACTTCGTGGTCACGGTCCGGCACGCCGAAACGGCCGGAGTGGCTCAGGTACGGCGGCGGCTGGAAGACCGGCCGGATTTGCTGCGGCACGGTCCGGAAGCCGTGCTCTACGCCCTGATGGACCAGGTGGTGGACGACTACGTCCCCGTCGTAGCAGGACTCGAAAACGACATCGACGAAATCGAGGACCAGCTCTTCAGCGGGGACTCCGCCGTCTCCCGCCGCATCTATGAACTCGCCCGGGAAGTCATCCAGTTCCAGCGGGCCATCCATCCGCTCCCGGAAATGATGCAGCTGCTGAAGCGCGGGTTCGACAAATACGACGTGGACACGGACCTGCAGCACCATCTCCGCGACGTTGAAGACCACGTGGAACGGCTCATTTCCCGCGCAGATTCCTTCCGTGACATCCTCCAGAACGCCCTGACCCTGGATGGAACCCTGACCGCCAACAGGCAGAACGAGGCGAGCGCCGAGCAGAACGAACAGGTCAAGAAAATTTCCTCCTGGGCCGCCATCTTCTTCGCCCCGTCCTTCGTGGCAGGGGTTTACGGAATGAATTTCGACCACATGCCAGAACTGCACTGGGCCTTCGGCTACCCCCTGGCGATCGTCATGATGGCGGCAACCGCAGGGCTCATGTACACCATTTTCAAACGGAAGGGCTGGCTCTAGGAGCCGCGGGTATGTCCGATCCAGCAGTTGGAAGCGAGCCGCGGGTGCGCCCCGGCCGCGTCCTCGTTCCGGGCACCGCCAAGCAGTTGGGCGCCGTCGGGCTGTTTGTCCCCGCCCCTGGCCAGCAGCGGACCCTGGAGGTTTCCGGGCACCCGCTGGCCGTAAAAAGCGCTGAGGGTGGCCTGCTGTGGATCGGCTTCCGGCACCTTACCGGCACGCCGGTTGCCGCCGGGGATTTCGCCGCCCTGGCCGCCCGCTACCCGGAATGGGTAATTGACGGTGTCCCGGCGCCGCCCGCCCCCGCCGGGTCGCCGGAGTGGCAGCAGTTCCTGGACGTGGTGGAATTGCTGTTCGACGCGGACGTCACGCTGTTCCTCATCGGTGCGGCGCTGCCGCCGTTCAGCGCCGGGAGCCCCTTGTCCCGGCTCCTCCGCGCCGAGTCGGACGAACAGATGGCGGAAGAATTTACGTCCGGCAGCTAAGGCTAATCCCGCACGGGCTGAACGATGGTCACGGTGCCGGCGCCGCCGTCGACCTCTATCTGCTGTCCGCTGGCGATCCGGCGGGTCGCCACCCCGGTGCCCAGCACTGCCGGGATGCCATACTCCCTGGCCACAATGGAGCCGTGGCTCAGCGGCCCGCCAACGTCCGTGACCACGGCGGAAGCCATGGCAAACAGCGGGGTCCAGGCGGGAGTGGTGATGCGGGCCACCAGAACCTCCCCCGGCTGCATCCGGGAGAAGTCTTCGGGACCGGCCAGCACGCGGGCTGGAGCGCTGACCCGCCCTTGGCTGGCACCCACGCCTCTGATGGTGTTCCCTTCCTGGTCCTGGGACCCTTCGGGCATCATCCCGGCGAGGGACTTCTGGAGCCACCGGATCTCGGGCAGCATCTGCGGCGCTGACGCATTGCGTTGACCCCGCCACCGCATTTTGCGGTCCGCGACTGCCTCCGCGAGGACCGGCCGGTCGGCACCGGTGATTGCCGCCGGGCTGCTGGCAGCGGCAAGGCCGAATTCGACGGCGCTGCTGAGTTCCCCGTGCCGAAGCCAGAACACATCGCCTGGGTCGGCGATGAGTCCGGCGGCTGCCAGCCGCTGCCCCAGTTCCCGCAGCATGCGCCGCATCAGGGGCCAACCGAGTCCGACGTCGGCGAGCGCGTCCTCGCGGATCGGCGCCGCCCCCTGCGCCCACCGGAGCAAACGCACAAAGACGGACCTGCGGGCCGGGTGCAGCCGGGAAAGTATTGTTTCGGTGCTGTCCTCCCGCCGGCCGGCGGCGAGCGCCTGCCGGCGGTGGGGGTCGTTGCCCTGCCCGCGCAGGTAGAACTTCAGTGTGTCCAGCAGGGGGGACGGGTCGTCCGCCGGCACGGGATTGAGGAAGTCGAGGTTGTAAACCGTGTGTCCGAAGTGGTCCAGGTGGAGCTGGAACCGGTGTTCCCACTGCCCCCACAGCCCCGGATCCATCTCCACCGGAGGCGTGCCCGAAACCTGCGCCCGGGCGAGGGATTTGGTCGGCGTCCCCAGGATGGCCGCTGCGAGCCCCGGGACTGTGCGCGCCCAGGCGGCCAGGTCGAAGAGTGCTTTTTCCGCCCGGATGGGTTCGCTGTCGTAGCCGAGCAGGAACGCCGGCGCCGGCGGATCGCCGTCCTGCCGGACAAACTTGTCGTAGAACTTCTGGAAGGCCAGTTCGCTCGACGTCGCGATCGGAATGATGGACTGGACTGCTGTGTAGTACACGGTTCCGGCATCCAGGAGGGCCGACACCCCCTCGAGGAGCTCCTGCCCGGTGAGGTCGGCGACGGGCTTTGCCGACCAGGACTCCACCACACGCACGTAGCGCGGGTGCGAATAGTCACGCCAGCCTTGGATGCCCATGTGGGCTTCGCCCCGGATGAGGGCGCGGACAAGGGCCGGCGTCTTTCCCATCAGCCGCCATAAAGCCGCCGTGCGGTAGTAGTAATAGGCGTAGCCGTTGATGGCGGGAAGGCCCAGATCGCCTGTGCGGAGGCTGCTTTTGCCGAACGCTTCATCCATCAGGGCGTTCAGGGACCGCGAGACCGAGCCGTCGATCAGGTCCGCAAACAGGGGCGAGAGCGGATCGGGCAGCTGCTCCACGATGCTGGCCCGGAAGTACAGCCCCGTGGGGTAGGGCACGCTCCAGTCCCGCGGCGTTTCCCCGGCGGGCTCGGGCAGCGCAGTGATGGGCCGGGACTGCAGGATGAAGAATTCGCCGCGCACCCGGGCCCACTCGATGTCCTGCGGGGAAGCGAAGTGCCGGGCGATGCGGGCCCCGTAGCCCGCCAGGGTGGCCGCCGCGGCATCGTCCAGCACCGGTTGATGCCTGCGGGAAGCCGGTACGGGCTCCTCCCGCGTGCCCCGGCCGGCGTAGACCGTCATGACCTCCTTGTCGGCTGTCCGCCGGGAAACCACCGTCCCTGTCGCGGCGTCGACGACGATGTCATCGGTGGAAACGGCTCCGCTCACCACGGACTCGCCCAGCCCCCAGGCGGCACCGATCACGATCTGGTCGCGGCGTCCGGTGGCGGGGTTGGCGGTGAACATGACGCCTGCGGCGTCCGCGTCCACCATTTGCTGGACCACGACTGCCAACCGGACCTGGTCCGGCCGGATGCCCTCCCGGGAACGGTAGGCCATCGCGCGGGAGGTCCAGAGGGAAGACCAGCAGTGGATGACCGCCTCCATGAGGGCGTCGGCGCCCCGCACGTTGAGATACGTGTCCTGCTGGCCCGCGAAACTGGCCGAGGCGAGGTCTTCGGCCGTGGCGGAAGACCGAACCGCTACCGCAGGTTCCGCACCTTCGCCAAGGGCTGGGCGGGAGTCCGTGCCGGGGCTCAGCTCCGTGCCGGGCCTCAGCTGGTGATAAGCGTCGCGGAGGGCGGCTGCTATCGCGTCCGGCATCCTTCCACCGGCGAACAGCCCTCGGATCTGCGCCGAAGCGTCCTCGTAGTCCTTTGCGCTCGCGGAGGGCGGCAAGGCGGCGTGCTCCTGGATGCGTTCGGCCAGCTCGTTGCTCCGGACGAACAGCTCGTAGGCGGCCGTGTTGAGCAGGAATCCCGGCGGTACGGGAAGGCCCGCCCGAACCAGCTCGCCGAGTCCGGCGCCCTTGCCGCCCGCCGTCGCGACGTCGTTCCTGCCGACCTCACTGAAATCATCGATGTAGCCCATGACCGCGGCGCCTCCTGTCCGGCGGGGGCCATGCAGCCCCTGATTCACAACATACTGGCACGTGGAGTGGCGTCAGGCCATGGCTTGACGCCTCCGGGTGGGGAGCTGACCCGAGGCCCTTCCGCTGCCTGGCCCTGGTCCCTACTGTGGGTCCATGGCTGATGCATTTTCCTCCCTCGTGGAGGCATTCAGGAACGTGGGTGTGGCGAGGGCTTACGGCGCTCCGGTGCTGGTCGGCGGTGAGGAACTCGTTCCCGTGGCGCTGGTGTCCTTCGGGTTCGGTGGGGGCGGTGACTCCGGCACCGCTGGCGCAGGCAGTTCCACAGGCGCTGGCGGTGCGGAAGGCGGCGGAGGCGGCGGCTTCGTCCTCCCGCTGGGCGCCTACACGAAGAACGCGCAGGGCACGGTGGTGTTCCGCGCCAACACGCTCGCCGTTCTGCTGGGGCTGGTTCCGGTGGTGTGTGCTGTGGGAATGTCGGTTCGCGGCGTCCTCAAGACGGTCAGCGCAGGCCGGCGGTAGCCTTGATCCAGTCCAGCTCGTACGGAACCGAGGCTGACAGGTTCAGGTAGGCCGGGGACGGCGGCAGTTCGATGGCGTTCGTTACACCCACCAACTTCTGTTCACCGTGGTCGGACCAGATGACGGGACCACCGCTGTCGCCACGGTTGGCTGTGGTGTGCGGCGAAAACGTGCAGAACTGCCAGGGTCCCGCAATGTCCGGGCAAGACTCTGCAGGGACTGCCGTGAGCTGGGTTTCCATAAGCCGGCGCGCCGGGTCGCACGGTTCTGCAGCATTGAACGGGTCCCCGGTGCAGCCGTAGCCGGCCACGGTCACTTCCGCCCCGACGGGAGCCGGCGTGGAGGCGAGTTCAATGGTGGGCTCGGAGACGGCAGACTGCAGGAAGAGCAGGGCAATGTCGTCCTTGATCAGCGCGGGGTTGTAGTGCGGCGAGGCAACGGCACTTGCCACCCCGACGGTGTATGCGGAGCGTTTCTGGCCGAAGTGGAATGTCACGTCGATGGCGGACGGGCTGCGTCCGTTGTTGCTGATGCAGTGCGCCGCCGTGACCACAGTGTCCTTCTTGATCAGGGACCCGGTACAGGAAGCAATTCCTTCCGGGTAGGCCAGCTGGACCTTGACGGCCCACGCATAGTTGTCCGAGTCCGCCCTGCTCCCGTTGTAAACGGCTTGGGCCGGCGTGCCCGTTGCGGCGGTGAGGGCTGCCGCAACAAGAGCCGACAGCAGCCGCGCCACGACGCGCCGGTGCCGCCGTTCGGAAACTGGGTGAGATATTCCGCCGTCGCGGGGCGTGGTCTGCGGTGGGATTCTGTTGCGCATGAGGTTGCTCCTCATCATTGCCTGAAGCTATTCGCGGATGTGGTGAAGGAACCGTGACTAACCCAGGTCCCCGGAGATCACACATCTGCCCCCAGTCGCAGCACCATAACTCTGCTCCTCCCCGCAAGCGGCCGTCAAGCGCGATTGGATGCGGGCGGTCAGGTACCGGGCGGTGACGGCTACGCTGCCCGCACCTCGACTTCCCCGGGCAGTGCCGCGTCGGCACCGAAGACCAGGTAGCGGTTGGCGATCTTTTCACTGAAGAACCGATCATGGCTGACCACCACCACGGCACCGGGAAAATGCATCAGCGCCCGTTCCATGACCTGGGTGCTGGACAGGTCCAGGTGGTTGGTGGGTTCATCCAGCAACAGGACCGACGCGCCGGACAGCAGGCACTGTGCCATCGCGACGCGGGCTTTCTGGCCGCCGGAGAGATTCCCGATTTTCTGCTTGAGATCCGCTTCGGAAAACTGGAACATCGCCAGGAACCGGTTGACAGACTTCCTGGTGGCGCTGAAAGCCAGGCTGTCCGGCAGGGCGTTGACTGCGTGCGAAACGGTGTCGGCGTCGTCGAGCTCTTCAAGCATCCGGTTGTAGGACACGAAACCGGGGCCTTTTGCCCAGGAGACAACGCCGGCGTCTGCTTCTTCCTCGCCCGTCAGCACTTTCAGGAGGGTGGATTTGCCGCTGCCGTTCGCGCCGAGCACGACGATCCGGTTCCCGCGCCTGATTTCGAAGCCAAGGTCGTTGAAGAGTGCTTTGTCTCCGTAGGACTTGGCCAGCCCCTCCACCCGGCAGAGGACGTCCTTGACGTGCAGGCCGCCGTAGATCTCGGTGACGATCTGGTCCACCGGGCGGGGTGTACGTGATTTCTTGATCTTGGCCAGTTGGTTTCCCAACCCGCGGCTGGCGGCCTTGGCGGCCTCGCGGCGGTCGGCGATCCCTTCAGCCTCGAAGGCCAGCAGTTCGGATTCGTGCACAAACTGCTGTTCCAGGGATTTGAGGCGGAATTGCTTCTGCACGATGTATTCGCCGAAGTTGCCCGGGTACTCGTGCAGGTGGAAGTTTTCCACTTCGATGATCCGGGTGACGACGGCGTCGAGGAACTTCCGGTCGTGCGAGACGATGACTGCTGCACCCTTGAAGTCCCGGAACCAGCTTTCAAGCCATTCGACGCCGGCCACATCCAGGAAGTTGGTGGGCTCATCCAGCAGCAGCACATCCGGATCCTCAAGGAGGATCTTTGCCAGCGCGGCCCGGTTGCGCCAGCCGCCGGACAGTTCGTCAATGGCGCACACCCTGTGGGCGTCGCTGAAGCCCAGCGTCGTCAGGACCTTGTCGATCCGCCGGGGGTAGTCCCAGCCGTCGAGGCGGTCCATGTCTTCGAAAAGTTCGGCCTGCCGGGCGATCAGCCGGTCAAGTTCTGCGCCGGCCGGGTCCCCGCCGATGGCCGAATCGATAGACGCCAGTTCAGCTTCCACTGCCTTGATGTCAGAGAACAGCCCATCCAGGACGTCTGTGATGGTTGATTCCCCGTTCAGTTCGGAGAACTGCGAAAAGTAGCCGATCCTTGTTCCCGGATCCACAGTGACGGTTCCGGACTCCGGGGAAATCCGGTCAAGGATCAGTTGGAGCATGGTGGTCTTACCGGAACCGTTCTTGCCGATGAGCCCCACCCTGTCACCCGGTTCGAGGCGGAAGTATGCCTCGCGCAAAATCTGGGTGTTATCGAATCGCACGCTGACGTCATGCAGCCGGACAAGGCTCATTGCTGCTGTCCTCTCGAGGGGTGGTTCGTGGGCGCGTGTTGCCGGACCGGCAATAAGAAAGCTCCCTGATCCGGCGCTGGCGCCGGATCAGGGAGCTTATTCTGTGGAGCTAAGGGGATTCGAACCCCTGACCTCTTCTCAGAGGACAGTCTATTTCATTGGTTGCCAAGGGCTTGCGTTGTGTTGGTAATCCGCGGAATCTAGATGTTTTTGGAGTGAGGGACAACCCCTGACATGTCAACGTTTTTCATTATTTCCGTGGGGTAAACGTGTGGCGGACGCTGACGCCGATGGTGCCATCGCAAGAGTTCGGGTCGATACCGGGCAGTTCTTATGCGCTGCGTGTACTCAACGCAACGTAGGCAGCGGCACACTGATATAGGGACCAGGCACTTGGCGCAGAAGTAACAACACGCCAAGTGCCTCGTCATGCGAAACTGACGCCATGATTAAAGTTCTGGTGTGGAATTGCGCCGATGACGACCTCAAAGAACCTGCGGACGGGGAAATAGAGCACCTGAAAGGGCTGTGCTCCGACGACTTCGATGTCACCGTTGCGGGCCGATCCGTCGAGTGGCGAGGCCTCTCCCACATCGCCAATGCAGTGCAGCCGACCATATTTCACTTCATCGGACATGGAGACGACGAAGGTAATCTCAGCGCACGTGAGGAAGGCGATGACTTCATCTTTCGACGTGGCGCAGAGGTCATCCGAACCGTCCGCGCAGCCAGCCCGGTCCTTGAAGGTGTTTTTCTCAGCGCTTGCTACTCAGCTAAGACCGGCCCCGAACTTCTCGACCCTCTCCCGACGGCCGGAGGATGGGCGATCGGGACTTCATCAGGGATACAGGGCGACGAAGCTGCCGACTTCTCGAAGACGTTTTATGAGCACCTCGTTGAAGACCCTGCGTCGCCGAAAAAGGCATTTGAAATCGCTGCAGCATACGCCGACGCTGACTATCCCAAACCTCTGCATAAGGCGTGGTTCTCCCGATCCTCCCTGCCACACCTAGATGAGATGGCTCGAGATATCTACACGGCGCTTCAGGACCTCTTCGATCGCGACTCGTTTCGGCTCTCGTTGCGAGGCGAGGCCTCGATGTTGGAACTAGACGTCGCCCTACAAGACATCGCTCTCGCGCTGAAAACAGGCCAAGTGGTGTCTCGCCAGGATCGAACGGTGATCCCAAACATCTCGTTCCCTGCGGAGTGGCTTAGCTCAGATCCTCATATTCGGGACTTCGTCCGGATTGCTAGAGGCGGTCTCTCCGATAGCCGGAGGGCACTCCGGGAAGTCATGAACGGCACCCCCGATGACCGCATTTTCGGAGACGTCTCAAACTTGAACCAAGCCACGCCCGCCCACGAGTGGAAGAAGAGAATAAACCAGGTCGACCGGGCTCGTAATCGGATTCTGAAAGCAGCAAGTAATCTTATTGCTCATGCCAATCTCGACCGGTTTCCCAGCATCCCACTCTCCTTCAGCCAAGCAGAAATTGCGGCAACGCGGCCGTAAACTGCGACCGGCCTCTTTCGTCCAATGATGTCGGTGCCACGAACGTCTGCTGGGAGTGGTCCTGGCGCGCGGCAGGACCAGGAACAGTGCTGGTTGTGGCGTGGATGGCGGTTCGGCGCAAGCGACAATGCGCGCTCGAAAATCCTTTACCGAGCTGCACCATGCGCCAAATAGCACTGTGAAAACGCCGCCATTATCGCCGAAAGGCACAGTTGTTGCGGTCGTTCAGTGGGTGAGACGTCTCGTTTCCCAAGGGACACGAGCCGGTGGCGGTGTCCTTGAGCAAGACGACACGCGCCCAGCAGGGCGGGCCTAGTAGAGATGGTCCACGGCTACACCAACGCATCCACCGCGCAGCGAAACCGTTCCGAACTAGAATCAGCCCAATCAGTTCTCCATGAGCTCGGCTGTCAGCCGGGTTGCTGTCCATCTTGGCTGGCCCCGTGTGCCATTGTTGACGATCCAGCCTTGGGGTGCGCGTAGACGCGAAGTGCCCGAGTGCGGGTCCCACTTCGCCGGCGAAACCGGCATTTGCGGCCGCATTGAACTTTGTCACGCCGACCTGTCCCTGTGCGTGACCCCGGCGATCAAACCCAATCAGCCGTTGGGCCGAAGAGCTCGGGGAATTTGCGCTTGAAGAAGCCTGGTTGTTCTGGCACCGGCGGTTCGGGAACCTCGATCGGATTTTCGATCAACTCACGCAGCGCGGCGCGAGTTGTCTTAAGATCGGCGGCCGAGAGCGAACCGGCGTCGGGGATCATAGCGAGCAGATTGTCGATTTTTCTCCCCATCTCGATCTCGTGTTGGTTGTCGCTTTCCAGCCCGAGTGTCATCCCGGCGATGAAGCCACCCGGAAGTTTCGAGAGGACGACGTCCAAAGCAACGTTCGCGACTATCTCTCCCGCAACCTGCTTGAAGTCCTCCCCTGACTTGAGCAGGAACGCAGCGGCTCCGACGGTTCCGAGAACCATCAGCATCGGCCCGACCGACACCATGCCGCGTTTTCCGGACACCCGCGCACCCTTGCGTAGGCTGAGCGCCTTGTGTGCCGCCTCCCACTCCGCCTGACCAGCTGCTCCAGCGGCGGGCGCAGGTGCGTAAAGCTTGTCCAAGCGCACGTCATAAGCGAAGAGATCCTTCTGGAAAAGGCCCTTCGTGAACCGAACCACGTCCCCAGCGAAACCATTGGACACGACCCTTTTGATTCTGCCGGCTTTCAAAGCGTCGAGCGCGAGAGCCGCTTCTCCCTTATTCGACCATGTCTTCTCAAGGAACTCCTGCAGCTTGGCCTTGTAGATGTCGAAGGCAGGGCCAGTCAGTGCATTGGCGTCGCCAATGCCACGCGTGAACTGCGCTTTGTTGTCGACAATCCATAGACTCTTGTCAATCGGGTCGTACGATGCGAAGTCGAACCCCGTCGCTGAGACGTGCTTGCGCCAGTCCGAGAAGACGATGTGCCCTTTAGCCTTGAGGGCGTTGGTGGCGATAATCTCGCCGACGATGCCAGCAAGTTCGTTCGGGGTGTATGCGGGCCGCACGTAGGTATCGCCCACGCGTTGGAGATCGGGGTTGTTCCCCACTTCGAGGGTCTTCATGTTGCCGTCTGCATCGCTCTCGGATGCCGATACGCGATTCCCCGTCTGCGCCAAGTCGAACGCTGATTGAATCGGCGAGGGTTCGAGCCGCTTGCTCTGCAGCGAGTCTTGCTGCCGCTGAGCTTCCCCCCCGTCGATCTGCTTTTCGAGATGGGCCTTGGTCAACTTGCCGTAGTCGTCTTGTGAGATCGCCCCGCTCTCCTTCGCGCTGCTGAGGGATCCCATGATCTTTTCCGAGTGCTGCGTGTTGTGCTCCTGCATCGCCATCCCCTTGGCCATCTCTGCGAACGCCTTGGCGTTCTCCTGGTTGGAGAGATAGGTCCGGATCACGTTCTGTTGCGTCGCGTCGAGCCCGGTTATGTCTTTGAAAACGCCGGACTTGCCCAGAAGCTCGGTGAGCCCGCTGGTTCCCTGGCCAGGGGAGGGCAAATCGGGAGCGTTCTGGATGTTGATCAGCGGCGGCGCAAAGTCCTTGAACGCCGCTTTCCAGTCCGTAATGGTCGGAACGGGTGTCGTGACCGGCAGTACCGACGTCGGCTCGTCGGTCGTGAACTTCGTCCAGTCTTGCGAGGAGTTTTCCTTCACCATCTCGCAGGCATCGCACTGTCCCTGAACCGCCTCAAGGAAGACACCCTTCGATGGGACACTTATTCGGTAAGGGGGAATCGGCGTGTAGGGCTTGTAGTGGTCGAAGAGCGAGACTTTCTCGGCCTGACCGTCCTGATTGCTCTCGGCGATGTAGGACTGGCTCACGCGATAGCCGGCCGCGACCGGAAAGACCAGCGAGTTTCCGGTCACCGTCATCAGCTCGTTCTTGACGATCGACGCAAGGCTCCGGCTTCCGTTCGGTAGACCGAAGTCATTGAAGACCTGAATATTGAAGCCGTCGAGCAGCATGTATCGACGATCAGGGTCGAGGTTTAGCCACAGGGCCCTGTTATAGTGCTCTACGTTGCTGTTGAGGTGCTCGATTAGTTTCCGGACAAGGTATTTGTCTTCCTCCCGAGGATTGCGCTGCTCGTCGGAGTTCATTGGCGTGTCAATCAGTTGAATGCCATCGCCGAAATCGTCACCGAGGTACTTGTTGACGATAAATCCTTGGTAGTGCTTCGTGGTGTAGTTGATGTTGAGTGTCTCAAGGCTGAAGGTAACGAAGGCCCAAAAATCGGCCGAGTTCGCAATCGTCTTGGCAAAGTTGACGGTGATGTTCGGGATGCTCTTCCTTGGCAGCGAGGTATTAGTGCGCAAGTTCACGCGCATCAAATACGAGCCGCCGTGATACTTCGCGTTGGGGGTCAGATCGACGCTCCCGAACGGGCTGATGCTGATTGAGTTCTCTAGCAGTGCCTCGACCACGCGCGGCGCGATCTCATCATTGAAGGTCTCCTGCCAGCGCGAGATCGTCTTGTGTGCGAAGTAGTTCGCCAAGAACTCCTCGACGTTGGTATACCCGCAAAGATTAGCGAACGCCGTCCAGAGGTTGCCGTCCTTGGTGCCCTTATCGAAGAAGTTCCCGAAGTTGGTCACCTCTATGACGTCGGCTGGCTGGGCCTCCTGGAAGTTGTCGTAGATCAGAATGTGGTCGTTCGTGAACTTGACCTTTTCCTCCCAAGAACTCCCGACCATGTTCTTCCCGACCACCAAGTCGACGATCGAGCCGAAGATGCCCCCGCCGTTAGCGTTGTGGACCTCCTCTCGTTTAACTATCGGGAAGGACAGGATCCGGTCGAAGACCGTCTTCGGCCGGGGGATGTCGATCCGGATTGTCATGTAACCAGAGACCGAAGTTATCGGCTCGTCGCTATAGGCGCCAGCGGGGAAATCGACGTGGGCATAATTCGTCTTGATCCGCTCGTTGGCGTCGAACGCCGGGATGAGCGGGTGCTTGACCCGATAGCGCAGGAATGAGAAGGCTTGGAGATAGGTGTTGGAGGACATGGGCAGCAAACTGCGTGAGAGCACATCGGCCCACTTGTAGATGTTGTCCTTGGAGAACTCCGTCATCACGAGGGGCACGAAGATGCACTCCTCGACGTTGGCTAACTCTTGGTAGATAGCGAAGTGACGAAGCACCTCGAAATACATCATCGTCAGGGCGTGGCAATGATTGTGGTTGGCTACGACATCGGTGGTGACGGAATATTGCTGATCCTCCCGGACGGTCGTGACTACGGTTGCGTTGAGTTGCCGGTAGCTTTGCGCATTCTGGGTGATGGCCTGACGTAACTTCTCACCGAAGAACATCGACGTTCCGCGGGAGCTGTCTTGCGCGGCAGATGCACTCGCTGACGAGTAGCCGCCCGCGACGCCAAGGGACGCCCCGAACATGCCCATGCTTGCTGCCGCGCCCAATCCCGCGCTGACGCCGCCCGTGCTGGCCGAGCTGCTGCCACGGAGCGCCTCGTTGATGTTCCCGCCGAGCTGATCGGTGATGTCTCGTTCATTGAGAAGGCTCGCCGCCAAGCTTTCGCCTTGCGCAATGTTTTGCGTCTCCGCGCCCCGAAGGGCGTGTGCGGAATCGATCACAACAATCTGCTTCTTCTGACCAGGAGCCAATGCGAGGGAATAGAGGAGGTCACCAAGAGAATAGCCGTCTGCCCGGAACTCAGCTCGGTAGTGCAGGACGTGCCCGGTCGCCACCGTGACCGCCTGGTAAAAGGTCAGGCTGTCACCGGAGTCTGGAGCGTCCTGCCATCGGATGGGATTGTCCAAGTCCACGCGCGCGCGCTGGATCTTTTTGAAATCGCTCGTGAGCTCAAAGCTGAGGTCGAAAGTATGGCTGTCGACGTGCTTGACCAACGTGTAGTTCGACACATCCGGATCTGAGGTTCGCACGACCGCGTGGTAGCTGTATTCGCTTAACGTGCGGTTGGGGGTAGAGAGATTAACACACGATCCACCAATGTCCTGGGTGTAATCGTCGAACTTCACCAGCTCGGCCTGGCCGGGCAGTCGAGGAGCCTTCTTGGGTGCGCTACAGCCGCAGTCGTCCTTGGGCGCATGACAGCCACAGTCGTCTTCTTTCTGCACCTCATCACGTTTGGGAACGTCGATCAAAAGGTAAAGGAAGTCGTCCGTTACGGTTTCGTTCTCGCTGGCGCCACGCACGATCGGAACATTCACTGGACTGTTGGCGGCGACCGAAACCAAAGCCTGGGCGACGACGAAGCGACCAAAGGGATAGGGTGCGGAGAAGTTGCCGGATGCATCAGTTATTGCGGTCGAGACTACGCGCCACAGCTCATCGCCTTCCTGCTTGGCTTGTATGACAACCGTCAAGTCCTTAACGGGACAGGTCTTCGAAAGCTCGACCACTTGCCCTCGGAGCTTCTTACCCACGTTCGGGTTGGCATCGCGATCAGGTGGCAGCAGGCGAGCCGGAAGGACGCGGGAGACGACGATCAGCACTTCCTTTAGTCCGGGGTCATCCGGCGCAAACTGCTTGACCCAGAGCGACGTGCCGTCAAAGGCTTTGACCGCGATCGTGATCTGGCCAGCGACAGCGCCAACAAAGCTGAGATCGACTGACTCGAATTCGAACGGGATGCTGTTGTTAGTGATGTGATGGTTGGGCGCGTTCCAGTCGTAATGGACGACGTGCGGAATCAATGACTTGCCATCGCCACGACTCAGGTGCTCGACCGACAGGTCGTAGAAGAACAGATCATCTTTGGTAATCGGGACATTGCCCGTTGTGTCGACCTCGAAGTGCCCAGCGATCTTCAACGGCTGAATGACCGGGATCCGAATCGGGAAGTCGAAAAGTTCCGAGAATCGCCGATTGAAGAACTCGACGACCTCGCCGGTGCTCTGGAGATCGACCGCCTGCAACGCACGCTCGAGCAGGTCCTCGGAGAACCTGCGGCGGTCGGTCGGGTCACCGGGGTCGAAGGTGGCGCCGTCGATGAGCGCGGTTACAACGGAGAGCAGCGTCGTTTCATCGCCGCGTCCTGTGAGGCCATTGAACTCCGGTAGAAGTGATCGATAAGTATCATCATTCAGCAGAAAGATGTTGTTCTCCAGGAAAGGGACTACAGTCGCCAAGTCGAGCTCTACGGCGGTCCGGCGCATCGCGAATAGAGCATCGGACATTTGGCCAAATGTCCGAATCACATAGAGGACATGGAAGGACTCGGCCCCGATAGCTCTAGCTGACGACTCGATTTGAACGGGAATTACGAACCTCATGTAGTCGAGATCATTGGCGCGGCGAGCGTGGACTATATACTGCAGGAAGTTCGCGATGGACTCGATACGGGAACCGATAAGATCGGCGGTCTGCGCGGTCAGAGCGTAGTCGCCTGAAGTCAGCTCGTGCTTGGACTGTTGCCGATCGGTTGCCACCAGCTCCCGCACCACGTCACGGTGGCCGGTTTCCGTGCGGAGGTAATCGAAGATCGGAAACTCGGTGGCAATCGTGATAGAAGTGGAAGGTACTTGGGCAATGTCGCCACTGTACGTCAGTGGTCCTTGGATTCGGATCATGACCGCCACCCCTTCGAGCGAAGCATCCAATAGGTGAGCGGGGAGGAGACCGTCTCTTCCCCTGGCTCCGTCACTGGCCGAATCGAGGCTAATGCCGCGTGCTCAATTCTGTCTGTCATCTCGAAACCCTTGCCTCCCGATGCCACGGATCTTGAAACACTAAATTGACCATTCGTAGCGTTACTGCCGCGTTACTGCCGCGCCCTTGCCATCAGCCTCGTGTCCGACCCGGTACGCTCACTGACCCACTCGACGCTTGGTTCTAGAGTGAAGAGGGCCTCTCACAGGCTCAGGCAGCAAAGCCAGCCAGGCGCGAGCAGCCTGGGTCGATCAGCTACCTAACAGCGGGCGAAGCCGCCCATCGCCCTGGATGGCTTCGCTTCGGTGCCGATTTGGTGGGACTGAGTGAAAGCTTGTCCTCGGGTCTGCTGTGCCCGGGCGAGGGCTTCGGGCACGGATGCTTTCTCGGCCCCAGACCCTGAATGCCGTCGAGACCAGTGTCGCCGCAATCCAGGGCCTGAGCCACTGGGACGCGACGGCGCAGGCCAGGTCGCTCTGGACAGAAATGCTCGCAGCGAAGACATACCCGGATGACGAGCAAACCATCCGCCTGATCGCGAACCTCCAGTTCCCCGCCATCCGCGATCAACTCATGGCCGACATCCCCGGAATCGACGAGACCGTGGACCGTATCCTCCTGGCCTGAGCACACGACAAGCCGCAGTGGTCCCGCGTCGAGTGGGCCGACCGCAGTATGAAAGCCAGTGATCGAGGCTCTGTGGTCCGGCTGTTCAAGGCTCCCCGTGCGGGCGGACGCTCGGGGCGGCCATGCCGGACATGGTGCCGCGCCTTGACGATCGTCCGTCATGAATATCCGACGAATACGCGTCACCCCCGGCGATACCCGCGGGAACACTAGTCATCCGCCCTTGCCGCGAACGCGACCAAACGCCGGGCTTTCGCGCACGGATCATCTACAGCGAGGTCCCAAGCGATGAACCAAGCACTGTCTCGACTGTTGATAAAGACGAGATCCTAAGCGTCGTGCCAGTAGCTGATTGCCCAATCTTCCCCCTAGAAAGGTCTCGATATCTCACGTTCGTTAGCGGCCTGGCTGCCATGCAATTTGTGAGACGAGTCCCCGAATGGCCTCCGACGGCGCAAGGCCCATGTCCTCCTGCAGCTTCGCTCGATACTTATCGAAGGCCCGAAGCGCGGCGGCATTGTTACCCTGCTGCCGTTGAGCCTGGATGAGAAGTTCAACCGCACTTTCATAGAGCGGTTCAAGTTCCAGTGCTGCCTCCGCTGCTTCCAAAGCAACCTCAAATTCGCCGCACGCCAGCGACTCGCGGGCAATGATGTGGAACGCGTGGAGCCGGTCCTGCCGCAATCTGCTCTGTTCAAAGAGCACCCAATCGTCATACCAGCCCGGAAGCAGTTCGGCATCGCGGAGCAGGTTCAGGGACGATGCGGCGTCGCCGTTCAGCCCGGCGTGGCTCAGCCCTCGAACGAACGACCGGACCCGGTGTAAGTCGACGTCCACCAAGTCGCTAAGGGAAAGTTCGGCGCCCCGGTTCACCAAGAGGCCCGGGACCTGTCGTGAGACCAGGTGCATGCTTACCCGCAGGCTCTCCATGGCCAGACTCTCGCGACTCTCCGGCCATAGGAGCCCGACCAGGTAGCTTCGAGGGCGGGGTCCGTGGATAGCCAACGCAGTGATGAGCCGCTGTTGACGCGCTGCAACATGCATAAGGCACGAGTCCCTGCGCAGTTTCCACGATTGGAAAAGGCTCAGCTGAAAATGGCAAAAGCCGCCGCTTTCCATTGGTACCCCCCAAATCCAGCGTGACCGCGAGCTGAAACAGTCCTAGCCACGAGGATCCGCATTTCGGCTAGGGATGTCAATGACCCGCCGCCAGCGCCCGTTTCGCGAAGTGGCATAGCCCGAGCTCGGCACCTTAATAGCAAATGCACAACATTGTCTTCCTCAAAATTTTCCGTAGAACCCGAGTCAAAAGTCCCTAGTGTCCTGCGCCTGAAGTTCGCTTCAAAAGTCTGCCGATTGATTCGAGGATCTGCCCTGCGGTTTTGGTCCAAGTGAATGGGGTGGGTTTATCGTTCCATGCTTTGACCCAGCTGCGGAGGTCGGCCTCGAGGGCCTGGACGCTGCGGTGGTCGCTGCGCTGCAGGAGGCCCTCGGACGAAATCGAGAACAACGGTCGGGCCGGCTGAAGGACTATCGATGGCTACCGTGACACCTACAGGCGGGTCATCAAGCCCGCGCTGGCCGGACTCCGACTGCACGAGCTGAGCACCGGCCGTATAGACCGGTTCCTCAAAAACGTTGCCTCATACCACCCTGCTACCGCACGTCATTCCAAAATCGTGCTCACCGGCATGATCGGTCTCGCGGTCCGGCACGATGCCCTGCATAGCAATCCGGTCCGCGATGTAGGACCCATCAAGATCGCCACGAAGGACATCAAGGCACTTTCAGTCAAAGACGTTTACAAGCTCCGGTCTGTCATTGGAAGGTGGCAGGAGGACCCCACCCATCAGGGACGCCCGCGCGCTTCAGATCTACTCGACGTTCTCGACATCTTCCTTGCCACGGGCGCCCGAATTAGTGAGGTCCTGGCCATTCGCTGGCAGGACGTCGACCTCGAAGCGGAACCGCCAATCATCACCATCTCGGGAACTATCGTCATGGAGAAAGGGCTCGGCGCCTACCGGCAGGACCATCCGAAGACCAAGCCCGAAGAAATGTTCTTCCCGTCTTCCACAGGAACTGTGCGCAGCCCACACAACTTCCGCAGGCAATGGCGGGACGCACGTGCGGGGTCCCCCCCTATGAATGGGTCACGCCGCACGTCTTCCGGAAATCCGTTGCCACTCTCATCGACCAGGAATACAGTTCCAAGCATGCCGCCGCCCAGCTGGGTCATTCCGGAACTGCGATCACCGAGAAGCACTACATTGCCAAGGCAAGTGAATCGCCTGACCTAACGGAAGCCCTCCAAAAGTTTGGCAAGGAGCCACCGGGTCATCCGGAACGAAAGTCCGGATAAACGCCGGAACCTTTCCCAAAGCGTGTGGTTTCCGTGTGGTCGACCCATCAGCAGCTAAGAGAAAAGCCCTCCAACCCAACGTTTCCGCAGGTCAGAGGGCCTTCAATGTGGAGCTAAGGGGATTCGAACCCCTGACCTCTTCGATGCGAACGAAGCGCTCTACCAACTGAGCTATAGCCCCGGGCCGCTGCCATACCCTCGGAAACTCCGGGAACAGGCAAACCGGTGTCCCTAGGCTACAAACTATCGGCGCGCTTCGCCAGCCAGCTCCCGAATGTCTCACTTCCATAGCGGTGCTCGGGAACCAGGTCCCGGCCACGATGCGCGTGGCCTGGGCATAAGAAAGCCCCGGGCAGCAACCGGCTGCCCGGGGCGAAGAGGCTGGTTAGGCGCGGCGGCGCTGCAGGACGTCGTCCAGGTTGCTCAGGGCGCTCTGAGCCTTGGTCAGGGTCTTGGGAGCGCTTCCGCTGGCCGCCGGGACGGCGGCCGGGCCCTGCTTGAGGGACGGTTTGCCCACGGCTTTCGGAGCTTCGGGCAGGTCCAGCGGCTCCGGGGCAGCCCGTTCTGCCTTGGCAGCTTCCACGTAGGTGGGCTTGGGAACGTCCACAGGCTCCCATTTGGCGTCCGTGTTGACGGCCGACCCTGGTGCGGCGGCAGTCCTCAGGGCGGTGTCGCCCGAGGCCCTGGCTTCGGCGAGGGCAGCTTCACGCAGTTCCTGGGCCGTCAGCGGCTTAACCTTTGGCTTGTTTCCCGCTTCGGCGTCGAAAAGTGGGCTTTCCGGGGCGTCCACGGCCGGTTCCCGGCTGGGACGCGGTACGACTACCCGCATCTGCCGCTCCGGGGCAGTCATGGCTGCACGGAATGCCGCGTTCATTCTGGCGCGCCGGTCCCGCACCGCCAGCCGCCGGAGCCAGACGACGGACGCTACAGCAGCCAAGAAGGCCCCGACAGGCAACCAGGACGAGCCCATCCCGAACATGAGGAAGATGCCTGCCACGAACCCGGTGAGCAGGGACACGAGCCCCACCAGCGCGAGCGCACATCGTCCGTACCGGATCCTCAGTGCGCCCGGGCGCGCCGTCACCGCACCCGGGCCGGCGGCGGGTGTCCGGGATCCCTGCGCGGATCCGGTGGCCTGCTTGGTTTCCATTGAGTTCTCCTGCTGGGCGGCCATTTTCATGACGTTTCCGGCTTGGGGGTCTGCGGGTTCGGCGAAGTTGATTTCGGACATCAGCTCGGCTGCGGGCTGGAGCTGATGCTGGCGGTTTCTCAGAACATACGGGGCCACCCACACAATCCAGAGCGCGACAGCGACAACAAGGATCACTGAGCTGCTAAGGGGGAAGTCCACATTCAAAACCGTATGAGTAATTGGCCGACAGCTCTGGCATTAGCTCCGGTGTGTCGCAGGGCAGCTGGCAATTCAATGGATTTATGACGGAAAACACAGGAGAACAACCTCGGGGTGACTCCGGCAGCGGGCCAGCGTGTTGGTCAGGCCGGGCGGCTTCTCAACCACCTGGCCAGCAGCCCTTCGGGAACTTCCTCGGACGTCAGGGCGAACGAGCGGTGGTCCGCCCATTGGCCGTTGATGTGCAGGAACCGAGGCCGGTAGCCTTCGTCCCGGAAACCCAGCTTCTCCACAACCCGGAGGCTGGGCCCGTTTTCAGGCCGGATATTGATTTCCATCCGGTGCAGGCCGAGGCTGCCAAAGCAGTAGTCAGTGGCCATCGCAACAGCCGTGGGAGCAATTCCCCGGCCGGCACAGGACTTGTCCACCCAGTATCCAAGTGTGGCCATCATCGCCGATCCCCAGATGATGGACGACACCGTCAGTTGTCCAACGATGACTGGATCCCGACGGCCCGGAACACGCTCCGTGATCACGAAAGGCAGCGCCGTGGCCTGCGCAGCCTGGGCATTGAGGGACCTGACCATCTGCCGGTAGTCCGGCAGAGCCCCTCCGGGGGCCGGGTTCGAGGCCTCCCAGGGAGCCAGCCATTCAGAATTGCGGGAACGGACCGCCATCCATTCCTTGCGGTCCCGGTACCGGATGGGGCGCAGCACAATGTCGCCGCATTCCAGCGTCGCCGGCCAGATGCTGCCCCGCATGGGACGTTACTTGGCGAGGGAAGAGGTGAATTCCGGCAGCCACTCGCGCAGCCCGGGGCCGAGGTCGTCGCTGTCGCAGGCCAGCTGGACGCAGGCCTTGAGGTAGCTGAGCTTGTCGCCTGTGTCGTAGCGGCGGCCGCGGAACACCACACCGTAGACGCCGTATCCTTCGCCGTCCCCTGCAGCAAGTTCCTGGAGGGCGTCCGTCAGTTGGATTTCCCCGCCCCTGCCCGGTTCGGTGCGTTCGAGGACATCGAAGACCGCGGGGTGGAGGACGTAACGGCCGATGACGGCCAGGTTGGACGGTGCTTCGGCGGCGTCGGGCTTTTCCACGAGCTTCCGGATCCGTACGAAACCGTTCATGTCGGTTTCGTCGATGTCGGCACAACCGTACGCACTGATCTGGGATGGTTCCACTTCAATCAGCGCGACCACCGAGCCGCCGGTCTTGGCCTGGACTTCGATCATCTTGCTGAGCAGTTCGTCCCGCGCATCGATCAGGTCATCGCCCAGAAGCACCGCGAAGGGTTCGTATCCGACATGCTGCTTGGCGCGCAACACTGCGTGGCCGAGGCCCATGGGGTCGCCCTGGCGGACGTAGTGGATATCGCCGAGGTTGCTGGCGGCCTGGATGGCTTCGAGCTTGGTGGTGTCGCCCTTTGCTTCGAGGGTCGCCTCCAGCGACGGGACCCGGTCGAAGTGGTCTTCGAGGGCGCGTTTGTTCCGGCCGGTGATCATCAGGATGTCGGTGAGGCCAACGCTGACGGCCTCTTCGACGACGTACTGGATCGCGGGCTTGTCCACGACCGGCAGCATTTCCTTGGGCATGGCCTTGGTGGCCGGTAGGAACCTGGTGCCGAGTCCCGCAGCAGGAATGACAGCCTTGCGGACGGAAGTATTGGTGGTAGTCACTGGACTAATCTAGCGTCAGGGACCAAACATTGGGTAATTGCACTAACCGCCCGGGATGGCCTTTACCAGGGTCTCCGCAGGCGGGCCTCCTGACATGGAAGGACGGGCGTTGATGCCATCCAAGGACGAGATCCGCTCAGCCCACCGAATCCGGCGCGCAACAGTCCCTCCCGTCGGCCTTGAAGCCGCCGGGGCCGGTATCGCCCGTCACGGACTTCAGTGGGCCACCATGGTTGCCGCCGGTGAACGAAGCACTTTTGCCGTGTATCTGGGCGTGGGATTCGAGCCCCCCACGTTGCCGCTCATTGCCGCGCTTCACGGAACAGGGCACCGCGTTCTGCTGCCGGTCTGCCGCCCGGACCGCTCCCTCTCCTGGGTCTACTGGACCCCGGCGACCGACTTCGTCCGCAGCAGTTACGCCCCCATCGACGAGCCCGTCGGAGAACAGCACGGCATCGAGGCCATGCGCGACGCGGCCGGGATCTTCGTCCCCGCCACAGCAGTGGACCTGTCGGGTAACCGGATCGGACAGGGTGGGGGCTACTACGACAAGTTCCTCGCCGGTCTCGAACATGAGGGCGTGCCGGTGCCCGCGGCTGCGGTGGTCTTTGACGACGAAGTCCTTCCGGCCGGCAGCATCCCCGCCGAATCCTTCGACCGCAAAATCCCGGTGGCAGTCACACCGTCACGCCTCGCGCAGCTGATGTGAAGCCGGCTCGCAGCGGATGATAGAATTGGCACTCAGGCCCTGCGACTGCTAAGGGAAGGAACCTGCCGAGGAACAATCGGCGGTGATTCCTGCCAGGCAGCACGGGACCTGCTCGTTTGTCCCAGAGGAGGATTACCAGTGCCCACGTATGCATACGCCTGCAAGGACTGCAGCCACGCCTTCGAGATTGTGCAGTCGTTTACCGACAGCTCGCTCACCTCCTGCCCCGAATGTGAGGGGACCCTGCGCAAGAAGTTCAACAGCGTCGGCGTCGTCTTCAAGGGTTCCGGCTTCTACCGGACCGACTCACGCGACAGCAAGGGCAGCAGCGTCTCTCCCGCTCCGGCGGCCGTTCCCGCTGCCGCAGCCGCAAGCTGACTTAAACTCGGCGTCCGCTGCCGAATCTCGCGCAAAGCGCGAAGGGTGCCGGTCCGCTACTCATGGTGCGCTGCCGATGTCGGTTTTCCACATACGGCGTCCCCGGGCTGTCGCCGCGACGCGGCGCCTCCGTAGCCTCAAGGCATGCCATCCACCTTCCGCACCAACGGACGTTCATCGCCGCGGCAGAGCTTTCGGTCCGGACAGCCCGGCCGCCAGCGGCCGTCCGGCCTGCGACGCTTTCCGTCATGGCTCAACCGCCATCGCAGGCTGGTCGTCGCGCTTCTGCTGTGCGCCGCTGCCGGCATTTCCGTCCAGCAACTGACACCGGCACCCGCCCACACCGTCACTGCGCTGGCCTCCGCCCGTGACCTTCCCGCTGGAACCGCCCTCTCAAGCAATGAAGTGGTGCTGGTCGAGGTGCCACCAGGGATGATGCCCGCGGGGAGCTACGCTGACACCGCCGCCGTTGTGGGCAAGCAGCTGGCTGCACCGCTGCGCAAAGGCCAGCTGATCTCCGATACGCAGTTGCTCGGGCCGGGCCTGCTGGCCGGCACTCCCCCGGGATCGGCCGCCGTGCCCCTGAGAATGGCGGACCCTTCGTCCATCCAGCTCGTGGCACCCGGCCAGCTCGTCAACATCGTCATGACGAACGGCACCGACTACGGCAAAGCAGCCGAATCGCAGGTGCTGGCGGCCTCGGTGCCCGTGCTCTGGACGTCCGGGCAGGGCGGGCAAACCGGACAATGGCTGGGCACCGGCGAAACCGAGGGGCTCATCGTGGTTGCAGCGGATCCGGACCAGGCGCGCCGGCTCGCCGGCTCCTCAACGCAGGGCAAACTCTTCTTCGTCATGGTGGGAGCACCGGGCTAGCTGCGCTCGGACCGGCACGCTCCCCTGCCTACGGGAAGTCACCCCCAGTGCGGCGGTTTCTGTTCCTGCAGCCAGGCATCATGGTCGTAGTCGGAGCCCTGATCGCCCCAGCGCTTCGGGTCATCCTCGGAGGCCTTGTTGGGCAGCACTCCTGAAGGAACGCCGGCGCCGGCCGTCTGCGGGGTCCTGTCGGGCGCTACCCTCTCGGGCGCTATCCTGCCAGGCACCGAATTGTCCGCCTCACGGTGCGTAGCCCCGTGGCTATCCGCTGCGCTGTTGTTCATGTCCATGCCGTTGTCCTTGATACTTTCCACTGCCTTGGTGCGGGTCCTGAAGGACTCCTCCGGCTCGGTGCCGCCCTGTTCCAAGGATACCGAGTGCCGGTCCGGAGCGGCGGATTCGCCGGAAGCGCCCGGCTCTCCGCTGCCACCGTTGCCGGAGTCGCCGCTGCCGGAATCGGCTTCCTCTGCGGCCCCGCTGCGCCGGTCGGCGCTGTTCAGGGTCAGGTTGTCCACGTCGTCCTCGAAGAACGCCTGCGAGGAGGACGTGAAGCCGGTGACAGCCGGCTTCTCCAGCCCCAGGTAACCGCCGATCCGGTCGGCGCAAGCGGACGGGTCCGTAAACACCTCGATGGTCCACAAGGGCATGTAGCGCCAGCCCAGTCGTTCCAGCAGCTGAGGGCGGAGCCTGCTCCGTTCACGGACGCTCATCCGCCGGTACTGCTCGGTTCCGTCGGACTCGATGGCCACCGGCCGGGGGATGTCGGCTTCGTCATGGCCGATGGAATGCACCGGGTCCGCGGCCGCGGCCACGTCAAGCACACCGTCGTATTGGTGCCAGACCCGTGCTCCCCGGGCACGCAGCCTGTCACCCAGGTCTGCCACCAGGGGGTCGGCCCCGAGTGCCTGCTCGCTCGCTGCGGCGCGGGACGCCGGCGTCCCCAGATCAGTGTTGCCGGCTATCTCGCGGTTGAGCAGTTCATAGAAGTCGAGGGCGCCGTGGCTGAGGCGGGTGACGTCCAGGTCCTCCGGCTTGAAGCACGTCAGCACATGCAGGGAGCGCCGGGCACGGGTCATGGCGAGTGCGAATTTCGCCCGGCCGCCCTCGGCGGACAACGGACCGAAATTGTGCAGCGCGCGGCCGTGCGGCGTCCGGCCATAACCCGGCGAGAAGATCACGTGGTCCCGGACCAGGCCCTGGGCCCGTTCCAGGTCCACCACACGGAAGGATTCGGGTCCCGCGCTGAAGAAGCTCGCCAGCAGCGGGTAGTTGGGCAGTTGAAGGCGGATGGCCTCGCCGATCCGGGCGGCATGGCGGAGGCTGGCCGTGACCACTGCGAGGGAGGTCCGCGGGCGCAGGCGTGCATGCTCAAATACGAGGCCCACCACCCGGTTCACCTCGGCCACGGCGGATTCAACGCCTTCCTGGTCGGCGCTCGGAAGTCCGGTGCCATCCGGCAGGTATTCCACGAGCAACGCACGGTCAAGCCCGGTGGCCGTCTGTCCCTCAGGGAGCCGGTGAAGGCGGCCGTCGTAGAAACTCTTGCTCAGCTGCAGCACGAGCTCCTCGTCAACTGCCCTGTAGGCGGAGGTCAGACGCCGGGTCGGCAGCACCGCGGACAAGGCCGTGTAGGCACTCTCGACCGCCTGATGGGCCGTCTCGCCGGCAGCCAGCCGCTCGACGCCCACCGTGAAGGTTCGTGGGCTTGCGATTTTGTCGTCGCCAAAGGCAATGACCTGCCTGGCCCGGGCGATGGCCGGAAGGACAGCCTGGAGGGAGGTCGCTTCGGCATCGAGGATGACCACGGCGTCGAACTTCTGCTGCGCCGGCAGCAGTCCGGTCATGAGGTAGGGGCTCACGGACCACACGGGAACCAGCATGGGAACCAGTGCCGGGGCCTGCGCCGTGAGGGCGGCCAACGTGACCCGGCCGTCCTTCAGGAGGCTCCGGAGCAGGTCCGCCTGCCGCGGGTTCTCGGCAATACCGGCGCGCCACCGCTCTGACAGCGTCCACCGCAGCCGGGCAGCCCCGCTGGCGATATGGGCATTGTCCGCCAAACGGTATTCGGCTTCGAGCTGGCGAAGGGCGTCGCCGTCGGACATCGCCAGGTAGTCGTCGCCGCTGATCATTGCTTCAAGGGCCGACTGCCACCAGGCAAGTTCCAGCTCCGATGCAACGGATTCCGCGGGCACTTCGCGATCTGCCAGGTCTGCGAGCAGTTCCCCGAGCCCGTGCTCGCGCATGTTCTCGATGAGCAGCGTGCGCTCCGGGAGGGTCTTGAGCGTCCGGGTGTCAGCTACAAGCCGCTCCAGGCGTTCCATCAATTCCTCGTACGGAGTGTTCTGGAGGTCCCCGCCTGCTGCCGTATGCTTCACGGCAGCCCCCAGCTGGGCCAGCTCGCGCTCCAGGCTGCGGTACATCACGTTCACTTCGCCAAGGCCGGAAGGCACTGCCGGATGACGCTGCGTGGTGGCGTAGTCCGCCCAAAGCGCCCGCTGCTCCTGGACAAGCACCAAGGAGCTGTGGAGGTCGGCAATGTGCACGCCGGGACGGACATATTCCTTGGCTACGCGGCGGAGGCGGGAACGCTGCATGGACGGCATCTCGATGTTGCGTTCGCGGCGCCACGGGGAGGTGGCGGTCGCGGAGATGAGGTCATGGACCGGCCGGTCGAAGATGTCCGGGGTGAACTTGTCCAGGCTCTCCCTGACCGCCATCAGCAACTCGAGCTGGGCGCCCCATTCGGAGAAGGTCGCACCGAGGCGGATCTGTGCGTGCTCGGCTACTTCGTTCATCCGGTGACGCAGCACGGGGAGGTTCTTCTCAACCGAACGCGCAACTTCCTGCGCTTCCTCGGTTTCCTTGCGGGTCAGGAGCCGCGCGCCGTGCCAGGGGCTGGCAGTTGCGGCCCGGCTGAAACTGCCCAGTTCGGCCGCGCGGTGAAGGCGGCCGGCCAGTTCCTCACGGTCACGAATGTTGTCGAGGACACTTCGCTTGAGGCGCACTGTGGTGGCGGGAGCGGGCTGGATGGACGTCAGCTCAGCAAGCGACTGCATGGCCTGATAGGGCGAGCAGCCCCAGCGCTGCCGGACGTTGTGCAGCGAGTCCACATGGTCCATGAGGGCGTGGCGGTGCTCCGCAAGGGTGGTATGCAGGTTTTCCAGCTGGGGCTGAAGGGACTTTTCGTTCCGCATAATGGACCGCACCAGCTGTCCCTTGAGCTGCAGCGGCGTGACCGTTCCGGACAGCGCAAACAGGATGGACTCCAGGCCCAGCGTCTCAAGCTGGGCCCCGATCTCGCTGAGGCTGGCGCGCCGGTCACCCACCACAAGGACAGTCTTGCCTTCGTCCACCAGGGCACCGATGGTGTTGATGGCGGTCTGGGTCTGGCCCGTTCCCGGCGGGCTGCTGACAAGGAGGGAGTCCCCGGCACGCACGGCGTCCACCACGTACTGCTGGTCCGAGTCGGCGTCGAGAAGCAGCAGTTCCTGGGCCGGGTCCCGCTGGTCGATGTCCTGGAAGCGGTCCTCCGCCAATTCGGGCACGTCCACGGCCTCTCCGGCGGCGGCGCGGGCCAGGGCAGCGACGAGGGCGTTGTTCTGGTTGATCCACGGGTCCTCGAGGTTCCCGGACAGGTCCGCGAACGTTGACACGAGCAGGTTGTGCTCCACCTCGGCCCCGTGGATGGGTTTGATGAGCGTGCCCAGTCGGTCCAGCACCGGCAGGGGGTCGAACCGGGCCGTGCTGTAGGCCATCCGGGTCACAGCGTTTACGTCGAAAACAATGCCGTGGATGGTCTTCAGGTGCCGGATGAGCGCCGGGTTGATCTGCGCCTGCTCGGTCAACTGGAGTTCGTAGTCGTCCTCGCCCGGACGGACGGTCAGCGAAATGGCGGTGAGCATCACCGGGGCGGACACCCGCTGCGGCTTTCCGCCCACAGCCGACGTCCAGGACACCGTGCCGGCCGAAAAATAGCCGGCGTCGATGCCACGGTCGTTGCTGAGCTCGAAAATCTTGGAGCGGAGGTTGCGCGATGCCCGGGCAGCCACCACGTACTGGTCATGGTCGCGGATCAGCGTGGACAGGCGCGTGCGCCGCCCCGCCATGAGCTGCGCAAGTCCGGACGGATGCGCATGCGTGAGGTCGATGGAGCCTTCCGGGGTCTTGGTGAAACGAAGCATTGTGTCTGCTCCGGTGACCGGCTTAAGCCCGGACAGCCACTTCCTGAGCTCCTCGGAGCCCTCTGGGAGGCCTTGACCAACTGACACTACTGCCTTCTTTTCTGCGCTTGCACGTGACGCCCTGGACCATACCGGCATACTTTCGAGCGTAGCCCGAATCAGGGCCCAGTGAGAGTCCGCAACACTGGAGCGGGCCAAAATTGAGCCGGATTTAGCGAGAATAAAGCAACGTGGCCGGCCTCATCGCTGAGACCGGCCACTCACACTGCTATTCCCACTCGATGGTTCCCGGCGGCTTGCTGGTCACGTCGAGCACTACACGGTTGACGCCTTCCACCTCATTGGTGATGCGGTTTGAGATTTTCGCCAGCAGGTCGTACGGAAGCCGTGACCAGTCGGCAGTCATGGCGTCTTCGGACGACACGGGACGGAGGACGATCGGGTGGCCGTAGGTACGGCCGTCACCCATGACGCCGACGCTGCGGACGTCCGCCAGCAGCACTACCGGCATCTGCCATACCTCGTTGTCCAGGCCGGCTGCGGTCAGCTCGGCGCGGGCGATGGCATCAGCCTTGCGCAGCAGGTCAAGGCGTTCCTTGGTCACTTCGCCGACGATGCGGATGCCGAGTCCCGGGCCGGGGAAAGGCTGGCGGCCGACGATTTCCTGCGGCAGTCCGAGCTGGGCGCCCACGGCGCGGACTTCGTCCTTGAACAGTGCACGCAGCGGCTCAACAAGTTCGAACTGCAGGTCTTCCGGCAGGCCGCCCACGTTGTGGTGGCTCTTGATGTTCGCAGCACCCTCTCCGCCGCCGGATTCGACGACGTCGGGGTACAGGGTGCCCTGGACGAGGAACTTGATCTTTTCGCCGTGCGCAGCGGCTTCGGCGATGATGGCCAGTTCGGCTTCTTCGAAGGCGCGAATGAACTCGCGGCCGATGATCTTGCGCTTGGTCTCCGGATCGCTGACCCCGGCCAGTGCCGCCTGGAACCGCTCCTGCTCGTTCGCAACGTAGAGCTTGACGCCCGTGGCTGCCACGAAGTCGCGCTCAACCTGCTCGGCCTCGCCCTCGCGCAGCAGACCGTGGTCCACGAACACGCAGGTCAGCTGGTCGCCCACGGCACGCTGGACCAGGGCAGCCGCGACAGCCGAATCCACGCCGCCGGAAAGGCCGCAAATGACCCTGGCGTCGCCGATCTGCTTGCGGATGCGGTCCACCTGTTCCTCGAGGATGTTCCCCGTGGTCCAGTTCGGTTCCAGCTTGGCGCCCTTGAACAGGAAGTTCTCGAGCACCTGCTGGCCATATGCCGAGTGCTTCACCTCGGGGTGCCACTGCACGCCGTAGAGGCATTTCTCTTCGTTGGCGAAGGCGGCAACTTCGGCGCCCGCCGTCGTCGCGAGCACTTCGAAGCCCTCAGGCGCCTCGTGCACGGAGTCACCGTGGCTCATCCACGTGTTCTGGTGCTGCGGCATTCCTTCGAGGACCGAGCGGCCCTCACCCAGGATGGTGGTTAGCGTGGAACCGTACTCACGCAGTCCGGTCTTGTCGACCTTTCCGCCCAGGGCGTTGGCCATGGCCTGGAAGCCGTAGCAAATGCCAAAGACGGGGATCCCGGCTTCAAAGAGGTCGGCACCCACACTTGGAGCACCTTCCGCGTAGACGCTGGAAGGGCCGCCCGAAAGGATGATGGCAGCGGGGTTCTTAGCCAGGAGCTGCTCGGTGCTGTACGTGTGCGGAACCACTTCCGAGTACACGTTCGCTTCCCGGACGCGGCGGGCAATCAGCTGCGCGTACTGGGCACCGTAGTCAACAACCAGCACCGGCTTCTGGGAAGTCTGGGATGCAGTGGGAGTAGTCACCGTCCTAGACTACTTGGGCGCTTGCCCGGTCGCACGTTGAGACGGCTGTCTGCGGCGTAAAACCACCCCGGCGTTAGGGATCTCACACCGGCGCGGTCAGTAGCGCTTGGACGCCTGGGGATTCGCTGCGAGTTCCGCTTCCACCTCTGCATGGAACTTCTTCTCCACAAAGAAGGACAGGAACGGAACCACACCGCCCAGTGCGAGGATGATCAGTTTCGCGAACGGCCACCGCATCAGCGACCACAGGCGGAAGTTGGACATCAAGTACACGACGTACATCCAGCCGTGCACAATGAGCACCGCCACGGAGAGGTTCACTCCCCCGAGGACGCCCTGCGGCTCGGCATCGGCGAACCCGAAGCCAAACGGCTGGCCCGTCACCGCGTTGGTTCCGCCGGCGAACAGGTACTGGCCGAAGGCGTACCGCGCAACCAGTTCGGCGCAGAGCAGCAGCAGCATCCCGCCCGTCATGTAGGCCAGGACCTTGTAGAACTTGAGCGCGGACCGGATCTGGGCTTCTGTCCCGCCGAACCTGCGCTTCTTCACGGTGCCCGTTTTTGCGGTGCCTGCTCCGCTGGTCTCGGTAGGCTGTGGCTGGATGGCCGGCTTGGGATCGATCATGGCTGTACCTTTTGTTCAGACGGGCTGGAATTTTCTGGTGTGCCGGCGCGGGGCTCCGCCGGCGGGGGCTCGACGTCGGCGTCCGCGTCGTGTTCGCCGTCGAGCTCGTCTTCGAGGTCGCGGCGGTAGTCGTCCTTCACCATGCGCCACCAGATGAACAACGCGAAGCCGGCGAAAACGATCCACTCCACGGAGTAGAACAGGTTGAGCCAGTTCACCTGCTGGGCCGGGGGCTGCGGACCGATACGCAATGGTTTCAGCTCACTGCTGACCGCCGCGGGGCTGACGTCGGAGCCTCCGGTTATCTCGGAAGTGGCTGCCACAAACCCCGGATAGCTGCTGATTTCCCAGGCATTGATCAGTTCCGCTACGGATACTGCCGTGGCGCGTCCGGGTTCGGGGGCGGTGTTCGGCAGCGGAGCTTCGGACGGCAGGAGCCGTCCGGTCAGTTCAATAGTTCCCGACGGCGGCGCGCCGGCTTCCGCGGGGTCGGCCACCCATCCGCGGGCCACAGGGATCCACGTTTGGGGCGATGCCCCGGCGCCGTTGAGGACGGGGGCGTCCTGGACCGAAAACGCCGACACCACCCAGTAACCCGTGGCGCCGTCGTAAAGTCGTCCCGGGACCAGCACTTGCTTGTCGGGATCGTAGGCTCCTTTGGCGGTGACCATTTGGTCCGCCACGGAGCCATGGAAAAAGTCACCCGGCTGCAGCACCGTGGTGAGCGGCTTGCTCTCTTCGGTCCCGGTCGAAACGGGCGCTTCCGGCTGGGTTGACCGGCCGAATTGCCACTGGCTTAGCAGCACAAAAACCCCTGAAATGACGATCGCAAACACCAGGCCTGCGATCCAGCGGGGTTTGAGGGCAGTTTTCAACACACATTAACCGTACTTCGTCCTTGTGTAGAACAACGAACCGCAGGTTGCGCGAGCGGACACTTGGGGCCCCTCGCAGCGGGGCCGCAAGTGTACGTTCGCGCAGTTTTGGGCAGCCTGCCCCACTTTCTAGTGGTCGAAGAACACCAGGCTGGAGTTGATGAGTTCGGCGATCACTTCGGGGTCGTAGGCCCGGCGAAGGGATTCCCGGAACGACTCCTTGGACAGCGAGCGGGCCAGCGTGGCAAGTACTTCAAGGTGGTCCGAGAAGGAACTTGCCGGCGTCGCAATCAACAGGATCACCGTTGCCGGCCCGTCAGCGGCCCCGAAGTCCAGGGCCCGTCCGTACTTGGTGATGCCAACGGCAATCGAGGTCCGGGACACGAACTCGCTGCGGGCATGCGGCAGTCCGACTCCGCCGGGCAGGCCCGTTGCCAGCTGGTGCTCCCGGGCATTGACGTGCTTCAGGAAGCCGTCGAGGTCCGAGACGCGCCCGGCCGCGTAGAGCCGTTCGGCAAGCTGGGTCGCCGCATCCGTCTTGTCCTTGGCATCAAGCTCAAGAATCACCATTTCCGGTGTGGTGAGTTCGGCATCGTACCGGTCCAGTGGTTCCGCCAAGAGTTGTCCCTTCAGTGAGGCAGGAGGCGCGGGTCAGGCATCCGCCTTGTGTCAGCGCAGCGGGACGATGTCCTCCACACCCAGGCGCGCGGCGTCGGCAGATTCATCGTCGGGCTGCTCCTGGCTCAGCCGTTCAGCTTCCACCCGGGCAAGGTAATGCTTGATTTCGCTTTCGCGCTGCGCATCGCTCCAGCCAAGAATTTCTCCCATCAGCTTAGCGACTACCGGGACAGCGGACACACCCCGGTCCCAGGACTCGATGGAAATACGCGTCCTGCGTGTCAAAACGTCGTGTACATGACGCGCGCCTTCGTGCGTGGCCGCATAGACGGCCTCGGCCTGCAGGTAGTCGTCGGCGCCCGGCAGCGGTTCAGCCAGGGCCGGGTTCTCCTTGATGAGCGCCAGGACCTCCGTGGCCATCGATCCATAGCGGTTGAGCAGGTGCTCAATCCGGGCAACGTGCACGCCGTACTCTTCGGCCGTCCGGTTCCGGCGGTTCCACGCCGCCTTGAACCCGCTGGCACCCAGCAGCGGAATCGTATCGGTACAGCTAGGGGCTACACGTTCGTCCATGCTCCTCGTTGCTTCATCGACGGCGTCCTTGGCCATCACGCGGTACGTGGTCCATTTTCCGCCCGCCACCACGACAAGGCCCGGCACCGGGTGGGCCACCACATGCTCGCGGGACAGCTTGGCGGTTGAGTCGTTCTCCCCGGCAAGCAGCGGACGCAGCCCGGCGTAGACGCCTTCCACGTCCTCCCTGGTCAACGGCCGCTTCAGCACCTTGTTGACGTGTTCAAGGATGTAATCGATGTCCTTGCTGGATGCTGCCGGGTGCGCCTTGTCCAGGTGCCAGTCGGTGTCCGTGGTGCCGATGATCCAGTGCCGGCCCCACGGAATGACGAACAGCACCGATTTCTCGGTCCGCAGGATCAGCCCGACGGTGGACTGGAACCGGTCGCGCGGCACCACGAGGTGGATGCCCTTGGACGCACGCACCTTCAACTGCCCGCGGTCCGTCACCATGGCCTGGGTTTCATCCGTCCACACGCCGGTGGCGTTGATGACCTGTTTGGCCCGGATACTGAAAGTGGAGCCGTCCTCGCGGTTGACCACCTTGGCGCCCACCACCCGCTCGCCTTCTCGCAGGAAGTCGACCACAGCTGTCTGGTTGACCGCATGGGCGCCGTAATACGCCGCTGTACGGATGAGGTTGGCCACGTATTTGGCGTCGTCGACTTGGCCGTCGTAGTAGCGGATGGACCCGACGAAGGCGTCGTCCTTCAGGCTGGGCGCAGCACGCAGCGTCCCGCGGCGGCTCAGGTGCTTGTGGAAGGGCACGCCCCGCTGGTGGCCGCTGGAGATGGACATGACGTCGTAGAGGGCAATTCCGGCGCCGACATAGGGCCGCTCGAGGAAGGGCCTGGTCAGGGGGTAGAGGAAAGGTACCGGCCGGGCCAGGTGGGGGGCGATCTCCGACAGCAGCAGGCCGCGTTCATGAAGCGCCTCCTTGACCAGCCCGAAGTCCAGCATCTCGAGGTAGCGCAGGCCGCCGTGAATGAGCTTGGAGGAGCGCGAGGACGTGCCCGCCGCCCAGTCGCTGGCCTCCACGATTCCCACGCTCAGGCCGCGGGTCACGGCGTCCAGGGCGGCGCCGGTGCCCACGATGCCACCGCCGACGATGAGGATGTCGAGTTCCTTGCCCGGCTCCATTGTTGCCTTGAGCGCCGCCAGCGACGCCTCCCGGGCTGCGGGGCCGAGCGCCCCTTGGGCAAAGGACGAACCTCCGGAAGAACTGTTCATTTCACGCCTCCATCCGCATCAAACCTCGTTGTTCACCAGACTACTTCCTAGGCATGCGGATGGGCAGGCCCCGCTGGGGGCCTATGGGTGCCGGTCCCGGGGCCGCCGGGACCGGCACCATAGTGCCGTCAGCAGGATGGTGCGTCAGTTTCCCGAGTAGGGGGATACGACGACGTCGACCCGCTGGAATTCCTTCAGGTCCGAATAGCCGGTGGTGGCCATCGAGCGGCGAAGCGCGCCGATCAGGTTGGACGTGCCGTTGGTGTGGTGGCCGGGACCGAAGAGGACCTCCTCGAGGGGACCGACGGTTCCGACGTTGACCCTGTCGCCGCGCGGGAGCTCCAGGTGGTGGGCCTCCTGGCCCCAGTGCCAGCCCTTACCCGGCGCCTCTTCGGCGCGGGCAAGCGCACTGCCGAGCATAACGGCGTCGGCACCCATGGCGATGGCCTTGACGATATCGCCGGAGGATCCCATGCCGCCGTCGGCAATGACGTGGACATAACGGCCGCCGGACTCGTCCATGTAGTCACGGCGGGCGGCAGCGACGTCGGAGATGGCGGAGGCCATCGGCGAATGGATGCCCAGCGCCCGGCGGGTGGTGGTGGTGGCACCGCCGCCGAAGCCCACCAGCACACCGGCAGCGCCGGTGCGCATCAGGTGCAGCGCGGGCGTGTAGCCGGCAGCGCCGCCCACGATCACGGGGACGTCGAGCTCGTAAATGAACTGCTTGAGGTTCAGCGGCTCGTGGTCCTTGGAGACGTGCTCGGCGGAAACGGTGGTGCCCCGGATGACGAAAATGTCCACGCCGGCGGCGACGACGGTTTTGTAGTGTTCCTGGGTGCGCTGTGGCGTGAGCGAACCTGCAACGGTCACGCCGGCTGCGCGGATTTCGGCCAGGCGGGAGGTGATCAGCTCCGGCTGGATGGGCGCCTGGTACAGCTCCTGCATCCGTCGGGTGACGGCGGGGCTGTTGGTCTCGTCCTCCAGTGCCCCGATCTGGTCGAGGACGGACTGGGGGTCCTCATACCGGGTCCACAGCCCTTCCAGGTCCAGCACGCCCAGTCCGCCGAGGCGGCCCAGCGCAATGGCGGTCTCGGGCGACATCGCTGAATCCATGGGAGCCGCAATGACGGGCATGTCGAACTTGTAGGCATCTATCTGCCACGCGACCGAGACGTCCTTGGGATCACGCGTCCGACGGTTGGGGACGATCGCGATGTCATCCAGGGAGTAGGCACGACGCCCACGCTTGCCACGGCCAATCTCAATCTCATAAGTCACGTGACCACTTTACTTGACCACGCGGGATACGGCGGGGCGACTCCCGCGACGCCCCCTTGAAACTGATAGTCCACACTTTATTGACCACTTTTGTCAACTGTTTACAAGCTTAGAAAATACGCTTACGTTTACTCTCGGTTACCACCTGATCCATTACGTGACCATCCATCACTCCATCATCCGGGCCACCCTGTGCCCGATCCGAGAAAGAAGATCCCTTGGGAAGATCAGCTAGCGCATCCATCAGGCGCCACCGCATCCTGGCCCTGTCGCTCGCCGCAGCAGTCGGCACCCTGGCCTTCGCCAGTTCACCGGTCTTCGCCACGACCGAAGCCGGGGACGGGTCGGCACCCGCGCCAGCCGCGGTCCAGAGTTCTCCGGTGCAGGACGTGGCCGCCGGCGAGGCCTATACGAAGTTCATCGTGGACTACAAGGAGAGTGCGGCGAATGCCACACCGAACGGCCGCGCCAACGCCTGGGGCAAGGCCGCCAAGTCACAGGGCGTGACAGTGAAGGAAGTCCGCACCCTGGCCACCGGCGGAACGCTGATCGAGGCGGACAAGGCCCTGTCCGGGCAGGCCGCCGAGGACTTCATGGCCGAAATTGCCGCGTCGGGCTCAGTCGAATCCGTCGAGCCCGACGCCCGGATGACCGTGGCGCTCACGCCCAACGATCCGCGGTACGGCGAACAGTGGGACTTCACCGCCACGAACGGCATGCGGATTCCCGGCGCGTGGGACGTTGCAACCGGAACCGGTGTGACGGTGGCCGTAATCGACACCGGCATCACCGCCCACCCCGACCTGGATGCGAATGTGCTCCCCGGTTATGACTTTGTCTCGGACGCCACCGCGGCACGGGACGGGAACGGACGGGACGCCTCCGCCCAGGACCAGGGCGACTGGTACACCGCCGGCGAGTGCGGCCAGACGACGGCCGGCAACAGTTCCTGGCACGGAACGCACGTCGCCGGCACCGTGGCCGCGGTGACGGGCAACGCCACCGGAGTGGCCGGCGTCGCTCCTAACGCCAAAGTGGTGCCGGTCCGCGTGCTGGCAAAGTGCGGCGGTTCCCTCTCTGACATTGCCGATGCAATCATCTGGTCTGCAGGCGGCACCGTCTCGGGCATCCCGGCCAACGCCAACCCCGCCAAGGTCATCAACATGAGCCTGGGCGGTTCCGGCGCCTGCGGCAGCACCTACCAGGCCGCCATCGACTCGGCCGTCTCGCGCGGGGCAACGGTGGTGGTGGCGGCCGGAAACAGCAACCAGGATGCTTCCGGTTTCCGTCCCGCCAACTGCACCAGCGTTGTGAGCGTGGCCGCAAGCAATCCGAGTGGCACCCTCTCCTACTACTCAAACTACGGCGCCTCGGTTGACCTGACAGCGCCGGGCGGCGACGTCAGGGTTACCGGCGGAGGAATCCTCTCCACCATCAACACCGGCACCACCACACCGTCCGCCGCGGGCTACGCCAACTACCAGGGCACGTCCATGGCCGCTCCGCACGTGGCCGGGCTCGCCGCGCTGATGAAATCCAAGACGTCCTCACTCACCCCGGCCCAGGTTGAATCCACCCTCAAGCAGGGAACCCGGGCCATGCCTGGCGGCTGCACCACCGGCTGCGGCGCGGGACTCTCGGACGCGACCAAGACCATGGGCCTGCTGGGCGGGACCACTCCCCCGCCGTCGGGCAACCTCCTGCTGAACCCGGGTTTCGAAGAGGGCGCAGTTTCCTGGACCTCCGACCACGCCGACACGTTTGAGACCGGCACGAATGCCCGGACGGGTTCCCGTTTCGCGGGACTCAACGGCTGGGGCCAGGCAACCTCCTACAAGCTCGACCAGGCATTCGCAGTCCCTTCCACCGTATCTGCCGCGTCGCTGTCCTTTTACCTGAAAGTGCAGTCGGACGAAACCACAGCCAGTTCGGCTTATGACACCCTGAAAGTCCAAGTGATCAGCGGCGGCACCACCACCACGCTGGCCACGTACTCCAACCTCAACGAGTCCACCGGCTATGTCCAGAAGCAGCTTGATCTTTCCGCCTACAAGGGGACGAGCGTGACCCTGCGCTTCCTGGGCGTTGAGGATTCATCGCTGTCGACGTATTTCTTCCTTGATGACACGTCGGTGACCACCTCCTAGCCCCCACCCGGGAACCAGTAGTGAGGGAACCGCCGGCCGCGCAATCTTGCGCCGCCGGCGGTTCCTGCGTGAAGTACCCCGGACTGGCCGTCTGGTACTGCCGTCAGACGCCGATAACGAACTCCGGGGACAAGTCCCCATCGCGTGGCGTTTGATCGTGGAATAGTTTGAACTGACACATCGCAGGCGGGTATCACCGGCAGGAACAATTGGGGGGAAACTATGGCGCCAGGCCTTTACGGTGCTGACATCGAACAGCTTCGGGCACTGTCAACTCGCCTTCGAACCGGGACCCGGCACGCGATTCACCCGCCGGGCGCTGGGGCTGGCGGCCCTGCCCGACGACCACGACCTGGTCCGGGCCGGTGTCGGCACCCTGAACGTCAGGGATACCGCCTCGGTTGATGGTGAGAAGATCAGCCTTCACGGCCCCGCCCGCCACCTCGCCCGGGTCTTCAGCTCCGCAACGCTGTGGTTCGACATCACCAGGGTTGGGCCGGACGCGGTGGCGCCGGCTTACATAGCAGACTCCCCGGTTGGCCGGGTGGCACTCTTCCTGCGTCCCCTGAGCGAGTACGTGTGCCTGCCAATGAATGACGGCGCGGCTGAGCCTGCCATCGCAAACATTAAGGTTCTCGAAAACGGTGTCCTCCAGCTGGCCGCACCGCCGCTCGACGACAGCGGCCAGCTGACGGTGCGGGATCTTGCGGCCGGGGAACAGCCCGGGGCGGCAGTCCGCGCGCTCCTGTCGGTGCCGGCATGACGGGCATGGCCACGGATCCCCGTGCGACGGCCTTCGGCTTAGCCCAGCGCCGGTCCTGGGTTTTCTCCGCCTGGTGGTATCCCGCAGTGCTTGCGATCTCGGGAGCAGTGCACGCGGGACTCGCACTGGTCCTTGGGCAAAGCGCGGAACCGGGACTCTTTATGGCAATCCTCGGTGCAGTCTTCGCGTCCTTGGGTTGGGTCTTCACAGTGTGGCCGCGGTTTACGCGCAAGCCTCCAAAGCCTGCTTCGGACATCCCCCGGGTGGAGCAGGGAATCCGGATCACGCCCGGCATGATACGGACCTTCCTGATCGCCAGCGCATTGGGCATTGCTGCCCTTGTGCTGTTCACTCCCAAGGGCGGCTGGCCGGAGACGCTACCCATCCTGGGCATGCTCATGACGCTGCCGCTGGGCGTGGCCGCGGGGCTGGCATATACCGGCCGGCTCATGACGAACAGTGCCGAACTGTACGCCCGGTGGCTGGAACGCCGCTGAGGCCGCCCGGCGCACCGGTCAGATGCCCTCGGCTTCGTCCACGGTGAGCTGGGATTCGAACATCCGGAAATACCGGCCCCGGAGGGCCACGAGCTCGCGGTGCGTACCCTGTTCCACGATCCGGCCGTCCTCCAGCATGTACACGATGTCAGCCTTTTCGATCGTCGCGAGCCGATGGCTGATGGCGATGATGGTGCTGCTCCGGTCGGCGAAGAGCCGGGTGAAGATCCGGTGCTCGGCGAGGGCGTCAATCGCCGACGTCGGCTCGTCCATCACCATGAAGGAAGCGTTCCGGTAAAAGTTCCGGGCCATCGCCAGCCGCTGCCACTGGCCGCCGCTCAAACCGCTTCCCTTGCGGCCCCGCGGGTCCTCCATCCAGTTGCTGACGTGGTTGTCCAGGCCGTTCGGCAGTTTGTTGATGAATTCAAGCGCCTCGGCGTCGGACGCCGCCCGCCGGATCCGGTCTTCGTCCCGCGGCGAATCTATGTCGCCAAAGAGAATGTTCTCTGCTGCCGTGGCGAACTCATACTTGAGGAATTCCTGGCTGAGGACCGCGAGATGGCGGTGCCAGGACTTGACGTCGACGGCGGCGAGGTCGACTCCGTCGAGCAATACCTGGCCGGAATCGGGGTGGTACAGTCCCGCCAGAATCCGGATCAGCGTTGACTTCCCGGCACCGTTCTCCCCCACGATGGCGATGTGCTGGCCCTCGCGGATGGTCATGCTGATGCCGCGTATCACTTCGATGTCGCTGCCTGTGTAGGTGAACCGGATATCCCGCAGCTCCACGGTTTTCGGAGCCTGCAGCAGCGGCGGGGCGTGGTCCGTGTGCACAGGCATTGCCATGAAGAGCTCGTAGTCTTTGAGGTTCGCCAGGTCCTCGTCGATGGAGCTCAACGAGGATACGAGGTTGTTGGCCGTGGACAGCGCCCTGCTGACAATCTGCTGGACGTAAAGGAACTGCCCCACCGGCTGGGCGCGGGCGATGATCTGGCCCACCACCCAGATCAGCGAAACAACCTCGGCGCCGTACTGCAGGGCGTCCGCCGCCAACTGCTTGGGGATATAGCGCTTCTGGAAGTCGAGCCGCCGTTTCTCATCGGCGTCCCGGAGCAGGGAGCGAAGCCCCATGAGGTACCCGACGATTCCGTACAGACGCATCTCGGCAATGTGCTGCGGACGCAGGAGGTTTGTTTCAATCATCCGGCGTTGCCGCCGGGAGTCCACCTGCGTGTTCCAGTGGGCAATCTGTTCACGGGAGAGTTTGAACTGCAGGTAGACGCTCGGGACGATGGCCACCAGGACAATCACGGCGATCCACCAGCTGACCAGCAGGAGTGCCCCGACGGCCAGGATCACCGAGACCAGCTGCGTGAAGATCGCGGCGATCCGGTCAAGGACCCGGGCATAGGAATCGGAAAACCGCTTGGCGCGGTCGTACAGGTCCACCGTTTCCTTGTCGTCGTACCGCCAGAACTCGAGTGCCAGGAACCGCTCGTACATAAGGTCCCCCACGATGGCACCCACCCTGAAGCTCATGAGCTGCTGGATGTACCGGTCCACGCTGCTGAAGGCACCCCAGAACAGGCCCAGTGCGGCGGTGATGATGACATAGACAATCGCCTGCTGGCCGGCGGCGGCATCGCCGGCGTACGCGGCTGCCAGGGCGGTGGTGGTCAGCGCCGCAAAGTAGGTGGTGACCAGGGGCAGGAGTGCCGAGATGAGCGAGCCCACCACCTTCATCACGACGGCGGCAGGAGAGGCCCGGAAGCTGACCCGCAGCACTTGAGCCACGGCCCGCGCATAGGGCCTGAGGGCCAGCCGCCGCTGGGGTTCCCTTTTCGGGTTTAGTTCGGCGGGGTGGCGTGGTTCGGACATGGCTCCAGCCTAGTGCGGTGGGCTGATTGAGCTGTCCCGCCCGGTGATTGAGCTTGTCGAAATCCGGTTTCTACGAGCTCAACCACCGGTGCGCCCGGGATTAGCGCGAACCGTAGTTGGGCGCTTCCACCGTCATCTGGATGTCGTGCGGGTGCGATTCCTTGAGGCCGGCCGGGGTGATGCGGACGAACTTGCCGCGTGCCTTCAGCTCGGCAACCGTAGGAGCGCCGGTGTAGAACATGGTCTGGCGGAGGCCGCCCACCAGTTGGTAGGCAACGGATGCCAGCGGGCCCCGGTAAGCCACGCGGCCTTCGATGCCTTCCGGGATCAGCTTGTCGTCGCCGGAGACGTCGGCCTGGAAGTAACGGTCCTTGGAGTAGGACGTGTTCTTGCCACGAGTCTGCATGGCCCCGAGGGACCCCATGCCGCGGTAGCTCTTGAACTGCTTGCCGTTCACGAAAATGAGCTCACCCGGCGATTCGTCGCAACCGGCCAGCAGGGAGCCGAGCATCACGGTGTCGGCGCCGGCAACCAGCGCCTTGCCGATGTCGCCCGAGTACTGGAGGCCGCCGTCGGCAATCAGCGGAACGCCGGCCGGGATAGCGGCCTTCGCGGACTCGTAAATGGCGGTGATCTGGGGAACGCCCACGCCGGCCACAACACGCGTGGTGCAGATGGATCCCGGACCCACGCCTACCTTGATGCCGTCTGCACCGGCGTCGATCAGCGCCTGGGCGCCTTCACGGGTGGCGGCCTGGCCGCCGATGATGTCCACGTGGGCGGCGACGGGATCGGACTTCAGGCGGCGGATCATGTCCAGCACGCCCTGGGAGTGTCCGTTGGCAGTGTCCACGAACAGTGCGTCCACGCCGGCGTCGATGAGGCTCATGGCGCGTTCCCAGCCGTCGCCGAAGAAGCCGATGGCGGCGCCCACGCGGAGCCGGCCTTCATCGTCCTTGGTGGCCAGCGGGTACTGCTCGGCCTTGGTGAAGTCCTTGGTGGTGATCAGGCCCTTAAGCCGGCCCTGATCGTCAACCAGCGGAAGCTTTTCGATCTTGTTGGTGGCGAGCTTGTGCGAGGCTTCCTCGCGGCTGATGCCGACGTGCCCGGCGACCAGGGGCATCTTGGTCATGACGTCGCTGACGAGGCGGATGGGGAAATCGGCTTCCGGCACAAAACGGGTGTCGCGGTTGGTCACGATGCCCAGGAGCCGCATGCCCTCGTCCACCACCGGCAGCCCGGAGACGCGGTACTGCGAGCAGATCTCGTCCAGTTCGGCGAGTGTCGCTTCCGGTCCGATGGTCAGCGGGTTGGTGATCATCCCGGATTCGCTGCGCTTCACACGGTCAACCTGGTCGGCCTGGTCCTGGATGGACAGGTTGCGGTGAACCACGCCCAGGCCACCCTGGCGGGCCATGGCGATCGCCATTCGCGACTCGGTGACGGTGTCCATGGCCGCGGAAAGCAGAGGGGTCTGGACGGAGATGCGCTTGGAGATGCGGGACGAGGTGTCCGCTTCCGACGGGATGACGTCGGTGTGCCCGGGAAGGAGCAGGACGTCGTCGTAGGTCAGTCCGATAAAGCCGAACGGGTTGTGTTCGGGCTGGGTCATGAGTGCGCCTCTTACCTTATTTCTGGGGTTCACGGGTAGGGGTTGCAGCTGATGACCAGCCCGTCATTACGGGACTGGCCTGTGCAGATGGTGGTGCGTTCGTGCGGAAGTATTGAATAAATTCTAGAACCTCGGCGGCGATCCCCATATTCCGCGGCGGTAATGTGAGGAACCGCACGCCCGGCTCAGCGCGGGCCCGGACCTCTGGCGTCAGGTCCAGCCGGTGGCGGCCAGCAACCGCTGCTCGAACATGGGAATCATGCTCTGCACGTATGTCTTGGTGAGGTGGTTGTCATCCTTGTAGACGTATACATTGCCCACCACCGCCGGACAGATTCCATCCGCGCAGATGAAGTCGCTCAGGTCCATCAGATGGAGCCCGGCCACCTTGCCGCGGTAGGCGTCCAGGGGCGACGAGTCCGCGAGCGATTCACTGAGGGGCGGATTGCACTCCTCCGCGGCGGCGCCCCTCTTCTGCACGCACTCCGGCATGTTGGACCCAAACCGCGGGTTGTCCCGGACCCCCACCACGTCCATTCCGGCGTCGGTGAAAGGTTTGATGCCCTCGAGGTAGCCGGGAACTTCAGTTTCGAACGGCGCCTCTACGTGCGTCAGTGACGCAACGGTGAACACCGCGTCCGGCTTGTGCTCGAGCACATATTCCGCGCTGGCCTTGTTGAACGCATTGCACTCGGCGTCGCGCTCTGGGGATTCAGCACCGAATCGGCAGTTGCCCTTGAGCAGCGTGACCACTTCCCAGCCGTGTTCCTTGGCGATCGGGCCCAGCGCCGCCATGTATTGCTGCGCGTGCGAATCGCCAAGCACCACGATCCGCTTGGTGACAACCTCGGGCTTGCTGTTCTGCAGGCAGCCGGAGAGCAGCGGATCGCTAGGCACATTCCCGTCCGTGCAGAGGCCGTCAATATCCGCCCACTCGTTCTTCATGGCTGCCGGCGCCGGGATGATCTTCGCTTCGGGCGTCGGTTTGCCCATATTTTCGGGGGCCAGGGCGGCCGCACCGGGAGTCAGTTCCCTCGGCTGCGCGGCGGCCGCGGCTTCCTCTGCTGTCAGCTTGGTCTGCCAGAGGGAGACCGGCCCGGCGAGCAGCGCTCCGCACGCCACGATCACAACAGCGTTCCGCCAGATCCGCCGCTGGGGCCAGTGCCATTCGCGCAGGGGCTTTTCCACAAACCGCGTGGTGAGGACGGCCATCACCACGGAAGCCGCCACAATGGCCAGGCCTTGGACGAGGTTGGGCGAGACAACCCCGGTGCCGGCGAGGGCGAGGACCAGCAGCGGCCAGTGCCAGAGGTACAGCGCGTAGGAGTTGTCGCCCAGCTTCACGAGGGGTTTCCAGGTCAGGAGTCGGTCCGCACCGAAGCGGCTGCCGCTCTGGCCGGCCACGATGATTGCCGCGGCCGCCAGCGTGGGCCACAGCGCCACAAACCCCGGGAAGGACCGGTCCACGGTCAGCAGGAGGCCGCAGGACACCATGGCCGCCACGCCGGCCCACCCCAGGACGACGCGAAGCAGCTTTCCCGGCTTCAGGTAAGGCAGGGCCAGGGCGAGGAGGGAGCCCAGCGCGAACTCCCACAGCCGGGTCCGGGTGTCGAAGTAGGCATAGGCCTGGTTCGTGGCGGTCTGGTCAATGGAATAGGCCAGCGACGCAGCGAAGATTACGCCGAAGGCAAGGGCCAGCAGCAGGCGGTAGCTGACCGCCGGCCGGCGCAGGACGCGGTGCAGTGCGGCTGCTCCGGCAAACACCAGGGGCCACAGGATAAAGACCTGCCCCTGAATGGCGAGTGACCAGAAATGCTGGAGCGGGCTCGCGCCCGAGTGGTCCTGGGCGTAGTAGTCAACCGCCGAGTCCGCGAGCAGCCAGTTCTGCCGGTAGAGCAGGGAGGCCCACGCCTGCTCCAGGACGTCCGGCCAGCGGCTTTGGGGAAGGATGGCCCAAGTGCCCGCCAGGACACCGAGGATAACGACGACGGCGGCCGGCAGCAGCCGTTTGAACAGGTGCAGCCAGTGGCTGACCAGTTTGAGGGGGCTGCCGCTTTCCACTTTACGCACGAACGAGAGGGTGAGCAGGAATGCGGAGATCAGCAGGAAGATGTCCACACCGCCGGACACCCGGCCCAGCCAGACGTGGTACGTGACCACCATCAGGACGGCGAGTGCCCGGAGCCCCTGGACTTCTGGGCGGTACCCCTTCCCGGCTGCCTTGTTCGTCCTGTTCCTTTTGCTCGTGGTTTCCGTCCCCATTAGTCCTTCCAGCCCGTTGCCGCCATCAGCCTTTCTCCAAAAGTGGATGACATGCTGGCGACGTACGTACGGGTGAGGTGATTGTTGTCCAAATAGACGAATGTATTTCCGACAACGCCTGGGCAGTAGGTTCCGTCACAGATCAGATCCGTCATGTCAACAAAGGCTAGGCCGCGAATCCTCCCTTCCAAAGAAGCAAAGGGGCTCTCCGCTGCCAGCAGGTCGGCCTGCCCGAGCCTGCAATCTGGACTGTCCTTACCCTTGCTCACAATGCAGTCGGCGATATTGAAGTCGAAACGGGGATTGTCGCGGATAGCAACAACATCGATTCCCCGGTCCGTCCATGATCTGGCGCTTTCTTCAAGTCCAGGGGTGAGGATTTCGGCCGGGGACGACGGCGCCGCTGCGGTGCCGACGACCATGATGGCGTCTGGCGGGTTCTTGGCAATCTGTTCCCGAACCGCGTCGTTGTACCTCCCGCACTCGGGGTTCGTCTGTTCCAGTTCCGGTGTTGACGGCTGAACCTGGCACCCGCCCTTGAGCATCGCATAGACGGTCCAACCCTTTTGTTGGCCGATCTCTCCTATAGCTGCAAGCCATTGCTGGGCGTGGGAATCACCTAGGACCAACACCGACTTTGCCGAATTTCCGGGTTCCCCACTCTGGCTGCATGTGTCCCTGACCGTATCGTCCTCCGGTTCCAGGTCACCGGTGCAGGGGCCGGACAGCGTGGCCCAGTCCAAAGGCAACTGCTCCGGTGTTGGGAGTATCTCCGCATCCCTGTCACTCTGGTCAACAAACCCGGGGACCAAGGCCTGCGCGCCGGGATTGTTTCTCTGCGCAGCGGCCTGTGCCGCCTGGGCAGCAAAGCGCTGCTGCATTTGGATTGCCGTCAACGGAAGCGCGACAGTGACGAGACAAGCGCAGACGGCGAGAAGTGCACGACGCCTGTTGACTTCCGGCCACTGCCATTCACGCCAGGGCTTCTCGATGAATTTGGTGGTCAGGAACGCCAGTCCCATCGACAGGACAATAATGATGCTTCCTGAGACAGGACCGGCATGGTCGCGGCCTGTTGCCGCCAGCGCAATGACCAGGATTGGCCAGTGCCACAGGTATAGGGCGTAAGAGTTGTCACCTAGGCGGACTAAAAGGCCGGCACTCAAAATTCGGTCAACACCAAACCGGCTTGCCGTTTGTCCCGCTACGATGACGCACGCCGCAGCGAGCGTGGGCCAGAGGGCTGCCACGCCGGGAAATGCAGCTTGGACATTCAGCAAAATTCCACAAGTCAGCATGGCCACGATGCCCACCCAACCGAGGACTATGCGCACGGCCCTGGGAATGCGTAGACCGGGGAGAATCAAAGCGACCAGTGTGCCAAGGGCAAATTCCCACAACCGCGCGCCAGTGTCGAAATAGGCTTGTGCCTGGTTTGTCAAGGTGAAGAAAATCGAGTACGCCAGCGACACCAGGAAGATGCACGCAAAAATGTAGCAGAGCAATATGCGGTACCTCAGACGGTAGCGCTTGGCCACAACTGCTGCGCCGGCAAAGATCAGTGGCCAGAGAATGAAGATTTGGCCTTGGATGGATAGGGACCAGAAGTGCTGGAATGGGCTGGCCAGGCTATGGTCCATCGCGTAGTAGTCCACTGCACGAGACTGGAGCAAAGCATTTTCATAGTAGAACAGGGACGCCCAGGCTTGGTCCACAATGTCCAGCCAGCGCGTGCGCGGCAGTACCAGGTAGCTCACTGCCAAAGTTGCCGCGATGACAGTGACCGCCGCCGGCAAGAGGCGCCGGAACAGGTGCAGCCAGTGCTTGATAAGTGCCATTGGCCTGCCCTGCTCATATTTGCCCACAAACTGCAGGGTCATCAGGAAAGCAGAGATCAGCAGGAACACGTCAACCCCGCCGGAGACCCGGCCAAACCAGACGTGATAGCTAACCACCATCAGCACAGCCAGCGACCGCAGGCCTTGGATTTCGGGCCTGAACTTTGACTTTCGGCTCGGTCCAGCTCCGGCGCCACTGCGGCGCGGCGAGGCTAGGGCTCTCGCTACAGACATAGAAAAACCCCTCAAGCGGACAACCAAAGCATCCATGTTACCGATTCGTAACTTTCATCGCCAATCGGCGGCGCGGGAGAAGAGAACCCCCCACCTTTCATTAAGGCACTCCAAACTGGGAGTTTCCAGAGGAATGCGCCTTCGGGGGCGGGCCGGGAAACTAGGCTGGTGACGAAGCGGGATGGTGGAACCCGGAAATGCTGAGGAGTGGCCATAGTGATCGTTCAGGTGCGTATCTGCACTCCCCCTGAGCTCTCCGACCTGGTGGTGGAAAGCTGCACCCAGCAGACTGGCGCGGCCGAAGTAGCCGTGCACAAGGGCGCGTCCATCCATCCGCCGGGCGACGTCGTAGTGGTCCATATGGCCAGGGAAGCAGTAGAAGAGCTGCTGGAAAAGCTGCATGTCCTGAAGATCCAGGAACTTGGCTCTATTGCCATTTCCATGCCGGAGCTCATGCTATCCCGGCTCGCCGACCGGGCTGAAGCCGCTGCGCCGGGAGACGGGGCGGACGCCATGATCTGGGACGAGGTGACGCGCCAGACGGGCGAGGATTCGCGGCTCACATGGAGCTATTTGGCGTTCCTGGTCCTTGCGACGCAGCTGGCCGCGATCGGGATTGTCACGAATTCCACCATCGCCATCGTCGGGGCCATGGCCGTTGGACCCGAATTCGGACCGCTTGCAGCCCTTGCCGTCGCCATAGCCCAGCGCAAATGGAAACTGGGACGCAGTGCCGCGCTGGCGTTGGGGGTCGGCTTTCCCGTGGCAATGCTCCTGGCGGCGCTGACGGCCTGGCTGTCCGTGCCTCTGGGGCTCTTCCCCGCCGACACCCTCGACACCGGATCCGCCGTCGAGTTCATCTACCACCCCGGGCCTTATTCGCTGATCGTTGCCGTGCTGGCCGGTGCCGCCGGGATGCTCTCCGTCATCAGCCGGCGGTCCGCCGCCCTGATCGGTGTCTTCATTTCCGTGACCACCGTTCCCGCCGCAGGGTTCGTGGCCGTGGCGCTCGTCCTCGGCGAGTACCAAAAAGCGGCGGGGTCCGCCCTGCAGCTGCTGCTCAACCTTGTGGGCATTGTGGTATCGGCGCTTGCCGTGCTCATTTTCTACCGCCTCATCACCAAACGCCTGCCGGACGGAATGGCCCGGAGGCTGAGGCGCCAGGCGCTGCGCGCCCGGAGCTAGCCCCGAGCCCCCGAGCCAAGGCCAGCGACGGCGCGAAGGCAGGCCCCTAGGCCAACGACGGCGAGGTCAACGAGGTTGCAGCCGGGATCTTTCCCGCCAGATACCGGGCGTCCCGGCATGCACCGATGAGAGTAGCCGATGTCGCGGCATACATGAATTCCTCGCCGAGGAAGAACAGTCCCGGCAGGTCCGTGGCCACGCCGCGGTGCTGCCGGGGCCGGCCGCCGTCGTCGAACACCTGCGGTTCAATCCAGTCGAAGGACTCGCGGTAGCCGGTGCACCAGATCACGTTGGACACCCCATCGAGGGGGCTGCCCGCCACAACAGGCCGCCCATCCTGCACTCCAGTCACCCGGGGCACAATGTCGACGCCCGCGGCAGCAAGGTCCTTGCGTTTCGTCCTGATCAGGGGGTCGGCATGCGCCAGTTTGTGCTGTGCAGCCTTACGACCCAGCGGATTGTCGACGGTGAGCACGTGGACCCCCAGGAACCGCACCACTGGCAGGGCGAAGCGCGCGGCGTTCCTGCCGTGGCGCACGGGCAGCTCTCCGCTCGGCTTTCCTGCGACCACCGTGGGGTGCGTCCTGCTCACTTCCAGGGCAATTTCGGCTCCCGAGTTGCCTAGCCCCACGACGAGGACGCGCCCTTGCCGGAGCTGGCCAGGATTCCGGTATTCGCTGGAGTGCAGCTGGACGATGGACGGATCCAGCCCGGACGCAAAGTCCGGCAGCCTGGGCGCCTGCGTGCAGCCGGTCGCCACAACGACGTTGCCGGCTTCCCAGCGGCGGCCGCCGGAGACCGCGACGAACCGCCCCTGTTCCCGCCATAGCCTCTCGACCCGGATCCCGGTACGCACCGGAAGGTCAAAGGTGGCGGCGTAGCCTTCAAGGTAGTCAGCGAGGTCGTCTTTGCCGGGAAAGGACAACCTGTCTCCCGGAAACGGCATGCCGGGAAGGCCGTCGTACTTGGCCGGCGTGAACAGCCGCAGGGTGTCCCAGCGCTGCCGCCAGGCGTCACCGATTCTCGGATTCGCATCCAGGATGAGGAATTTCCGGTCCTGGCGCGTGAGGTAGTGGCCGATGGCCAGGCCGGACTGGCCCCCTCCGATGACCAGGGTGTCGAGCACTTCGACTGCAGACCCGTCGTCGTTATTGTTGCTCATTGCAGTGCCTCCTGTTCAACCGCTATGGGTTCATTCAATGAACCGTCCCGGTCACTTCGCGGACGCCGTGGCTCCGGACCGCACCGTTCAGCCTGGTAGCGCAGCCACCACACCAGCATCAGCGCGGAGGCCAGCACGTAGAGCGCGTGAAGCAGCCAGATCGGGCCGGCCGGGAGGTGGAAGACGTACACGGAATGGACAGCGTTGGCCACATTGCTCAGGACCAGGCTGCTGAGGCTATAGGACGCCAAATCACGGGTCCGCACTGCCTTGAGAAGCATCGGCAGCAGGCCAAGGGCGAACAGCACGGTCGAGAGTGTGCCGGCCAGGACGGGAAGGTTCATAGTTCGACACTAGTTCCGCGACCTTGCGCTCCGCGTCGGCAGAAATATGTAAGTTTCAGCGAGCAGGCTGGGCAGTTATATGCAGCCCCGGCTTACGCTGTGAGCCCGTGGTCGTAGGCGTACTTTGTGGCGGCCACCCTGGACTGCAGCCCCAGCTTGAGCAATATGTTGCTGACATGCCGGGCCACGGTCTTTTCACTCAGGTAGAGCTCCCCGGCGATCGCCCGGTTGGCCATCCCGGAGGCCACGAGCCGGAGCACTTCGAGTTCACGCGGCGTGAGGGGTCCGGGCTGCGCGTCATGCGCCGGAGTGTCCTGGAGCGACGCTGCCCAGGCAGCGGCGGGGGCGGCGCCGAGGGCAAGGAATTCCGCGTGTGCCGCTTCGAAGTCCATCACCGCCGAATCGTCGTCGCCGGATGCGCGGCAGGCCTGGCCCACAAGGGTGCGGCAGCGCGCAGCTTCGAACGGAACGCCCAGTTCCCGCCAGAGCGTCCACCCCCGTCGCAGGACCGGCTGCGCCAGGGCGGGTTCTCCTTCGGCGAGCAGGACGGCCCCGCCGGCCTGGCAGGACGCAGCCTGCAGCATCGGCATCCCGCAGTCCTGCGCCACGGAGGCCAGTTCGTCGGCGGCCCGACTCGCAGCGGCTGTGTCCCCCGCGGCCAGTTCTATTTCCACGAGCGCCGGCAGCAAGTGGCGGCGCGTGGCCAGGTCGGCAGCGTCTGCTGCCCTGCGGATGAGGGTCTGCGCGGCGGGGACCTCTCCACGGGCCAGCTTGAGCAGCGCGAGTCCCGGCTGGGGCTCATAGCCGCTGCGCGCCGCCTGCCGGTAGCAATCCTCTGCCGCCGCGAACTCACCCCTCAGCCGTTCCACTTCGCCCTGCTGGTAGTAGCCGCCGTAGAGGGCCTGGTAATCCCCCGCCGCAGACAGCCGCTGCGCGTCCTTGGCGGCGCTGACGGCGTCATCCCAGGCCCCGTGCAGCCGGTACAGGTCGGCGCGGTGGCTCTGGCACTGGCCGCTGAACAGGACCATGTCCGGCCGTCCGCCGCACCACCGGTCCAGTGCGGCCGTCCACTCCAGGGCGCGGCGCAGATCGAAGGCCAGGTGGCAGGTGCCGATGACGGCGCAGTAGATGATCCCGGAGGGGACTGGCGAGAGCTCCCCGGCGGTTACCGCGACCATCACCTCATCAAGGAGCCCGACGCCGGTGCTGATGTCACCGAGCGCCACGCAGGCCTGGCCCGTTCCCAGCAACGAAAGCGAGATGAGGTCCCGGTCCTGGAACTTCTCCCCGATGGCCAGGGCGTCCGTGAACACCCGGCGGGCACCTTCGGGGTTGCTTCCGAACAGCATGCCCAGTGCCGTGGGCATCAGCAGCAGCCCCTCCACTGCGCAGGGTTCGTTCAGCTCAGCCACCAGCCGTCCGGCGCGGGCGAACCATCCCGTACTGCGGGCCGGCTGGCCCGCGTTCATCAGGTGTATGCCGATCCACCCGGCGCAACGGGCCGCGCCCGCCACGTCGCCGACGACGAGGTACTCCTCGTGCGCGCGGGTGAGGGTGTCGATTCCGGCGTCGGTTTTGCCGGTCAGGATTTCCACGGTGGCCAGGCGCTCGAGGTCCGGCGCGGGGAGCCCCCCGCTCTGGTCGGCATCGAGGAAGTGCTCGACGGCGTCGGTCCAGCGATGTTCCTCGAAGGCGGCTCGGCCCCTGTCCAGGCCGGCTTCGGACGTTGCCATGATGCCTCCCCGCACCCTTCCGAGCTCCATCTAAGCGCCACGGTACGCCGGGGGTGCCGGGTGCACAAGCTCCGGCAGCAAGCCCCGGACCGGGGTGAAAAGAGGTGTAAGACAGAATGCAAAGGGGTTCAAACGGGCGCGAAAAAGCCGGCCCGGCGTGAGCGGTTCCTGGGAACCGCCCGGCCGGACCGGCCTTTTTGCTGCGCTAGTAAAGCACAGCACTGCCTGCAAGCTAGTGCTTGTGGCCTGCGTGCTCGTCCTCGTCGGCCGGCTTTTCGACAACGAGGGTCTCGGTGGTGAGAACCAGCGCTGCGATGGAAGCCGCGTTGCGGAGGGCTGCGCGCGTCACCTTGACGGGGTCGATGACGCCGGCAGCGATGAGGTCTTCGTACTCGCCGGTCTTGGCGTTGAAGCCGTGGTGGATGGCGGATTCCGCGACCTTGGCAGCGACGACATAGCCGTCGAAGCCGGCGTTCTGGGCGATCCAGCGCACAGGCTGGACCAGGGCGCGGCGCACGATGCCCACAGCGGCTGCTGCGTCACCTTCGAGCGCGGTGACCGACGGATCCTCGTCCAGTGCCTTCAGGGCGTGGATGAGGGCGGAACCGCCACCGGCTACGATGCCTTCTTCGAGGGCAGCGCGGGTGGAGGACACGGCGTCCTCGATGCGGTGCTTCTTTTCCTTCAGCTCAACCTCGGTGGCTGCGCCAACCTTGATCACGCCGATGCCGCCGGCCAGCTTGGCCAGGCGCTCCTGGAGCTTTTCCTTGTCCCAGTCCGAGTCGGTGCGGGTCAGCTCGGCCCGCAGCTGGGCAACGCGTGCCGCAACGTCCTCGGCCGATCCGGCGCCGTCAACGATGGTGGTGTTGTCCTTGGTGACCGTGATGCGGCGGGCAGTGCCGAGCACCTCGAGGCCAACGGAGTCCAGGCTCAGGCCGAGTTCCGGGGAAACAACCTGTGCGCCGGTGAGCGTCGCGATGTCCTGCAGCATGGCCTTGCGGCGGTCGCCGAAGCCGGGAGCCTTGACGGCAACAACGTTCAGGGTGCCGCGGATGCGGTTGACGATCAGGGTGGAGAGGGCTTCGCCTTCAACGTCCTCGGCAATGATGAACAGCGGCTTGGAGCTCTGCAGCGCCTTTTCCAGCAGCGGCAGGAAGTCCTGCACCGAGGAGATCTTGCCCTGGTTGATCAGGATGAGGGCGTCTTCGAGTACTGCTTCCTGGCGTTCCGCGTCGGTGACGAAGTACGGGGACAGGTAGCCCTTGTCGAACTGCATGCCCTCGGTGAGGACCAGTTCGGTCTGCGTGGTGGAGGACTCCTCAATGGTGATCACACCATCCTTGCCGACCTTGCCGAAAGCCTCGGCCAGGAGCTCGCCGATCTCATCGCTCTGGGCGGAGATGGCTGCGACGTTCGCAACCTGGGTGCCTTCAACGGGACGGGCGTTCTCGAGCAGGCGTGCTGCGACGGCCTCAACCGAGACCTCGATGCCGCGCTTGATCTGGCCCGGAGCGGCGCCGGCTGCAACGTTGCGCAGGCCTTCCTTGACCAGTGCCTGCGCCAGGACGGTGGCGGTGGTGGTGCCGTCGCCGGCGACGTCGTTGGTCTTGGTGGCGACTTCCTTGGCCAGCTGAGCGCCAAGGTTTTCGAACGGGTCATCCAGTTCGACTTCGCGGGCGATGGTCACACCGTCGTTCGTAATGGTGGGAGCGCCCCACTTCTTGTCCAGCACGACGTTGCGGCCGCGCGGGCCAAGCGTCACCTTGACAGTGTTGGCGAGCTTATCGATGCCGGCTTCAAGCGACCGGCGGGCAGCGTCGTTAAACGCAAGCTGCTTTGCCATGGTTGTGTCCTTTCGAGACAGAAACCCCGCGCCGCTGACCAGTCAGAAATGAATCAGACGGATCGGCGGCGCGGGGTCAAAGAGTTACTTTACGACGATCGCCAGAACGTCGCGGGCGGACAGCACGAGGTACTCGGTGCCGCCGGTCTTGACTTCGGTTCCGCCGTACTTGGAGTAAATAACAACATCGCCGACGGCGACGTCGACCGGAACGCGGTTGCCGTTGTCGTCGAAGCGGCCGGGGCCTACTGCAACAACTTCGCCTTCCTGCGGCTTCTCCTGTGCGGAGTCCGGGATAACCAGGCCGGAAGCCGTGGTCTGCTCGGCTTCGAGCGGGCGGACAACAATACGATCCTCAAGAGGCTTAATAGAGACCGACACTCGGACCTCTCCTTTTCGTCAGCAAATTCATGGACTGGAAAACTGTTGCGCCTATGCATGCAAACCGTCGTCGCGGTGCCGGCAGCAGCGTGGCTGGCAGTTCTTCATGTATTAGCACCCTCCTAGGGAGAGTGCTAATGACGACTCTATGTAAGTCGTTAGCACTCGGTCAAGGCGAGTGCCAGAATTTCGTCCGCGGTGAACGCCTAGCGACCTGCCAGGTCCTCAAAGTCGACGTCGTCGCCGTCGTCCGTGTCGTCGTCGTTCGTAACGTTGCGGTTCCGGTACAGCACGACGGCGGCGGCGAGCGCCGTGGCGACCGAGGCGACCAGGAACACGAGGCCTCCTGCGCGGACAGCGGCGTACGACTCGCGGATTTGCCGCGCCTCGTCGGTGTCGTCCTGGATGTTCTTGCCGCCCACGGAGTACACGGTTGCGTTGAAGGAGTCCAGGAAGAAGATGATCACCAGGAGCGCCAGGCAGACGACGGCGATGGCGGCACCGGCGATCAGCGCGGGGCGGGCGTACCTGGCAAGGCCCGTGTGCTGGTGGTGGTCATTGCGTTGATCTTCTACGGGTGGCTGCGGCCCTGCGCTGTCTTCCATGCCTCCAACCCTATCCGTACAGGGGTGCCGGGCTGCCCGATGAGTCTTCTCGATTAGGCTTGATGACATGGCTGACGCACCGCAGGACCTGATCGCCCCGCTCCTGACCAGCGAAGGCTGGGAGCTGCTGGCGTCGCTGGGGCCGTACCGGGAGGACGATGCGTTCCGGCTCAATGAGTCGCTCCGGAAAGCCGGCCACTCCCCCGCGCTCGTCTCGGCAGTCCTCACCCAGTCCAGGCTGCGGACCAAGGCTGAGGCCAAATTCGGCGAATTCGCCCGGCAGATGATCTTCACCCAGGCGGGCCTTGAACAGGCCACGCGCCTCAATGTCGCCGCCCGGCATGCTGAACGGTTCGCCTCCGCGGGAATCGAGCACGTGGCGGATCTCGGCTGCGGGCTGGGCGCCGATGCCATGGCGCTGGCCTCCATGGACATCCGGGTCACGGCAGTGGAAATGGACGAAACCACTGCCGCCTGCGCCACCATGAACCTGATTCCCTTCCCCCACGCCAGTGTGGTTCACTCCGATGCCACCTCCGTCCCGCTCGACGGCGTGGGCGGCGTCTGGCTGGACCCGGCCCGCCGCACCACCTCCACCTCGGGCACGCGCCGGATCTGGGATCCGGAGGAATTCTCGCCGCCGCTGTCCTTCGTGGAATCCCTCGCCGAATCCGGGCGCGCGGTAGGCGTGAAGATGGGGCCCGGCATGCCGCACGAATCCGTCCCTGCCGGTTGCGAGGCACAGTGGGTCTCGGTAGGCGGCGACGTCACCGAAGTGACACTGTGGTTCAATGCGGTCAGCCGCCCCGGCATCCGGCGGGCCGCCCTGCTCCTGGGCCCGCAGGGCGCTGCCGAAATCACCAGCGCGGAAGGGTTCGACGGCGGACCGGTGGCCCCCGTGGGTCCGGTGGAGGGCTACCTGTACGAGCCCGACGGGGCCGTCATCCGGGCCGGGCTCGTGGCGGATGTCGCGGCGCGGCTGAACGGCCACCTCGTGGACGAACACATTGCCTACATCTGCGCACCGGAGCTCGTGGACACCCCGTTTGCCAGGGCCTACAAGGTCCTGGAGGTGATGCCGTTCAACGTCAAGGCCCTCAAGGCGTGGGTGAAGCAGCACAACATCGGCGTGCTGGACATCAAGAAACGGGGCACATCGGTCACGCCGGAGGAACTCCGCAAGCAGCTCCTCGCCGGAGGCAAGGGGTCAAAGGGCAAAAAGACAGCCACCCTGGTCCTCACCAGGATCGGCGAGGACCGGGTGGCCATTTCGGTGCAGCCGGTGCAGCCCAGGTAGCCTGCTGCCCGGTGACCGGGCATGCCTGGGCATGGCCTGCTACTGGGCGCGCATGAAGTCTTCGGCCGCGCGGACCTGCTCGTCCGTGGGCCGGACGCCGGTGTACAGCACAAACTGCTCCAGGGCCTGGATGGTGGCCACTTCGGCGCCGGTGATGACCGTCTTCCCGGCAGCCCGGGCAGCCTTGACGAGCGGCGTCTCGGCCGGCAGCGCGACGACGTCGAACACCACCTTCGCGGCATCCACCGCCTCCGGCGGGAAGGACAGCGAGTCGGCGTCGGGACCGCCGGCCATTCCAACGGGTGTCACGTTGATGATCATGTCCGCAGTGCTGCCAGCGTCCGCCGCGGGCAGTTCGGCGCTCCACTTGAAGCCGTAGAGGTCCGCGAGCGGCTTTCCTGACGCCTCGTTGCGGGCAACGATGGTGACGTCGCGGAAGCCTGCATCGCGGAGGGCGGCGGCCGTGGCTTTGGCCATGCCGCCGGAGCCCTTGAGCAGCACCGAGTAGTTCGTCGGGACGGCGTTGCGCTGCAGCAGCTGCTCGATCGCCGTGTAATCCGTGTTGTAGGCCGTGAGCTTGCCGCCGTCGTTCACGATGGTGTTGACCGAATCGATGGCCTTTGCCGAGGGGTCCATCACGTCCACCAGCGCAATGACGTCTTCCTTGTACGGCATGGACACCGCGCAGCCCCGGATGCCAAGTCCACGGACCCCGGCAATCGCCTGGGCAAGGTCCGTGGGCGCGAAGGCCTTGTAGATCCAGTTCAGGCCCAGCTGCTCATACAGATGGTTGTGGAAGCGGGTCCCGTTGTTGCTCGGGCGGGCCGAGAGCGAGATGCACAGGGTCATGTCTTTATTCAGAATTGGCACGGGTCCATTAAACGCCCCCGGAGCCCGGACAGCACTGTTACGCCACGGAGCGGTGCGTTAGCAGCCGCTTCCGGGCGCAAAAGGTCCGACGGCGGCGGGCAGCTTTCCGGGGGCAGGCGCCTTGCCCGCGAGGACGGCCACCAGGGCGTTGAAGGCTTCCTGGCTGCGGCCGTAGAGGGCAACTTTGGCGGGGGCCGCCGATCCGGCCAGCGGCCACGGCGCATCGAGCGCCACCACGACGTCGCCTTGGGCCGGGGGCCCTTCATAGCCGATCAGCGTCACGAGCGGTCCGGCGCCGAGCGAAATGCCGGCCGCGCGGGCGGCCTCGGCGAAACGCGCGCGGTCCTGTTCATTGCCGCCGGCCAGCCGGACGCTGCCGGGCACCATCGGCCCATGGCACGGCCCGGCCAGGACGGTGACTGCTGCTGCGGACACCCGCTGGGAAAGGGCGGAGCCGCTTCCGGGCGCGGCAGCCGGGGACGCAGGGGTGCGGGCGCGCCACATCATCATGGTCACCACCCGCTGGGCTGCCTCGTCGAGGCGGGACGCCGGCAGCGCGCCGGTCTCGACGGCGCCCACCACGGCTGCGTGGGCGGCTGCGACGTCTCCGGGCATCAGCAGCAGGTCCGCCCCGGCGGCCAGTGCCAGCGGTGCGGCGGACTCTCCGGGGAACTGCTTGTGCACCGCGCCCATGTTGAGCGCATCCGTCACGGCCACACCCTTGAAACCCATGCCGCGGAGGGCGGCGTAGCTCGCTTTGGACAAGGACGCGGGCACGCCCGGCTCCAGGGCGGGCACGGAGATGTGGCCGGTCATGATCATGGGCAGGCCTGCTTCGATGGCAGCCTGGAACGGTTTCCAGTCCTTCGCCCGGAGTTCCGCCACTGTTGCCTTCTGCACCGGCAGGTTCTCGTGCGAATCGACGGCCACGGAGCCGTGCCCGGGGAAGTGCTTGGCGGAGGGCAGGAGCCCGCCCGCCAGCATTCCCCGGGCAAAACCGACGCCGAGGCCTGCCGCAGCATCAGGGTTGCCGGACATGGCCCTGGCCCCGATGGTCGGGTCCAGCGGGCCGGCCGTGACATCCGTGGCCGGCGCGAAGTCCGCGGTGAAGCCGAGCCCGGCAAGCTCCGCGGCGAGCGCCCTGCCGGCGTCCGTAGCGAGCCCGACGTTTCCGGCGGCGCCGTAGCTCATGGGGGCCGGCCACTCGGTCAAGGGTGCGCGCAGCCGGGCGACCACGCCGCCTTCCTGGTCCACGCCGATCACGGCCGGCCAGGTGCGTCCGTCCGCCTTGGCCGCCTTCTGCAGGAGGCTTATCCCCGAGGCCATCGCGGCGGTGTCCACGGTTCCGTCGGCAGACCGCGGCACGTTGTCACCCATGACGATTGATCCACCCAGGTGCAGCTTTTCCATCGTGGCGGCGTGGGCAGCAAAGTCGGTTCCAGTGAAGAAGGGCATCAGCACCTGCCCGGCTTTCTGTTCGACGCTCATTTTTGCGACGGCGGCGCGGGCAGCGTCTTCGTCCTTCTGCTGCGGTCCCCAACCCAGCTGGCGTTCTCCGGGGGCGGGGGTTGAAGGCCTGGGCGCTGCCGGGCTCCCCGACGCGGGCGCGGAACGCAGGGCACTGCCGGACGCCGGTGCCGGTGCCGTTGACGATGGCGTTCCGGACTGCGGTCCGGAGGAGGGGGAAGGTGCGCCTGTACAGGCGGCGGTGGCAAGCATTGCCGCCGTCACCGCCAGCGTCGTCGCTGTTTTGTGGAAAGTCCTTGTGTGAAAACTGTCACTGCGTCCTTGAAACCAAGCCATCATCTCGATGCTACCCCTGCACTAGACTTGAACCACCCGTTGCCCGCCCTCTGGCTGCTTCTGCAACGGACGGCGGAACAGTGAAGGGACCACATGAAGATTGATTTCGCTTCATCCAGGCAATCAACTCTTGGTGTGGAATGGGAGCTCGCACTGGTCAATGCCCAGACCGGCGAACTGGCCTCCGTAGCCAATGAGGTGCTCCGCGGTGTGGCCGCCAACCATCCCGAGCTCAACGAGGACGACGAACACCCGCACATCAAACAGGAACTCCTGCTGAACACGGTGGAGCTCGTCACCGGTATCTGCGAGACGGTGGCGCAGGCCAAGGCGGACCTCAGCAGTTCGCTCGCCGCCGTGCGGGAAGTCACCGATCCCATGGGTGTCGAACTCTTCTGCGCCGGAAGCCATCCTTTCAGCCCTCCGCAGCTGCAGCCGGTCACGGACAAAGCACGGTATGCCAAGCTCATCGACCGCACCCAGTGGTGGGGGCGCCAGATGGTGATCTACGGCGTACACGTCCACGTGGGCCTGGACAGCCGCGACAAGGTCCTGCCGGTGCTGGACGGACTGCTGAACTACTTCCCCCATTTCCAGGCGCTCTCCGCCTCGAGTCCCTTCTGGGGCGGCGAGGACACCGGCTACGCATCCCACCGCGCGCTCATGTTCCAGCAGCTGCCTACCGCGGGCCTGCCGTTCCAGTTCTCCACCTGGGCAGACTACGAATCCTATGTCCAGGACATGTTCACCACCGGAGTGATCGACACCATCTCGGAGATCCGCTGGGACATCCGCCCGGTCCCCAACCTGGGCACCATCGAGATGCGCATCTGCGACGGCCTGGCCACGCTGGAGGAAGTCGGCGCAATCGCAGCCCTGACCCAGTGCCTGGTGGACGAATTCTCCACCATCATGGACAACGGCGGCACCATTCCCACCATGCCGCCCTGGCACCTCCAGGAAAACAAGTGGCGTGCGGCCCGGTACGGCCTCGATGCGATCATCATCCTCGACGCCCAGGGCAACGAGCAGCTGGTCACCGAGCACCTGCTCGAAACGCTGAACCGGCTCGCGCCCGTGGCCGCGAAACTCGGCTGCTCGGACGAGCTTGCCGACGTCGAAAAGATCATCAGCCGCGGTGCCGGGTACCAGCGGCAGCGCCGTGTCGCGGCGGAAAACGGCGGCAACCTCCAGGCCGTGGTGCTGGACCTCGTCAAACAGATGCGGAACGGCCCCACCGCCTGAATCCCCCTGAGTTTCCCCTTGAGGGGTTTTAGGCGGGAAGGGATACCGCCGTGACCGGCATGGACGAATCCGGGGCGAAACTGATGCCGCTGGGCTCGATGCCGGCCATGACCAGCTGGGCCCCGAGGGCGGCCACCATGGCCCCGTTATCCGTGCACAGATCCAGCGGCGGGACGGTCAGCCGGATCCCGGCCGCACTGCACCGCTGCTCGGTGAGCTGGCGCAGCCGTGAGTTCGCGGCAACTCCGCCGCCCAGCAGCAGCTCGGTGATGCCGTATTCCCGGCAGGCAAGCACCGCCTTGGACGTGATCACGTCCACCACAGCCTCCTGGAACGCGGCCGCGACGTCCGCGACCGGCACCTCCTCGCCGCGGGCTTCGAACTGCTCCACGCAGCGGGCGACGGCGGTCTTCAGTCCGCTGAACGACCAGTCGTAGCGGTGCGGGCCCGGTTCGTCCGCGGTGCCCATATATTTGGGCTGGGTCAGCCCGCGCGGGAACCGGATCGCCTTGGCGTTGCCGGTCCGGGCAAGTTTGTCGATGGCCGGTCCGCCCGGGTAGCCGAGGCCCAGAAGCCGGGCCACCTTGTCGTAGGCTTCCCCGGCGGCGTCGTCGATGGTGGAACCCAGCAGCTCGACGTCGTCAGTGATGCTCCGGATCCGGAGGATTTCGGTGTGGCCGCCGGACACCAGGAGGGCGCCCAAATTCTCAGGCAAGATGTTCTCAGGCAGGCTGTTCCCCGCCTGCAAGAGGCCGACGCCGACATGGGCCACCAGGTGGTTGATGGCATACAGCGGCTTGCCGGTGGCCACCGCGAGCGCCTTCGCGGCGCACACGCCCACCATCAGCGCCCCGGCCAGGCCCGGACCGGAGGTGACGGCGATAGCGTCGACGTCGTCGAGTCTTACTCCGGCCTCTGCGAGGGACGCCTGCAGCGTGGGCACGAAGGCGTCCAGGTGTGCGCGCGACGCGATCTCGGGGATAACCCCGCCGAAGCGGACGTGTTCCTCCATGGAGGAGGACACTGTGTTGCTGAGCAGGGCCGTTCCGCGCACGATTCCCACGCCTGTCTCATCGCAGGAGGATTCGATGCCCAGGACAAGGGGTTGCGTTTGGTTCATGGTGTGTCTGCCTCCGTGGCCGTCAAGTGGTCGGGGGTCGCATTAGTGGACTCCGGTCCTGCCAGAAGGCCGGAGTCCGGGAGTTGGAGGCGCATGATCAGGGCGTCCACCCCGTCCCGGTAATACCGCGGGCGGACGTGGATCTGTTCGAAGCCGAAGCGGCGGTAAAGCTGCTGGGCCCGGGGGTTGTCCGCCCTGACTTCCAGCAGCACGTCCGCCGCCCGGCGCCGCCGGCTTTCGGCGATGAGCTCGGTCAGCAGGGCCGAGCCGATCCCCCTGCCTTCACACTCCGGCACGACGGCGATGGTCTGCACGTCCGCGATCGGTTCGATGCACATCAGACCGGCGTAGCCCACGATTTCGCCGGCAGCCTCGGCCACCAGGTAGTGGCGGGTTTCGGCCTGTGCCAGTTCGTCATGGAACATCTGGAGCGGCCAGGCGTCCACCGGGAACAACCTGCATTCGAGGGTGTGCACCGCAGGGATATCCGCACCGCTCATGGCCCGCAATGTCACGCCGTTCGGGACGACTCCGGTGATTCCTGCCGTCCCGTTCACAGCGCACGCTTCCGGGGGCCCGGGACCTGGGCGTCGGACTCGCGGAGGTACAACGGGGTGGAGTCCGGCAGCTGCTCCCCCGCGGCCAGCCGGGCCAGTGCGAACTGGCCCAGGTAAAGGGCATCGGGCTGCTCCGAGCTGAAGTCCGGATCAGCACGGAGGACATCCTCGTAGATGCCTGCGCCGGCTCCATAGGCCGGCAGGTCGGGCAGCCCGGCCGCGAACCCCACGTGCGGGCCGTCAACCAGCAGGGGCAGCTGGCCGTCTGCGAGTGAATAGCGGGCCCAGTACACCTCTTTGCGCCGGGCATCCGTTGCCACCAGGAATTCCGGCACCGCGGACGTCGATTCAGCCACTTCCAGCGCCATGGCGTCCAGGCTCATCAGGCCGTACAGGGGTTTGCCCCACACGTAGGACAGGGTCCGTGCGGTGGCAATCCCGGACCGCAGCCCCGTGAACGGCCCCGGGCCAACACCGGCCACAATCGCGTCGATGTCCGCACCCGTCACCCCTGCGTCGGCGAGCATGTCGCCGATGCCCGGAGCCAGCACTTCGGCATGGCTGCGGGTGTCCTCGGTGGAGAAACTCGCCAGCACCCCTTCGGGCGCATCGTCCGAAACCAGGGCGGCACTGGCCACGGCTGACGTGTCGATGGCAAGGATCAGCATCAGTCATTCCCTTTCAAGGCGGCAGGCAGCAGGGGCTGCTCAGCCCAGCGCGGGCCGAAGCCGCGGATCACGATGGTGCGGGGTTCGTCGTCGTCGTCCGTATCGAAGTCCAGCACACCGTCCTCGGAGTCTGGTGAGCTCACCAGCGGCCGGTGCAGTTCGACGTCGAGCAGGCTGTCGCTAAGGTGCTCCACGCGTCCGCGGCCCCACTCCACCACCGTTACGGTGCTGTCCAGCGTGTTTTCGAGGTCGATGTCATCGATTTCGGCGGCGCTTTCGAGCCGGTACGCATCAACGTGCACCAGGTCTGGTCCGCCGGGACGCGGCCCGTCCGCAAGGTTGGGATGGATGCGGACCAGGACGAACGTGGGCGAAATGATGCCGGCCCGGACACCCAGGCCCTCGCCGAGCCCCTGGGTGAAGGTGGTCTTCCCCGCGCCGAGCTCGCCCGTCAGGACCACCAGGTCGCCGGCCTCGAGAACGGCACCAAGGGCGGCAGCCAGGGCATGGGTTTCCTCGGCGGTCTGCACCGAGAGGGACAGCTCCCACTGCGGATCGCTCATCGTGATTCACCCGGCCGGTCTGCCGGATTTTCGTTGACGTACCGCCTCGGGACGCGCGGGCTGATCCGCGTCACGATCTCGTAGTTGATGGTGCCGGCGGCGCGGGCCCAGTCGTCCGCCGTCGGGCCGCCGTCGGCGCCGTCGCCGAAGAGGACCGCCTCGGCACCCAGCAGGCTGGGTCCGCCGGATGCCACGCCGCGGGGTCCCAGGTCGATCACCATCTGGTCCATGGCGATCCTGCCCACCACCGGGTAGTTCCGGCCCTCCACCCGGACGGGGCCGCCGGTGGCAACGCGCGGCACGCCGTCGGCGTATCCAAGCGGGATCAGTCCCAGGGTGCTGGTGCCGGAGGTGCGGTAGTTGAGTCCGTAGGAAACACCCTGGCCTGCCGGGACGTCCTTGCAGTGCGACACCTTGGTGCGGACGGTCATGGCCGGGCGCAGCCCCAGTTCGGCCGGCGACTGGCCGTCAAACGGTGAGAGCCCGTAGATACCCAGGCCCACCCGGACCAGGTCGAAGTGTGTGTCGGGGCGGGAAAGCGTGGCCGGCGTGTTGGCCAGGTGGCGGACTTCGGGGTCCACTCCGGCGTCCTCGGCGATGGCCAGGACTTCGCGGAAGGCCTGCAGCTGCTGGTCCGTTTCCGGGCGGTCCGGTTCGTCCGCCACGGCAAGGTGGGAGAAGATACCCACCACACGGAGAAGGCCTTCGTCCTGGTATTCCATCGCTTCGCCCACCAGGCTGTCCCAGGCTTCCAGCGTTGCGCCGTTGCGGCCCAGGCCGGTGTCCACCTTCAGGTGGACCCGTGCCGGCCGTTCCTGCTCGCGGGCCGCCAGGACAATCTTCTCCAGCTCCCAGCCGGAGCAGCCGATGTCGATTCCGGCGGCGACGGCGGCACCGAAGTTGCTGTCCGGCGTATGCAGCCACGCGAGAAGCGGCGCCTCGATGCCGGCGGCGCGCAGGGCAAGCGCCTCAGAGATGTGCGCAACACCGAGCCACTGCGCCCCGGCGTCGAGCGCTGCCCGGGCCACCGGAACGGCACCGTGCCCGTAGGCATCAGCTTTCACCACGGCCATGACCTGCGCCGGTGAGGCAACGGCTGCCAGGTGGCGGACATTGTGCCGGATGGCGTCCAGGTCGATCACTGCTGAACGTTCGCTGGCGGGGCTTTCACTGGCGGAGCCTGGCGCTGAGTCCGGGACGGGCCGGAAGTCGCCGGTTGCTGCTGGGTAGGTCACCCTAGTGATTCTAGTGGCGCCGCGGCGGGTGGCTTAATTTGGCCAGGCGTGCCTCCACTATCGGCTCCATCACCCGGGTATAGGGTCGTGCGGTATGGCACTGCGACTTGTTCAAGTGAATTTCAAGGCCCGGGACGACTCAGCCCTCGGCCGGTTTTGGGCGGAGGCTCTCGGCTGGGGCGTTTCCAGCGAGGGGCCCGGTGTGACCAATGTTGAACCCGTGGGCTTCACCTGGCCGGACGCCGCCGCCGTCTGCGTCGATGTGGTCAGCGTCCCGGACCCCGAGACAGTGAAATACCGCGCGCACCTTGATCTCGCCACCACCTCTGCGGCCCATCACGAGGAGCTGGTCGCGCACTTGTTGGAGCTGGGTGCCACGGCCGCCGACGTGGGCCAGGGCGATGTGCCGTGGACGGTTCTGGCCGACCCGGAGGGCAATGTGTTCTGTGTGCTGGAGCCGCGACCGATCTACCGGGACACCGGGCCCATCGCCACAGTGGTGGTCAACTGCGCGGATCCGCGGGCCTTGGCCCGGTTCTGGAGCGAGGCTACGGACTGGACCCTGCATGAGCTGACCGACGATCATGCGCGGCTGCGTTCGGCCAAGGGTGTCGGGCCGTACCTGGAATTACTTCGCACGTCCGGCGTGGAGACCGTATGGAACCGTGTCCATCTCGACCTGATGCCGTATCCCGGTGACGATCACGCGGCAGAGGTGGCCCGGCTGCGGGCCCTGGGTGCCACTGACGCCGACGTCGGCCAGGGCGATGTGCCCTGGGTGTGCCTCGCCGACCCGGAGGGCAACGAGTTCTGCGTCCTCACCCCGGGCTGAGCCCCGGCTCGCCGCGCGTCCAGGAGACGCGCCCTACGCGTCGGAGAGGTGGGCGATCGTGGCAGTGGCCCGGCGCAATGCCTGCGGGGGAACGTCGCGCACGATTTCCTCCAGGAAGCTGAAGCGCCGCAGCCACTGGCTGCTCTGCCGTTCAGGCCTGGCGTTGGCCCGCTTCCACCAGTCGGCGATGTCGCCCCAGCCGGGCGCTGCCAGGGAACCGCCCACTTCCTGGACCGCCAGGGACGCGCACAGGTTGGCGAACCGGAGCCGGTCAGCGAGCGGCCAGCACGCCAGGCTGCCCACAATGAACGCCGCGCCGAAGCAGTCGCCGGCACCGGTGGGGTCATAGGCGGAGACCGGCAGGGACGGCACCCATTCCTCCTCGCCCGTCTCGGAGTCCACGGCCATGGCACCCTGCGGCCCCAGGGTCACGACGGCCACCGGAACCCGGTCAGCGAGCGCATACAGTGCCGCCCATGGTGTGTCCCGGCCGGTGAAGGCCATGGCCTCGCGCTGGTTGGGCATGAATGCATGGAAATACTTCAGGTTGTCCAGCCGGGCGGACGACCATTTGCCGGTGGCGTCCCAGCCGACGTCGCCGAAAAGTTTGACCCCCGCGCTGTTGGCGGCAATGGCCCACGGGGCCAGTTCCTCGTCCAGGTCAGCGACGGCGGCGAGCGCGGCGGGCGGTGTGCCGATCAGTTCTGATGAGGTGACCGGTGCAGGGTGGCCGTGGGTCACCATGGAGCGGTCGTGCTGAACGCTGAGCGAGACCGTCACGGGTGAGTGCCAGCCGGGGATGCGCTTGGAGAGGGACAGGTCCACGTGCTCCTGGGCGGCCAGGATCTTCCAGTTGTAGTCCCCATAGCCGTCGTCACCGAAGGCGGCCGCCAGTCCGGTGCGCAGGCCCAGGCGCGCGGCGGCGATGGCTTGGTTGGCCACACCGCCGGGGCAGCTGCCCATGCCCTCGCTCCAGATCTCGGTCCCCGGCTCAGGCGCGTGGGGCAGGCCGGTGAAGATGATGTCCTGGAAAACCGTCCCGGTCAGGAGCAGATCGAAGCTCCCGTCCGCGGGCGTGCGGACGGCGGAGAGCGGGTCGAACCGGCGCTCTGGTATCGCGTCCATGTTCGGCAGACTACGCCCTCGCGCCACCCCTGCAAAGTGCCCCGCCGCGGCGCACCGAGAGGCGTGCGCCCGGTGGCCGAATAGACTGCGTGGTATGCGGCTCATGATTGCCGGTGGCGGCGGGTTCCGTGTCCCGCTGGTGTACCGGGCGCTCACCTCCGGCCCCTTCGCAGGGCTGGTGCGCGAGCTTGTGCTCTTCGACGTCGATCCCCTGCGGCTGGCCGCCATCAAGGCGGTCCTGTCATCGATGGGTCCTTCCGGCGGGTCTCCTTCATCCGGCCACCCCGGCCCTGCGGTCAGCACCACCACCTCGCTGGCCGAAGGCCTTGACGGCACCGACATGGTATTCGCTGCCATCCGCCCGGGCGGAACGGCGGGCCGGATAGCCGACGAACGTGTGCCCCTCGGCCTCGGCCTCCTGGGCCAGGAAACCACGGGCGCCGGCGGAATCTCCTACGCGCTGCGATCCATCCCCGGGATGCTGGAACTGGCCCGCGAAATGAAGCGGCGCTGCCCGGAAGCCTGGCTGGTCAACTTCACCAACCCCGCCGGAATGGTCACCCAGGCGCTGGTCCCTGTGCTGGGCAGCAGGGTGATCGGCATCTGCGATTCGGCCGGCGCCCTGGTTCACCGGGCGGCCCGGGCGGCCGGTGCCCCGCTGCCTGAGGGAAAGCTCGACGGAGTGGGCTACTACGGGCTCAACCATCTGGGCTGGCTTTACCGGCTGGAGTCCGGCGGTCAGGATCTGCTGCCCGGACTGCTGGCGGACGCGCAGGCGCTGTCCGGATTCGAGGAGGGCAGGCTCTTTCCACAGCCGTTCCTCCAGTCCCTGGGCTGCCTGCCCAACGAGTACCTGTACTACTACTACGACACGCAGCGGGCCGTCGGTGCCATCCGCACCATGCGGCAGACCCGCGGCGAATCGATCCACGAACAGCAGTCCGGGCTGTACCCCGCGCTGGCCGCCGCCGGGTCCCGGGCCTACGAACTGTGGGACGCGGCCCGGCGCTCGCGCGAGGAAGGCTACCTGGCCGAGGCGCGCGAGGGCGGAGAACAGCGTGACGAGGACGACCTCGCCGGCGGCGGATACGAGCGCGTTGCCCTCGGTGTGATGCGTGCCCTGTCCGGCGGGAAGGGCGGCGGGGCCGCCGAGCTCATCCTGAACACCCCGAACGCCGGTGCGCTTCCCGGGCTGCCGGCGGACGCCGTCGTCGAGGTTCCCTGCGTGGTGACGTCCGACGGCGCGGTGCCGGTGCCGCAGGACCGTCCGGCGGACGCCCAACTGGCTCTCATGCAGCGGGTCAAGGAGGTGGAGCGGCTGACGGTGTCCGCGGCGGTGCGCGGCCGCCGTGACGACGCCGTCCGGGCGTTCGCGCTCCACCCGCTCATCGATTCCGGGGAGCTCGCCGTCGAACTGTTGGACGGGTACGAGGCGGCCTTCCCCGCGCTCCGGCGCCTGTGGCGCGACGGATCCTGACACCGGGAAGCCCTGAAACCGGCTGGTCCTGAAGCCCTGTTGCCGGCGGGTCCTACAGCTTGCGGTACATCACCTTGAGGCCCACGTAGCCCAGCGTCGGGTGGTTGAAAGCCTCCGGGATGGTGGCCAGGACTTCGAACCCCATGCCCTGCCAGGCCGACACCGCGCGGACGTTGCTCTCCACCACGGCGTTGAACTGCATGGCGCGGAAACCGGCCGCGCGGGCCGCGTCCAGGGAGTAAGCGCAGAGCGCCTTGGCCAGCCCCTTGCCGGCGTGGTCCGGGTGGACCATGTAGCCGGCGTTGGCCACGTGGCTGCCTCCCCCGCCCTGGTTGGCGTGCAGCTCACCGGTGCCCAGCACTGCACCGTCCCGGACAGCCACGAACGCCTGGCCCGGAGCGTCCTTGAACCAGCGGGCCCGGGCTTCGTCCTCCGTGGTGCCGCGGTCCCAGGTGAAGGTGTCGCCGGCCCGGATGACGGGTTCCAGGATCGTCCACATGCCGGGCCAGTCGGCCGCGGTGGCCGGGCGGATATCGATACCGGCTGCGGTGCCGGCTGAGTCTGCGGTTGCGTCTGCGGTTGGGCTCACAGCCGCCACGTTAGCAGGAGGGCCACGGCTGGTGTACAGGAGGACCGCACGGCATTCGGTCCACTGTGAAGGCCGGGGCACTTCAGGAGTACTGTTTTATCGGATGCAGTTCCGCCAGCCGAAGGGAGAGCCGTGACTCTGATCCGCCGTGTCGCATTCCTCTCCCTGCACACCTCGCCCATGGAACAGCCCGGTTCCGGTGACGCCGGCGGCATGAACGTGTACGTGCGGGCGCTCGCGTCGGCGCTGGCCGCCAGCGGTGTGGAAGTGGAAATCTTCACGCGGTCCACGTCGTCGGGACAGCCCGCCGTCGAACACCCGGACCCCGGCGTGTGCGTTCACAACGTGATCTCCGGCCCGCCGCGGAAGCTGCCCAAGGAGGAACTTCCGGAGCTGCTGCACAGCATGGTGGAGGAAGTCGAGCGGATCCGGCAGCGCCAGCCGCACGGCCGGTACGACCTCATCCATTCGCACTACTGGGTCTCCGGCGTCGCCGGGCTGGAGCTTTCGCGGCTGTGGGGGGTGCCGCTGGTGCACACCATGCACACGATGGCCAAGGTCAAGAACCTGCTCCTGCACTCCGGCGAGAAACCCGAACCGCGGCGGCGCGAGGACGGCGAACACCGGATTGTCGACGGCGCCACCCGGCTGATCGCCAACACCCCGGCCGAAGCCGCCGAGCTTGTCTCCCATTACAACGCAGACTTCGACCACATCGACGTCGCTCCCCCGGGCGTGGACCTGACAGTGTTCACCCCGGCCTTCCGGACCCGTTCCCGCGCACAGCTCGGTGTGCCCGCCGGCAAATTCCATCTGCTCTTCGCCGGCCGGATCCAGCGGCTCAAAGGCCCGCAGATTCTCGTCAAGGCGGCTGCCTTGCTCCGCTCCCGCCGCCCGGACATCGACCTGCAGGTCACCATTTTGGGCGCCCTCAGCGGGGCCAAGGACTTCGACCTGAAATCGCTGATCAGCGACGCCGGAATGGACGACGTCGTCACGCACCATCCGCCGGTGAACGCACCTGCGCTTGCCAACTGGTTCCGCTCGGCCGACGTCGTGGTGATGCCCTCGTACAGCGAGTCCTTCGGGCTGGTGGCGCTGGAAGCCCAGGCCTGCGGGACACCCGTGGTGGCCACCCGCGTGGGCGGGCTGTCCCGGGCCATCTTCGAGGGACGGACCGGGCTGCTGGTGGACGGCCACAAAGCCGCCGACTGGGCCGATGTGCTGGAGGCGCTCTACGACGACCCCGCCACGCGGGAGGACATGGGCCGCGCGGCAGCCGTGCAGGCCCAGGGCTTCGGCTGGCAGCGAACCGCCGCGATCACGCTGGAAAGCTACCATGCCGCCGTAGACCAGTACATTGATAGTCACAGAATTCCGGCGGGCCACACGCCTTAGCCGGGAGTGCCGGGAGGGACCCCCGAACGGCTTTGCCTGCAGCCACGAACTGAAGGACAACGATGTCTGACAACAACGTCATGAGTGACCTGGAAATCGCCCAGCGCGCCACCATGCGGCCCATCGAGGAAATCGCCGCCGCGGCCGGCATCAGCACCGATGCCCTGGAACTCCACGGCCGGTACAAGGCAAAGATCGATCCGGCGAAGCTACTGGTGCCGGGAGGGGCGCCCGACCGGCTGCCGGGCAAGGTGGTGCTGGTTTCGGCGATGTCCCCCACACCTGCGGGCGAGGGAAAGTCCACCACCACCGTGGGCCTGGCGGATTCCCTGGCGCGGGCCGGGAAGAAGGTGATGATCGCGCTGCGTGAGCCGTCCCTGGGGCCCGTACTTGGCATGAAGGGCGGAGCAACCGGCGGCGGCTACTCGCAGGTGCTCCCGATGGAGGAAATCAACCTGCACTTCACCGGGGACTTCCACGCCATCACCTCGGCGAACAACGCGCTCATGGCCCTGGTGGACAACCATATTTTCCAGGGCAACGAGCTCAACATCGATCCCCGCCGGATGACTTTCAAGCGGGTCCTGGACATGAACGACCGCTCGCTCCGCGAGGTAGTGATCGGTTTGGGCGGCCCGTCCCAGGGGACACCACGGCAGGACAGCTTCGACATCACCGCGGCGTCCGAGATCATGGCCGTCTTCTGCCTGGCCACGGACATTGCCGATCTCCGTGCCAGGCTGGGCCGCATCACCTTTGGCTACACCTATGACCGTGAGCCCGTCACGGTGGCGGACCTGGGCGTCCAGGGTGCACTCACCATGCTGCTGAAGGATGCCCTGAAGCCCAACCTCGTGCAGACCATCGCCGGAACTCCCGCCCTGGTGCACGGCGGCCCGTTTGCCAACATCGCACACGGCTGCAACTCGCTGATCGCCACCCAGACCGCGCGCCGGCTCGCGGACATCGTGGTCACCGAAGCCGGCTTCGGCGCCGACCTGGGGGCTGAAAAGTTCATGGACATCAAGGCGAGGGTGGCAGACGTGGCTCCGTCCGCCGTCGTGCTCGTGGCAACCGTCCGCGCACTGAAGATGCACGGCGGGGTGGCCAAGGACCGGCTGAAGGAGCCCAACGCGGAGGCTCTGGCGGCCGGCACGGCCAACCTCCGGCGGCACATCCGCAACGTCGAGAAGTTCGGAATCACCCCCGTGGTTGCCGTCAACAAGTTCACCACGGATACCCAGGAGGAGCTCGACTGGCTGCTGGAATGGTGCGCCGGCGAAGGTGTGCAGGCTGCTGTGGCGGACGTCTGGGGCCGCGGCGGGGGCGGGGACGGCGGCGACGACCTCGCGGCCAAGGTGCTTGCCGCGCTGGATGCTCCGCACAGTTTCCGGCACCTGTATCCGCTGGAGCTGTCTGTGGAGAACAAGATACGCACCATCGTGCAGGAAATGTACGGGGCCGACGGCGTGGACTTCTCCGTCCCCGCGCTCAAGCGCCTGGCCGAAATCGAGAAGAACGGCTGGGCGGGCATGCCAGTGTGCATGGCCAAGACACAGTACTCGTTCAGCGACGACGCCACCCGGCTGGGTGCGCCGAAAGGGTTCACAGTCCATGTGCGGGACCTCATTCCCAAGACCGGGGCCGGTTTCATCGTGGCGCTGACGGGCGCGGTGATGACCATGCCCGGCCTGCCGAAGGTCCCGGCAGCCCTGCGGATGGACGTGGATGATACGGGTAAGCCCGTCGGCCTCTTCTAAACGCTCTCTCACTTCCCGGCGCTTTTCCCTAAACCCTCTCTCACTTCCCGGCGCCTTTCCCCAAACCCTCTCTCACTTCCCGGCGCCCGGGGTCCACTTGTGGATATCTTCTGCGGCATTATCGACTTTCGGGACACAATGCCAGCATGAGTAAGCGCAACAATTTGCCTGGGCTGTTGGCAATCGCTCCGTTCACGGTGGACTCGGCGCGGGCCGCTGGAGTATCAGCGGACAGGCTGCGTCGAAAAGACGTGGTCCATGTTGGGCGCGGACTCTACCGCCCCTCGAACTGGAGTTTTGAACTGGAAGCGGCGGCGCGGGCGCTGTCTGCCGCATCACCGGGCGCATGGATCTCCCATGTCACCGCAGCACGGTTGCGGTGCCAGCTGCTGCCGCCTTGGCTGGCCGACTCAACGGAGCTGCATTTGAGCAAGCCTCGGTCCCTGCCCTCCGTGCGCCGCAAGGGCGTAGTCGGCCATACGGTCTTGGCCCGGGAGGATGAGATCGAGTCGATCGACGGCATCAGCATCAGCACCCGGTCGCGGACCTGGCTCGATCTGGCGCGGCAACTGTCAGTAAATGAACTGGTGTGCATGGGCGATCAGCTGGTCCGCATCCCGCGGGAGCCCTTCGAGAGTCGGACCCAGCCCTATGACACCCTGGACGGACTCCGTGCTCTGGTAGGCCGCCACCCAAACCTGCAGGGTGTCGTGCGTGCCCGCGAAGCGTTGGATCTCATGCGGGTCGGCGCCGACTCTGCCCCCGAATCCCTGCTCCGGCTGGCCATGGCCGATGCCGGTCTTCCCGAACCGGATCTGCAGTTGTCATTGCGTGATGCTGACGCCGTGTCCCCAAGCGCCGATCTCGGCTATCGGTGCCGGCGGGTCGCCATCCAGTACGACGGCGAACATCACCTTCTTGACGCCCAGTCCTTTAGTGACCGGCGGCGAAACAAGGCCTTCGAATCGGCCGGTTGGACTGTCCTGATATTCGACAAGGATGATCTTGCAGACGGCTTCCAGGGCGCCATAGGGAAGATTAAGCGGACGCTGCGCACCGCGTGGCTGGATCACCCCCAGGCAGCCGGTTTCGCCGACGTCGGGTGAGAGAGCGTCGCACCCAAACCCACCGAAAGTGAGAGAGGGTCGGTTTTAAACACGCAGGGAGTGAGAGAGCGTTCCATCCTTCGACGGGGCCGCCTTACCCGCACGGCCGCCGCGCTTGAGCGAAACGATCATGACCACCACACTCAGGACCACCAGACCGGCAACATATGCCGCGGTGCCCGGGTCCTCGGCGAGGAGCTGCGGAATGGACCTTCCCGGCACGGCAACGGCAAAGACGAACGCCACTGCAATGCCGATGTAGCTCCCGATCATGTTGCCCAAGTGCGATGGGATGTTGCGGCGGATGGCGCTGACGAGGCCAAGGGACACCGTCACGATGGTGAACGCCGACAGCCCGTGCAGCCAGGTGAAATGTCCGGCAGTCACAATCCAGAAACTACTGACGCAGACGTAGTACATGGCGGCCACCCACAGGTAGCCCATGGTGCGGTGGATGCGGTCACGGCGGCTTCGGAAGATTTGAAAGGGGCCGATGACGAGGACGAACAGCGCGGCAATGACATGGCTGACAAGCAGTACATTCCAGTGCTCCATGGCTTTAGGATAGAGCCACTATCCAATACGTGTACATCAGGATAGTTGGTGCCGGGTCTGCTATCCAATGGCTTCCGGCCCTCGCAGGAAGGATGTCCGGAATGCAGCTGAAGGAATTGAGCGAGCAGTCGGGAGTCTCGGCCGCAAGCATCAAGTACTACTTGCGCGAGGGCCTCCTGCCGCCCGGAGCGGCCGTCCACGCAACGCGCGCTCAATATTCAGCGAGGCACGTCGAGCGCCTCGATTTGATCCAGGCGCTCCGCCGGATAGTCGGACTGAACATCGAACAGATTCGCGGCATCCTCAGAATGGCCGACGACGGTGCCTCGCGCCTTGAGCTCTTGGCGGCGGTTCAGCGCGTGGTGCTTGAGTTGGACTCCTACGCCACGGTTAGTGGCGAGGTCGGCACTCGGCCGGCTGACGCCGTCGTGCGTCTCAGGGGCTGGCCCGATTCCCCAAGTGACGCCCGGAACGCACTGAATGCCCATCTGGAGCTGATGGAGAGCGTCAACATCCGGGTGCCCGGCGAGCTCCTGGACACTTACAGCAAGGCCATGGACGACGTCGCCGGGGTCGACATTGCGGCCACGACGGCCCCGGACAGCGTCGATGAGCTTATTCTCACGGCCGCCGTCGGCATGCACATGCACAGCCAGCTATTGCTGAGGCTCCTGGCCCTTGCCCAGGCCAGCCACGCGATCCGACGGTACGAACAGGACGCTTAAAGCACGGCGCTCCCCCACCAAAAGTGAGAGAGCGCCGCGCCAAAACCCACCAAAAGTGAGAGAGCGTCACGCCAAAACCCACCATAAGTGAGAGAGCGTCGCAGGCGGGAGGAACGTGGTTAGCGCTCGAGGTCTCCGCGGATGAAGGCCTCGACCTTTTCACGGGCGAGGTCGTCGTTGAACTGCTCCGGCGGGGACTTCATGAAGTAGCTGGACGCGGAGAGCAGCGGGCCACCGATGCCGCGGTCCAGGCCGATCTTGGCCGCACGGATGGCGTCGATGATCACGCCGGCCGAGTTGGGTGAGTCCCAGACCTCCAGCTTGTATTCCAGCGACACCGGGGCGTCGCCGAAGTTGCGGCCTTCGAGGCGGACGAAAGCCCACTTGCGGTCATCGAGCCACTGGACGTAGTCGGACGGACCGATGTGCACGTCCTTGGCAGCCAGTTCGGCTTCGACGTTGGAGGTGACGGCCTGGGTCTTGGAGATCTTCTTGGACTCGAGACGGTCGCGCTCCAGCATGTTCTTGAAGTCCATGTTGCCGCCGACGTTGAGCTGGTAGGTGCGGTCCAGCGTGACGCCGCGGTCTTCGAACAGCTTGGCCATGACGCGGTGCGTGATGGTGGCACCGATCTGGCTCTTGATGTCGTCGCCCACGATCGGAACACCGGCAGCGGTGAACTTGTCGGCCCACTCCTTGGTGCCGGCCAGGAACACCGGCAGGGCGTTGACGAAGGCCACGCCCGCATCGATTGCGGCCTGGGCGTAGAACTCGGCGGCTTCCTGCGAACCAACGGGCAGGTAGCAGACCATCACGTCGACCTTGGCGTCCTTGAGGGCCTGGACAACGTCGACCGGCTCTGCTGGGGACTGCTCGATGGTCTCGAGGTAGTACTTGCCGAGGCCGTCCAGGGTGTGGCCGCGCTGGACCGTTACACCGGTGGGGGGAACGTCGGCGATCTTGATGGTGTTGTTTTCGCTGGCCAGGATGGCGTCGGCGAGGTCGACGCCGACCTTCTTGCCGTCCACATCGAAGGCTGCAACGAATTCAACGTCATTGACGTGGTACTTGCCGAACTCCACGTGCATCAGACCGGGGATCGTGGCCTGGGGGTCGGCATCCCGGTAGTAATGGACACCCTGGACCAGGGAAGCAGCGCAGTTACCTACGCCAACAATGGCGACACGAATCGGATTTGAAGACACGGAACTCCTTTGAGAACAAACTTCAGTGCCCGGCGCGGCTGCACTCTGATGTGCGACGGCGGCTGATGGGCACGGCGCCATTGGGCGCCCTTGCATTGTAGCCAACGCCGCCGGGGCCGGAGTTGTTCCCGGCCGGCCCCGGCGGCTCTGTTACGCGCGCCTTTGTTACGCGCGGCTCAGTTAGGCGGGCGCTACTTCTGGGCCCAGAGGTTGATGTCGGACTCGACGGCGAACTCGTCGATCGCTTTCAGCTCCTCCTGGGAGAACGCCAGGTTGTTGATGGCGGACAGCGTGTCTTCCAGCTGCTTGACGCTGGACGCGCCCACCAGCGCGGACGTTACAGGCGACCCCTTGGGCTGGTCGCGGAGGATCCAGGCGATGGCCATCTGAGCCAGCGACTGCCCGCGGCCGGCGGCAATCTTGTTAAGCCCGCGGACCCTGTCCAGCTTGTCCTCGGTGAGGGCCGACTCAGACAGGAACCGTTCCTTGGCGGCACGCGAATCGGCCGGGATGCCGTTCAGGTAGCGGTCCGTCAGCATGCCCTGGGCGAGCGGGGAGAACGCAATGGAACCTGCGCCCACCTGGTCCAGCGCCTCGTACAGGTTGGGGGCGCCGTTCTCGGTCCAGCGGTTCAGCATCGAGTAGCTGGGCTGGTGGATGAGCAGCGGGGTGCCGAGCTCCTTCAGGATCCGGGCGGCCTCGAGGGTCTGCTCGGGGGTGTACGAGGAGATGCCCGCGTACAGGGCCTTGCCGGAGCGTACGGCGTAGTCCAGCGCCCCCATGGTTTCCTCCATGGGGGTTTCCGGATCGGGGCGGTGGCTGTAGAAGATGTCCACGTAGTCCAGGCCCATGCGCTGCAGCGACTGGTCCAGGCTGGAGATCAGGTATTTGCGGGATCCCCACTCGCCGTACGGGCCCGGCCACATGTAGTAGCCGGCCTTGGTGGAGATGACCAGCTCGTCGCGGTACGGCTTGAAGTCGTCCTGCAGGTGGCGACCGAAATTGGTTTCCGCCGAGCCGTCCGGCGGGCCGTAGTTGTTGGCCAGGTCAAAGTGGTTGACGCCGAGGTCGAAGGCGCGGCGGAGGATAGCGCGCTGCTCATCGAAGCGTTTGTCGTCGCCGAAGTTGTGCCAAAGGCCAAGGGAAATGGCCGGAAGTTTGAGGCCGCTGCGTCCCACGCGGCGGTAGGGCATGGATTCATAGCGGTTGTCCGCTGCAGAATAAGTCATACCTGCAATCCTGCCAGCTGTGATGCACGCTACAGCCAACAAGTCCGTTGTTACGCCGCGGGCTGACAGAAACAGTCCATAGACAGCCCGCGGCACAACAACGAACAATCGGCAACAGAAGCGCGTTAGCCCTTCAGGATGGCCGCGCTCCACGGAGCAAGCACCAGCGACCCGCCGTCCAAAGCCGTAGCCTCATCGGTGGCGAGCAGCACTGAGCCCGCAGTGTCCCCGAGCTTGACCGCCTGCTCCGAGAAGTTCAGGGCCACTTGAACGTCGCCGCGCCGGAACCGCAGCCAGCGCTCGTCCTCGCTGTAGTCCACCACGGTGTCCGTGAATTCCAGGCCGGCCAGTTCGGGAGTGGTCCGGCGCAGCGCGGTCAGCGCACGGTAGAGGTCCAGGAGGCGGGCATGGTCACCCTCGGCGGCCTCGGCCCAGTTCAGTTTCGACCGGTTGAAGGTCTCCGGATCCTGGGGGTCGGGCACGACGGCGGGATCCCACCCCATGCGCTCGAACTCCTTGATGCGGCCTTCCGCCGTCGCCTTGCCCAGCTCCGGCTCCGGGTGGGAGGTGAAGAACTGCCACGGCGTGGTGGCGCCGTATTCCTCCCCCATAAAGAGCATGGGGGTGAACGGCGACGTCAGAGTGAGGACAGCCGCCAGTGCCAGCTGGCCGTAGGACAGCGACTGGGAGAGCCTGTCGCCCGTGGCGCGGTTGCCGATCTGGTCGTGGTTCTGGCTGCACACCACCAGGGCGGCGGGGTGCACGAGCGACGTGTTGATGGGCCGTCCGTGGTGCCGGCCGCGGAAGCTGGAGTAGCTGCCGTCGTGGAAGAAGCCCTCGCGCAGGACCTTGGCCAGGGCGCCCAGTGAGTCGAAGTCGCTGTAGTACCCTTCGGTCTCGCCGCTGATGTTCACGTGGACGGCGTGGTGGAAGTCGTCGCTCCACTGGCCCTCCAGCCCGTAACCGTTGACATCGCGGGGGTACAGCAGGCGCGGGTTGTTGAGGTCCGACTCCGCGATCATGGTGATCGGCCGGCCGGTTTCCGCGGCCACCGCGTCGCCCAGGGCACCGAATTCCTCGAGGAGGTGGACCGCGCGCTCGTCCTTGAAGGCGTGCACGGCGTCGATCCGCAGCCCGTCAACGTGGTAGTCCCGGAGCCACATGGCCGCGTTGTCGAGGATGTAGCGGCGGACCTCGTCGGATCCGTTCCCGTCCAGGTTGACCGAGTCACCCCAGGTGTTGCCTTCCCCCGACTTCAGGTAGGGCCCGAACTTGGGAAGATAGTTTCCGCTGGGACCAAGGTGGTTGTACACCACGTCCTGGATGACGCCCAGGCCTGCGCCGTGGGCGGCGTCCACGAAGCGCTGGTACGCAGCCGGGCCGCCGTAGCCCTCATGGACGGTGTACCAGAGGACTCCGTCGTAACCCCAGTTGTGGGTGCCGTTGAAGCCGTTGACCGGCAGGAGCTCCACGAAGTCGACGCCGAGGTCCTTGAGGTAGCCAAGCTTTTCGGCTGCAGCCTCCAGCGTTCCTTCGGGCGTGAAGGTGCCGATGTGCAGTTCGTAGATGACGGCACCCTGGAGCTCCCGCCCTGCCCAGTCCCCGTCCGCCCACTCATGGGTGGACGGGTCGAACGTACGGGACAGGGAGTGGACGCCCTCAGGCTGGCGGCGGGACCGGGGGTCCGGCACCGGGGTGGTGTCCGTCCCCGGCAGGTAACCGTAGAACACGTCCGTGTCAGCCGGTGCGTCCGGGGCCGTCCACCAGCCCCCGTCGCGCTGGCTCATGGGGTACTCCGTACCGTCAGCCAGCAAGGTGATGGCGGTGACATCGGGGGCCCAGATGTCGAAGCGTCCGCTTCCGCTTGCGGGCAGCGTCATCAGTGGTTCTCCGATCCGTGGGTGGCAGGAGCAGCTGGAGGAACGAGCAGTGCAACGGGGTAGCCGGCCAGGATGTCCGCAACGCGGACCGGCCCGGGTCCGAAGCTGCTGCCCGTCAGTTCGTCTGTCACGGCTGCCGGGAGCTCCACCGACGTGTCTTGCCAGCCGCCGGACTGTTCCAGCCTGCGCGGCAGCCTGGTGACCAGCGTCAGGGCGCCGGCAGACTCACCGGCGCCGCGGCTGAATGCCACCACGTGCTCCGCGGCCGGCCCGGAAGCGGTGATTGCCGTATAGCCCGTGAAGAGCTCAGGCCGGTCCCGCCGCAGCCTGAGCGCCCGTGAGGTCACCATCAGCTTGGCGGAGTCGTCCCGGTACGACGCCGGACGCTCGCCGGCGTCGAGCGCGTTCAGCGCCCGCTGCCGCGCGGCAAAGTCGACGGTACGGCGGTTGTCCGGATCAGTGAGCGAGCGGTCCCAGAACTCGGTGCCCTGGTACACGTCGGGGACGCCGGGCATGGTCAGCTGCACCAGTTTCGCGGACAGCGCGTTCGCGGCGCCGTACGGTTCCAGGAGAGCCACGAAGGCCTCCAGTTCCGCACGCACTTCCGGGTTGTCGAACGCGGCGTCGACGGCGGCAGCCAGCTTCTGCTCAAACGCCTCGTTCGGGTCCAGCCAGTCGGTGGAATTGCCGGCCTCGCGGGCGGCCTTGGTGGCGTATTGCTGCAGGCGTTCCCGGGAGGCGGGCCACGCCCCGGCGATGGCCTGCCAAAGCAGGCTGGCCAACGGCCCGTCAGGCAACGGGGCCAGTTCCTGCAGCTTGGCCAGAATCTGCTCCCATTCCGCCACGAACTCGGAGATCACGGAAATTCGTGCCCGGGTGTCCTCGCTGCGCTTGGTGTCGTGGGTGCTGAGCGTGGTCATGGACAGCGGTAGTTCGGCTTCGCGCCGCGCCATCCGGTGGTGGAATTCCGCCGGGTCAATGGCGAACTCGGTGGGATCGGCACCCACCTCGGTCAGGGTGCCCAGCCGGGTGTAGCGGAAGAACGCGGTGTCCTCCACGCCCTTGGCCATCACCATGCCGGAGGTCTGCTGGAAGCGCTGCGCCAGCGCCGAACCGGCATCCAGCAGCAGCGGCTGCAGCAGGTCCACCGCAGGTGCGAGGTCCGGCCGGTTACGCGTAGCCAGGCTGCAGGCTTCCTTGAGGACTTCCTCGCCGTACGGGAGGTACGTCCGGTACACGGGGAAGGCGGCGATGATCTCGGAGATCGCATCAGCGGCCTGCTCACCATCCAACACCGTTCCGGCCGGAAGAAGCCGCGCCAGCCGAAGGACCTCCGAGTGCAGGATGCCGTCGGTGATCCGGCGCTTGGTACCGCGGATCATCTCCTCGTAGTCCGCCGGTTCTCCGCCGCGGAGCCTGCCGTCGAGCCGGTCAAGGGGCGCCTGCGCCGAAGGGTCCACGAAGAGCCGGTCCACGTCCGCCAAGGCGTCGTAGCCAGTGGTGCCTTCGCACTCAAAGGAAGCCGGCAGCTCCTCCCCTGGTTCCAGGATCTTCTCGATCAGCAGGTACCTGCCGCCGGTCGCTTCGCGGAGCCGCCGCAGGTAGCCCTCCGGGTCGGCCAGCCCGTCCGGGTGGTCGATCCGGAGCCCGTCCGCCAGCCCTTCGCGGAACCAACGGACCACTTCGGCATGGGCTTCGTCGAACACCCGGGGGACTTCCACCCGGATGCCGGCCAGCGTGTTGACGGCGAAGAAGCGGCGGTAGTTGAGCTCGTTGTCCGCGCGGCGCCAGCCCACCAGTTCGTAGTTCTGTCGGGCGTGGACGTCGCGGGGGTCGTCCCCTTCGGTGTAGCTGCCGTCCGCCAGCGGGAACCGATGGTCGTAGTAGCGGAGCTCGCCGTCGCGGACTTCCAGCTTGTCCAGTTCGTCGTCGCTCCCCAGCACAGGGAGCCGGATGCGTCCGCCGGCAAAGTCCCAGTCGACGTCGAACGCTTCCGCATAACGGGACTTCCGCCCTTCCTTGAGGAGGGACCACCACCAGGGGTTCTGGTAAGGCGACGCCACCCCCACGTGGTTGGGCACAATGTCCACGAGTACGCCCATGCCGGCGGCCCGGGCAGCCCGGGACACCGCGTCGAGACCTTCGGGCCCGCCACGGTCTGGGTCCACCGTGGACGGGTCCGTGACGTCGTACCCGTGGTCCGACCCCTTCTCAGCCGTCAGGATCGGCGACAGGTAGATCCAGTCCACGCCCAGCGACTTCAGGTAGGGGACCTGGGCCGCAGCGTCCTGGAGGGTAAAGGAGGGTCGGATCTGGAGCCGGTAGGTGGAGACCGGTGTCTTCATGAATCCTTGCCTTTCGCCTTTATCCTCCTGGTCTGCGAGGGTTCGGGGAGGGCCGGTGTGGTCAGCGCCGCAGTGTCGCTGGTGGTGGTCTGGGACAGAGCCGCGAGCGATGCCGCCACCGAGTGGTCCGGCTCTGTTTCCGGAACGCTGTGGGCGCGGAGTACCACGAGGGACTTGGCGGCAACGGGCAGTGCGTCTCCGGCTTCAACCGGTTCGGTGTCGGCGTTGTGTCCCGCGGTGTCGATGATGATGTCCCAGGCGGGAGCGTATTCGTCGGACGGCAGCGTGAACTTCACTTCGTCGTCGTGCGCGTTGAAGTAGAGCACGAAGTTGACGTCGGTGATGCGGCGGCCGCGTTCGTCCCGGCCGCGGATTCCGTCGCCGTTGAGGAACATGCCCACCGAGCGGCCGAAGCCGCTGTCCCAGTCCTCGGGCTTCATGGTGGAGCCGTCAACGTCCAGCCATTCAATGTCCGGAAGCCGTTCGCCCTCGCCGCGGAGGACCGGCCTGCCGTCGAAGAAGCGGCTGCGCCGGAAGGTGGGGTGCTTGTGCCGGAGGGCGTTCACGGCAGCCGTGAACTCCACCAGCGGCTGGTCCACGTTATCCCAGTTGATCCAGGTCAGTTCGGAGTCCTGGCAGTAGCCGTTGTTGTTGCCTTGCTGGGTGCGGCCCAGTTCGTCGCCGTGCAGGATCATCGGCACACCCTGCGAGAGCAGCAGCGACGCGATGAAGTTGCGCTGCTGCCGGGCGCGGAGGCCCAGGACCTTGGGATCGTCGGTGGGGCCCTCGGCCCCGCAGTTCCACGAGCGGTTGTGCGATTCGCCGTCGTTGTTGTCTTCCCCGTTGGCATCATTGTGCTTCTCGTTGTAGGACACCAGGTCCTGCAGGGTGAAACCGTCATGGGCGGTGACGAAGTTGATCGAGGCGACCGGACGGCGGCCGGAGTGCTCGTAGAGATCGGCGGAGCCGGTGATCCTGGAGGCGAATTCGCCGAGCGTTGCCGGCTCTCCGCGCCAGAAGTCGCGGACGGTGTCGCGGTACTTGCCGTTCCATTCCGTCCACTGCGGCGGGAAGTTGCCCACCTGGTAGCCGCCGGGGCCAACGTCCCACGGCTCGGCGATCAGCTTGACCTGGGACACTACCGGGTCCTGCTGGATGAGTTCGAAGAAGGTGGACAGCTTGTCCACGTCATAGAATTCGCGCGCCAGGGTGGAGGCGAGGTCGAATCGGAAGCCGTCCACGTGCATTTCCGTGACCCAGTAACGCAGGGAATCCATCAGGAGCTGCAAGGAGTGCGGGTGGCGGACGTTGAGCGAGTTGCCGGTGCCCGTGTAGTCCATGTAGTGCTTCTCGTCGCCGTCCATGAGCCGGTAGTAGGCGGCGTTGTCGATGCCCTTGAAGGACAGGGTGGGGCCCAGGTGGTTGCCTTCGGCGGTGTGGTTGTACACGACGTCGAGGATCACTTCGATGCCGGCCTGGTGCAGCGAGCGGACCATGGCCTTGAAGTCCTGCACCTGCTGGCCGGTGTCACCGGTGGAGCTGTAGCTGTTGTGCGGGGCGAAGAAGCCGATGGTGTTGTAGCCCCAGTAGTTGTTGAGGCCCTTGTCTTCCAGGATGCCGTCGTTGACGAACTGGTGCACCGGCATCAGCTCGATCGCCGTGACGCCCAGCTTCTGCAGGTGGGAGATGACGGAGGGGTGGGCAACGCCGGCGTACGTGCCGCGCTGGTCCTCCGGAACCTCGGGGTGCAGCTGCGTCAGGCCCTTGACGTGTGCCTCGTAGATCACGGACTTGTGATACGGGACGCGGGGCAGGTGGTCGCCGTCCCAGTCGAAGAACGGGTTGATCACCACACCCATCATCATGTGCGGCGCGGAGTCGGCATCGTTGCGGGAATCGGGATCGCCCATGTTGTAGGAGAACAGCGCCGGGTCCCAGTCGATCTTGCCGTGCACAGCCTTCGCATACGGGTCCATCAGCAGTTTGTTCGGGTTGAACCGGTTCCCGGAGTCGGGATCGTACGGCCCGTGGACGCGGTACCCGTATTTCTGTCCCGGCTGGATGTGGGGCAGGTAGCAGTGCCAGACGTAGCCGTCTACTTCGAGGACCTCGATCCGGGTCTCCGCACCTTCGTCATCGAAGAGGCACAGTTCCACCTTCTCGGCCCTTTCGCTGAACAGCGCAAAGTTCGTGCCAGTGCCGTTAAAGGTGGCTCCCAGCGGGTATGCCGATCCGGGCCAGACTTCCATGTGTACTCCTCGTGCGAACGAACAAATCTTTAGACAGACTACTAGTAAGTAGGATTACTATTATGGTTCCTGCGCTTTGCGCCCTATGGTTACAGCGTCCTCATCACCTCCGGCACGTAGTCAGCGATGGCACCGGCGGTCACGGGACCGCCAGCAGAGGCTAGGGTGCCGGCGCGGCCGTGCACGCTCGCCGCCATGGCGCCGATGGCCGCCCAGCGCTGTTCCGCGGAGATCCCGCACGCGTCAAATTTGTCCTCGTCGTCCGAATGCTGGGCGAGCAGGGAGCCGAGGATCCCGGCCAGCACATCGCCGCTTCCGGCGGTGGCCATCCACGGCGAGGCTTCCGCCTGGCTGAAAACCGGGCCCGACGGCGGGGCCACCAGTGTGGTGGCGCCCTTCAGCAGGACGGTGGCTCCGGTTCGTTCGGACGCCTGCCGCACGGCCTCGAGCGTGGCGCCGTCAACGCCCTGCCGCCCCAGGTCGATCCCGTAGCGCTGTAGGAGCCGGGCCAGCTCGCCGCCGTGCGGTGTCAGCACCACCTGCGGTGGCAGGACGTCGGGAAGGGCCGGCAGCGCACCGGCGTCGGCAGCCACGGGCAGTCCGGTCTCCACGGCGTCGCGCGCACGGCGCAGCTGGTCGTCGTCTCCGTCGGCGATCCCCGGGCCAACCAGCCATGCCTGGACGTGGGCGTCAGCAACGGCGTCCGGCCCGCACACCACCTCCGGGCATGCCTGCCGGACGAGCCGGGTTGCCTCGGGCGGGCCGAGGTACCGGACCATGCCGGCCCCGGCCGCGAGGGCGCCCCGGCAGGCGAGCACGGCGGCCCCCGGGTATTGCTGTGAGCCGGCAACGATCCCCAGGACACCGCGGGTGTACTTGTGGGAGCGGCGCGCCGGCGAGGGCAGCAGGCGGGCAAGGTCGGCGGATTCCAGGCGACGCAGCACCGGCAGCGGCAGTTCGGTTTCGATGCCGATGGGGATGACCAGCACGCGTCCGGCATGGTCGGCGCCGGGATCGGCAAGCAGGCCCGCCTTCGCGCCGCCGAAAGTCACGGTGATATCCGCCGGAAGAACCGGGTCATAGGACTCGCCGGTGTCCGCGTTCACGCCGCTGGGAATGTCGCAGGCCACCACAAATCCGTGGGCCCCGCCGTTCAGCTTCTCGACCAGGGACGCCGTGGCGCCGCGAAGGCCTCCTTGGGCGCCGGTCCCCAGCACCGCATCAATCACGACGTCGGCTCCGCCAGCCGCCGCTGCCAGCTCGCCCGCGTTGTGGTCGGTGAGGATCAGGGTACGGCCGCCGGCGCGTTCAAAGGCGGCCAGGCCGTCAGGATGGGCGTCACCGGCCGTGAGCACCGCCGTCGTACGCATTCCGCGGGCAGCCAGGAAAGCGGCGGCGAATAGCCCGTCTCCCCCGTTGTTGCCCTTGCCGGCCAGGACTGCAACGCTGGCGCCGTAGGGGCGGATCCCCCGCGAGACAAGCTCACGGACCACTGCATTGGCGAGCCCATAGGCTGCGCGTTGCATAAGAACAGCGCCCGTGCCGGATCTCAGGCTTGCCTGAAAGAACCGCTTTTCGGCCTCCCGTATTTGGGTTCCGGTATAGGCGCTGATCATATTCAGTCCAATCGGTGCAGGGTCCGCGGCAGGGCTGTCAGGTGAAAGTCCGCATCAGCCTTCCGCGAGGACGGTCGCCGTGGCGATTCCGCCGTCGTGGCTCATCGAAAGGTGCCAGCGCTTGACGCCCTTCGACTCGGCAACGGCCAGCACAGTGCCTTTGACCTGGATGGTGGGCCCGTTCTGGTCAAGGCCGATCCAGCAGTCCTGCCAGTTCATGCCCGCCGGGGCGCCCAATACCTTGGCCACGGCTTCCTTGGCCGCAAAGCGCGCGGCCAAGGAGCGGGTGTTCAGCTCCCGCTCGGCCGGAACGAACAGCCTGTCACGGAGCCCGGGGGTCCGTTCCAGCTGCCGGCCGAACCGTTCAATGTCTACGACGTCTACGCCAATGCCAACAATCATGCGGCTTATTCTACGGTTACGCTCTTGGCCAGGTTGCGTGGCTGGTCCACGTCGTATCCCTTGGCTGTGGCGAGTTCGAGGGCGAAAATCTGCAGCGGAACGGCTGCCAGGAGGGGCGCCAGGAGCGTGGGCGTCTCCGGGATGTAGAAGACGTGCTCGGCGTAGGCTTTGACCGCTTCGTCGCCTTCCTCGGCGATGACGATGGTTTTCGCGCCGCGGGCCCGGACCTCCTGGATGTTGGAGACCACCTTGGCGTGCAGCGAGTTCCGTCCGCGCGGGGAAGGGACCACCACGAATACCGGCTGGCCTTCCTCAATCAGCGCGATCGGGCCGTGCTTCAGTTCGCCGGCGGCAAAGCCCTCGGCGTGGATGTAGGCAAGTTCCTTGAGCTTGAGCGCGCCTTCCATGGCCACCGGGAACCCGACGTGGCGGCCCAGGAAGAGCACCGACTTGGCCCCGGACATGGACCGGGCCAGCTCCTTGATCTCGTCCGCGTGGTCCAGGACCTGCTGGATCTTCGCCGGGACCTTGCCCAGGTCGGCCAGGATGTCCTTGATCTCGCCCTGGAACTTGTTGCCGCGCAGCTGTGCCAAGTACAGGCCCAGCAGGTAGGCGGCGGTGATCTGCGCCAGGAAGGCCTTGGTGGACGCGACGGCGATCTCCGGCCCGGCGTGCGTGTACAGCACGGCGTCCGATTCGCGCGGAATGGTGGAGCCGTTGGTGTTGCAGATGGAGAGGGTCTTGGCGCCCTGTTCCTTGGCATAGCGGACGGCCATCAGGGTATCCATGGTCTCGCCGGACTGCGAGATGGACACAATCAGCGTGTTCTCGTCCACGATCGGATCGCGGTAGCGGAACTCGTGGGAGAGCTCCACCTCGGTCGGGATGCGGCACCAGTGTTCGATGGCGTACTTGGCCACCTGGCCGGAGTATGCGGAGGTGCCGCAGGCGAGCACGATGATCTTGTTGATCTTCTTCAGGTGCTCCGGGTCGATGCGCATTTCATCGAGGGTCAGCTTGCCGTCAAGGTCCGAGCGGCCCAGCAGGGTGTTGGCCACGGCGTCGGGCTGGTCGTGGATTTCCTTCTCCATGAAGGACGGGTAGCCACCCTTCTCGGCCGAGGCCGGGTCCCAGTCAACGTGGTATTCCTTGCCGTGGGCCGGGGCGCCGAAGAAGTCTGTGATCTCCACGGTGTCCGCGGTGATGGTCACGATCTGGTCCTGGCCCAGCTCCACGGCCCGGCGGGTGTAATCGATGAAGCCGGACACGTCCGAGCCGAGGAAGTTCTCGCCCTCGCCCAGGCCCACCACGAGCGGCGAGTTGCGCCGGGCGGCCACAACGACGTCGGGCTGGTCCGCGTGCACGGCCAGGAGCGTGAACGCGCCTTCCAGGCGCTGGCAGGCAAGCTGCATGGCCTTGGTCAGCCCGCCCTTGGAGGCGTCGCCGTTCAGCTGGTTCCGGAAGATATCGCCCAGCAGCGCCGCGGCCACCTCGGTGTCCGTCTCGGACGCGAACACCGTGCCCTTTTCAAGGAGCTCCAGCTTGAGCTCGGCGTAGTTTTCAATGATGCCGTTGTGAATCAGGGCCAGCTTGCCGCCGTCGGACAGGTGCGGGTGCGCATTCTGGTCCGTGGGCCCGCCGTGCGTGGCCCAGCGGGTGTGCCCGATCCCGGTGACGGAATCCGGCAGCGGATTCGCTTCCAGTTCCGCGAGCAGGTTGCTCAGCTTTCCGGATTTCTTGCGAGACGAAATTGTCCCGTCCGACACCACGGCAACGCCCGCCGAGTCATATCCCCGGTACTCCAGACGGCGGAGTCCCTCAAGGACAACGTCCAACGCGCCGTGGCCAACATTTACCCGGCCTGACGAATGGCCTACGTATCCTACGATTCCACACATAGACCCAAGCTTATATGGAGTAGGGGTCCGCTGAGGTCTGGCTCGGCCCCGGCGGCACTGTTCCCGGGCTCCGTTACAGCGGATGCGACGCCCTCCATTTCGCTCTCAGCGTCGCGGAGGGCAGAATCTCTAGGGTGACTTTGCAACGCAATGAAGCGAATGGAGAGGGCGTCTCCCCGTTCGTGGAGCTGGACAGGCAGACCTGGTCCCGGCTCGCAGCCCAGATGGAACAACCTCTGAACGAAGAGGACGTGGTCCGTCTCAGAGGGCTCGGTGATCCGCTGGACATGAAGGAAGTCCGCGAAGTCTATTTGCCGCTGTCCCGGCTGCTTCACCTCTATGTGGAGGCCGCGGGCCAGCTGCACGCCGCCACCACCACCTTCCTCGGCGAACAGACGCAGCGCACGCCCTTTGTGATCGGCGTGGCCGGTTCGGTGGCCGTGGGCAAGTCCACCATTGCGCGCGTGCTCCGTGAGATGCTTCGCCGCTGGCCCGGGACGCCGAATGTGGAGCTCATCACCACTGACGGTTTCCTGTATCCCCTGGCGGAGCTCAAGCGCCGGCACCTCCTGGAGCGGAAGGGCTTTCCTGAGTCCTACGACCGCCGCGCGCTCCTCCGCTTTGTGAGTGAGATCAAGGGCGGCGCCGAAGAGGTCCGGGCTCCCTGGTACTCCCACGTCACGTACGACATCGTGCCCGGCAAGGAAGTGGTGGTCCGCCGGCCGGACGTGCTGATCGTGGAGGGCCTGAACGTCCTGGCCCCCGCCCGTCCCCGCCACGACGGCAAGCAGGGGCTGGCGCTGAGCGACTTCTTCGACTTCTCCATCTATGTGGACGCGAAGACCTCCTACATCGAGGAATGGTATGTGGACCGGTTCCGCAAGCTGCGCACCACCGCCTTCGCCCAGCCGGAGTCCTACTTCCACCGCTATGCGACGCTGTCCGACGAGGAAGCCGAGACTACCGCCCGCGACATCTGGAAGCGCATCAACGAGCCCAACCTCGAGGAAAACGTCCTTCCCACGCGGGGCCGGGCGCAGCTGGTGCTCACCAAGGAAGCGGACCACTCCATCCGCCGCATGCTGCTGCGGAAGGTCTAGCACAGGTGTGCCACAACTGTTCTGCGGTTCTTGGGGCTGCTGAATCCGTACCTGTTTCCGCGGCGCCGAGCCGGCGGGCTGTCGCAAGGCTTCTGGCCGCCGGCGCCGGGCTGACCGCTTTGGCAGCCTGCACGCCCGACGGCGGAACCCGGCCGCCGTCGTCGTCCTCCCCGTCCGCAACGTCCGCCTCCGCCTCTCAGGCGGCTACGCCGTCGTCCCCCGGGTCCACGTCGGTAGGGCCGGAGACGAGCGCTGCCGCCACCGAACCGGGAACGGCTGCGGCCCCGGCTCCCAGCGCCGCACCGACGCCTACGTCGCCCGCCGCCAGACTGGCCCAGCAGCATTCGCTGACGGATCCCGCCAGTCCGTGGCTGGTGGTCAACAAGCACCGGCCGCTCTCCCCCGCAGACTACGTCCCGGCGGACCTGGTCCAGCCCAACATTGCGCTTGCTGTTTCGGGCGAGTCGGCTCAGCTGAACAGCACGACGGCGGCTGCCGCGGAGCAGATGTTCGCCGCGGCGGCGGGAGACGGAGTCACCCTGACCCTCGCGAGCGGCTACCGGTCCTACGGCACGCAGGTGGCAACGTACAACGGCTATGTGGCGTCCAGGGGGCAGGCCGAGGCGGACACGGCTTCGGCCAGGCCCGGGTTCTCGGAGCACCAGACAGGCTGGGCCTTTGACATCGGCGACGGCGGCGGGGCGTGCAGCTTCCAGCCGTGCTTCGCCGAGCAGCCGGCCGCTGTGTGGGCCAAAGCCAACGCCCACCGCTTCGGCTTCGTGGTGCGGTACCCCTGGATGTTCCACCAGATCACGGGCTACTACTACGAGTCCTGGCACCTGCGGTACATCGGCGTGGAGGCGGCAACGGACATGGCCGCCAAGGGCATCGCGACGCTGGAGGAGTACTTCGGGCTGGAAGCGGCACCGGCGTACTTGTAGCTTGCCGCTCGTTTGTGAGCCGCGACACGTCCCGTGAAATTACGTTCTTGTCACACCGTGTTCACAACGCCGCGCTAGCTTTGGTCGTATGTTGACCGGATTCAAGAATTTCATCGTGAAGGGCAACGTCGTAGACCTTGCCGTCGCAGTGGTCATGGGTGCCGCCTTCAGCGCCGTCGTGACCTCTATCGTTGAAGGCTTGCTCACTCCGCTGATCGGCCGCCTGTTCAGCGCCAAGGGCATTGAAGAAATGCAGTGGGAGGGATTCATGTATGGCTCCGTCATCTCCTCCATCATTTCGTTCCTGCTCATCGCCTCAGCCATCTACTTCGTGGTGATCATGCCGATGAACCACATGATCGAACGCCGCAACCGCCGGCTTGGTATTGGTACCGAAGTCAAGGAAGAGGCCGCCGAGGACCCCCAGATCGCACTCCTCACCGAAATCCGTGACGCACTCCAGAGCGACAGCCGCCGGCCTTAGGTTCCTGGGCATAACAAAAGTGGTCCGCCTCCGGCTGGAGGCGGACCACTTTTTTGTTTCTCGGGGTCCGGGTTAGACGGCCGGCGCTACTGCCAGGCGCTCTTCCACCACGGCGGCAAGGTGCTTGCAGATGCGCTCGGCGGTGGGCATGTCAGCAGCTTCCACCATGACGCGCACCAGGGCTTCGGTTCCCGACGGCCGCAGAAGCACGCGGCCGGTCTCGCCGAGTTCCGCGGAAGCCTCTGCCACAGCGGCCAGGACACCCTCATCGGTGCCGGCGCGGGCCTTGTCCACGTTCTTGACGTTGATCATCAGCTGCGGAAGCTTGGTCATCACTGTGGCGAGCTCTTTCAAGGGCTTGCCTGTGAGGGCCACCTGGGCTGCCAGCTGCAGGCCGGTCAGGAGGCCGTCGCCCGTGGTGGCGTGGTCGGCGAAGATCACGTGGCCCGACTGTTCGCCGCCGAGGTTGTAGCCGCCGTCGCGCATTTCCTCGAGAACGTAGCGGTCCCCCACTGCCGTTTCGCGGATGCTGATGCCTGCGTTGCGGAGGGCGATCTTCAGGCCGAGGTTGCTCATGACGGTGGCCACCAGGACGTTGTCCTTGAGCTTGCCGGATTCCTTCAGCGCGAGGGCGAGGATGGCCATGATCTGGTCACCGTCCACCTCGTTGCCTTCATGGTCGATGGCAAGGCACCTGTCGGCGTCGCCGTCGTGGGCGATGCCCAGGTCGGCACCGTGTTCCACCACTGCCTTCTTTAGGGCACCGAGGTGGGTTGAGCCCACGCCGTCGTTGATGTTCAGGCCGTCCGGCTCGGCGCCGATGACCACGATCTCGGCGCCGGCGTCGTTAAAGAGCTGCGGTGAACAGCCGCTGGCTGCACCGTGGGCGCAGTCGAGGACCACTTTCAGCCCGTCGAGGCGGTGCGGCAGGGTCCCGAGGAGGTGGACGATGTAGCGGTCCTCGGCGTCGGAGAAGGTCTGGATGCGGCCTACGTCGCTGCCTGTGGGCCTGACAGGATCTTTGCCCATCTGCGCCTCGATAGCATCTTCCACCTCGTCAGGCAGCTTCTGGCCGCCCCGTGCGAAAAATTTGATGCCGTTGTCCGGCGCCGGGTTGTGGGAGGCGGAGATCATGACGCCGAAGTCGGCGTTGAGGTCGGCCACCAGATAGGCGGCGGCAGGGGTGGGGAGGACGCCAGCGTCGTAGACGTCGATGCCGGAACTGGAGAGTCCCGCCGAGACGGCCGCCGAGATGAACTCGCCGCTGGCACGCGGATCGCGAGCCACCACGGCGCGCGGCCGGGCGCCGTTGGCTGTGCGGTCGTGGCCGAGTACGACGGCGGCCGCTTGCGCCAGCTGCATCGCCAGCTCTGCTGTGAGCAGGCCGTTAGCCAGGCCCCGGACACCATCTGTTCCAAATAATCTAGACATCGGGTCAAGTTTAGACGATGGACCCATTGGGCTGGGTTGTTCCTCACCACGCTTGTGGCTACAGGTGATGCACAGGTAGTACGCAGCCCCAAGAGGCTACTCGTTTGGACTACTTGGATATGCCGCACTTTGTACTCGTCTTTCCCGAAACCCCTCGTCAGGGCTACTAGTGTCTCTCTAGCATTCGAGGCATGACACCTAGCTCTGGGGGCCTGGCGCTCGAAATCGTTGTACCGGTCTTTAACGAAGAGTCGGTGCTCGAAAGAAGCATCACGAAGCTCTCCAATTACTTATCGCAAGACATGCCTTCAACGTGGCAAATTACAATTGCGGATAATGCCAGCACCGACAATACTGCCGCCATTGCCATGCGCTTGGCAGCGCAACTGCCCAACGTTGTATATCGCAGGCTCCAGGTAAAAGGCCGGGGCTTTGCGCTGAGGGATGCGTGGGGGGCCTCGTCTGCAAAAGTCTTGGCATACCTCGATGTCGACCTCTCTACGGACCTAGCTGCACTGCCGCCGCTGGTTGCGCCTCTTCTGTCCGGCCACTCCGACGTCTCGATCGGCACCAGGTTGGGCGCTACCTCCAGAGTCAGCCGCGGCCCCAAAAGGGAATTCATATCCCGTTGCTACAACTTCCTTCTCAAGCGGACTATGCAGGTCAAGTTCTCGGATGCACAGTGCGGTTTCAAGGCCATTCGAGCGGACGTAGCGAAGAAGCTACTCCCGCTTGTGGAGGACAACGGCTGGTTCTTCGATACCGAACTGCTCATAATCGCTGAACGCTCAGGGCTCCGGATCCACGAGATACCCGTGGACTGGGTTGACGATCCTGATAGCCGCGTAGACATTATGCAGACGGCTTTGGATGACCTCCGGGGCCTGGTCAGGGTTGGGGGCGCGCTCATGAAGGGGTCCATTCCTGTTCAGGCCATCTATGCGGAACTTGGGCGCAGGCCATTTGTTCCGCCGGAGCGGCCAAGCTTCTTTGGTCAGGTCCTGCGATTCGGACTCGTCGGCGCGGCCTCCACCATCGCTTTCGCTTTGCTCTACCTCATCCTTCAGGGACCGCTGGGGGCGCAGCAGGCGAATTTCATGTCGCTGTTGCTAACAGCCGTCGGCAATACCGCGGCCAACCGCAGATTCACTTTCGGCATCAGCGGTCCAGCGAGGCTTTTCACCCAACAGTTCCAGGGCCTGATCGTGTTTCTGCTGGCTTGGACCATCACTTCCTCTTCACTGGCAGCACTCCACACTGTGTACTTGGACGCAACACCAAGCCATGAGCTGATCGTCCTAACCGCGGCCAACGTCCTGGCTACGCTGATGAGATTCGTACTGCTTCGGCTCTGGGTGTTTCGCACGCGGGGTTCCAATGAGCCGGTGCATGCCCTTAACCTGACCCCATCCGAAGAGCCGGCACTGTGAGTCGCCTAGCCGCACAGGCCGTGCCGTCGGCAATAGGCGATCATTGGCGGCTAGCGTCCAAGTTGAAACCTGTCATTCAATTCTTCAGAGGTCCTCAGGAATCCCCATCGTGGCAGCGTCCCGCGTTGATGGCCCTTCTTACGATCGCTGCGGTTCTTTACACCTGGGGCCTGGATCGAAACGGGTGGGCCAATGCGTACTACTCCGCTGCTGCTATGTCGGGTTCGCTCGATTGGACTGCATTCCTATTTGGATCCTCGGACCCAGGAAATGCGATCACGGTAGATAAACCACCTCTCAGCATCTGGATTATGGCGCTCTCGGCCCGGGTGTTCGGACTAAGTTCGTGGAGCCTCCTCCTGCCACAATCAGTGATGGGAGTCTTGAGCGTCTACCTTCTGTATCGCTTGGTGGAGAAGCGCTTGGACGCGGCCACGGGACTGTTCGCCGGGACGTTCTTGGCGGTTATGCCAGTGTCCACAGTGATATTCCGCTACAACAACCCGGACGCCTTATTGACGCTGATCATGATTGGCATTGTCTTTTGCACCTTAGAGTCTATTGATCGTGGCCAACTGCGGTGGCTCGTGCTGGCGGGCGCGCTAACGGGGGCGGCATTTCTGACTAAGCAGCTACAAGTGCTCGTGGTCCTGCCTGGGGTGGCCGTCGCCTACTTGGTGTTCACACGCGTTTCAGTCATCAGACGCTTGTTGCATTTGGCGCTGGCCCTAGCTGCGTCCGCCATCGCAGCTGGATGGTGGTTAGCAATTGTCCAGTTGACCAGTCCCGCAGACCGCCCGTTTATCGGCGGTTCGAGGAATAACAGCGTCATCGAACTCACCATGGGATACAACGGCTTGGACCGACTAACGGGCGAGGACGCAAGCCGAACAATGGGTTCCGGACTCAGCAGCGGGCTAAATGAGAAGCTGGACGTTGGATTTCAACGATTCCTTCAGCCTCAATTCTCAGGACAGTTCGGTTGGTTTCTGCCCCTGGCGTTGGCTGGACTTTGCATTTCAGTGTGGTTGCTGAGGCGGCGTGAAGGCGGACTCACGTCAAGAGTCCTCCTGCTAATGTGCTCCGTCTGGTTCTGCTGTTCGGCAACGGTCCTGGCATTCATGTCCGGCATCCTGCACCCTTACTACGTGCTCTCCGCCGTGCCTCCGTTATGTTGCTTGGCTGCGGTGGCCTTAATGCACTTCCTCCGGGGTCTGGACAACAGCAATATTCGTCTCGCGGCGGCCGCAACATTCGCCGCTGGCATGGTCTTCGCGTTTGTCACGGCTGTCAGGTCCACCGCGGATTTCCCGGGCTTCCCCGTCGCTGTCGTCGTGATGTGGAGCCTTGCCATTGGTGGGATACTGCTGCGGCCGCCTGGACAGGTAATCAAACGGGCGGTCAGCATGATTTCGGTAGCCGTCCTCCTCTGTGGCCCCGTCCTTTGGTCCGTGAACACAGTCCTGAGCGGCCATGTGGGTGCCGGCGTCATTGCCGGGCCGAGCATTTTCGGCATGCGCACGGACGACAGGGAACGCGCCTCGCCCAAAACCCCCGACAGCTACTTGTCTGTGATGTTTGGCGACTCGCCCGACTCGGAACTGATACGTCGCCTGCGGGAAACTCCCCCGAGCCAGACATGGGCTGCGGCGGTAATCGGTTCCGAGACGGCCGCAAACTACCAACTGCAGTCCGGACGCGCGGTACTCCCCTTGGGTGGCTTCGACGGCACAGATCCGTATCCGACTCTGGAGCAGTTCCAAGGCCTCGTCAAGGACGGTCGGGTTGAGTCCCTCGCGTTTCAGAATCTGCCGCCATTGACGTTGGAGGGCCGTGGAGAGTCAGCCAAGATTCTGTTCTGGGTGAGAGAAAATTTCGTCGGCGAACAAGTTGGCGGGGCTGCTTATTACGAGTTAGCCCGATAAACACCGGCCAACAAAAGAAGCCCGCCCCGCTGAGTGGCGGGACGGGCTTCCGGGAAGCGTGATTAGCGCTTGGAGTACTGCTGAGCCTTACGGGCCTTCTTGAGACCAGCCTTCTTGCGCTCGATGACGCGGGCGTCACGACGCAGGTAACCGGCCTTCTTCAGGGTGGCGCGGTTGTTCTCGGTGTCGATCTCGTTCAGTGAACGGGCGATGCCGAGGCGCAGTGCACCGGCCTGGCCGGAGATGCCGCCACCGTGGATGCGGGCAATGACGTCGTAGGCGCCGTCAAGATCGAGGATCTTGAAGGGCTCGTTGACGTCCTGCTGGTGCAGCTTGTTCGGGAAGTAGTTCGCCAGCTCGCGGCCGTTGATGGTCCACTTGCCGGAGCCGGGGACGATGCGGACGCGGGCGACGGCTTCCTTGCGGCGGCCAACAGCTGCGCCGGCAACGGTCAGTGCCGGGCGTTCCTTCTTCGGCGCTTCTGCTTCCGCAGGACCGCTTTCCGAGGTGTAGCTGGTCAGGTTTTCCTCAGCCGGAACGGCCTCGGTGGTCAGTTCTTCGTTCTGAGCCACGATTCTCCTTGTATAGATAAGTTGTTGGTGGCCAGGACTACTGGGCGACCTGGGAAATTTCGAAAGTCTTGGGCTGCTGGGCGGCGTGCGGGTGCTCTGCACCGCGGTAAACCTTCAGCTTGCCCAGCTGCTGTGCAGCAAGGGAGTTCTTCGGGAGCATGCCCTTGATGGCCTTCTCCACGGCGCGGACCGGGTTGGATTCCAGCAGCTCCGCGTAGTTGACGGAGGTCAGACCACCCGGGTAGCCGGAGTGGCGGTAAGCGCGCTTCTGTTCGAGCTTGGCGCCCGTGAGGGCAACCTTCTCGGCGTTGATGATGATGACGAAGTCGCCCATGTCCATGTGGGGAGCAAAGGTGGCCTTGTGCTTGCCGCGCAGCAGGATTGCGGTCTGGCTGGCGAGACGACCAAGGACAACGTCGGTGGCGTCAATGACGTGCCACTGGCGGTTGATATCGCCGGGCTTCGGGGTGTACGTACGCACGGTGTTTGCCTCGTTCTTGTTCTGGCGTTCTTGTTTAGGTGTCACGTAAGCGTGTGCACCTACTATCTATGCGCTACCGGAACAGAGGTGAGGGCTCCAAGAATCCAGTGGTCCAGAAGTCTCGAATGTGCCCGAGGAGTAGTTATCCTGCAACCGGATTCTCAGCGGGCACGCATCATCGAGAAAGGACACGCACAACGACTATCAAGAATAGCGGGTACAGAGGCCACTGGTCAAAATAGGCTCTAGGTAGCCAGCCTGCGCCGGTCCTGATGCTCGGGTCCGGCGGCGTGGACCACGAATAACTCCGAGCTTAGGTGCCCCGTTGACTGATATGCCCCTGGCCGCCCTGTTGATAATCGCCTGCGCCCTCCTAGGCCTCGCAGTGGCACCCGCTGCCCTTCACGTCACGCGCCGAATGCTGCCCGGTATCGAGCTAGGGCACGTGCGCTGGCACGATGCAGCCGGCGCAGTTTCTACCGGGGTGCTTTTCGGAGCCATGGCCTGGCGGTTCGGTTGGTCCTGGTCGCTGCCCGGCTTTCTCTTCCTCTGCGCAGCTGGACTTGTTCTCTCCCGGATCGACCTTCAGCACAAGCTATTGCCCAACAGGATCGTCGTTCCCGCTCTCGGAATAGGACTCGTGCTGCTGGTTTTGGACGCCGGCACGAACCAGCGATGGGGAAACCTGCTGGTGGCAGCAATCGGATGCGCCATAAGTTTCGTGATTTACCTGATTTTGGCCCTCATTTCCCCCCGCGGAATGGGCATGGGCGACGTCAAGCTCTCAGCACCACTTGGTTTGTACCTTGGCTACCTCTCAATGGGCCACCTGATACTGGGTATAGCCCTTGGTTTTATTGTGGGCGCTGTTACCGGTGTTCTCCTTGTTACAGGCGGATTTGCGGGGCGGAAGAGCGCTGTGCCGTTCGGTCCGTCCATGTTCGCCGGATGCGTCCTGGCAGTGCTGTGGGGTACAGAGATCGGGCGGATTCTCCTGCCCACAGTCTTCCCCCGATAGCCGTTTCCAAGTACACCAAGTAGTCGCGTACTTGGGTAGCGCGGTTATGGGGATGTAACACCAAGTAGACGCCCGATTCTGGTGTCTAAAAGACGAGTACATCCACTCATTGTGGGGCTATTTGTGACTCCTGTATTCCTTAGTGCATCGAAGTTCCAGCAACGCCTTCTTGGGGGGAGCGGGGAATTCGAAACCAATTCAGCACTCACAAAAGGAACACGAAAATGAACTCAGCACTGGTCTCCATGGTTGCCTTTATCGCCGGCGTGAAGGACCGCCTTTCCCGCGAAGAGAAGGGCGCCACAATGGTCGAGTACGGCATCATGGTCGCTTTCATCGCAGTCCTGGTCATGGCCGCCGTCATTATCCTCGGCCCGAAGATCGCCGGCCTCTTCACGGCAGTTTCGACTGCCATCTAGGCTCCTTGGCTGCGGTGGTCTACACGACCACCGCAGCAAGCCCCTTCTACCCGGCTTGGGAACTCTTCGAGTGGCCGGAATCGAAGGTCTAAATTTTGGTCTCAATCAAGGAGCAAGTCATGAACTCATTCATCGCAACTCTCACGGCCGTAATTCACGCGGCAAAGGGAAGGCTGCAAGAGGAAAAAGGCGCCACGATGGTCGAGTACGGCATCATGGTCGCTTTCATCGCCGTCGTCGTAATGGCCGCAGTCATAGTACTCGGCCCGAAGATCGCCGACCTCTTCACCTCTGTTTCCACAGCTCTCTAGGAGATTGCTCCACTGGGCTGACGAAGCATTGGGCTCTGGCGGTGGGCATAACCGCCGTCAGGGCCCAATCCACTTAAAGGAAAAATTCACCGCTCTAACAAAAGGTTTGGGGAGACGGTCTTGAAGTCAAAACGGAAAGAACGCGGCGCAGTGGCCGTTGAGATGGCGATCGTTCTCCCGCTGCTGCTACTGGTTCTTATCGGAATCATCGAATTCGGCCGAGTGCTAAATGTCCAGGTCTCACTGACCCAGGCGGCCCGTGAAGGGGCCAGGTACGCAGCCATTCATCACAGCGACTCATCACTAAACGTAAGCGCCGTGGCCTTAGCGGCGGCACCGTCCCTCTCGGGACTCCCAGTGACGGTCACAGACAATGCGGGCAGCTGTACGTCCGGCACAAATGTCACGGTCACCACCAAGGTGACGATGTCCTCAATGACCGGCTTCCTGGACGCCGGATTCTTCGGCCAGCCGGTAATTTTCCCGCTGTCCATGTCTGGAGTAGGAGTAATGCGATGCGGCGGTTGATTCCACAACGTCTCGCCCGCTATCGGGCCGTGTGTGCAGGAAAGCGCGACGAGCGCGGCGCCGCGTCCGTCATCGTAGCCGTGCTCCTCGTCGTCTTGATGGGGTTCGGGGCACTCGCCGTTGACGTCGGCGCCATGTATGCGGAAAAAGCTCAACTGCAGAATGGAGCCGACGCTTCCGCGTTGGCAATTGCAAATGACTGCGGCAAAGGATCATGCGGCAGCTATAACGCGACGGGAAGTGCTCTCGCCAACAGCAATAGCAACGACAGTTCCAGCGGGATTGCGTCCATAACGTTCCCTACCTCCACATCGGTGCGGGTTGAAACCAACACGCGACAGGCCGGCTCCGGGGTGAACAGCTTTTCCCTCTTCTTCGCTCGTGCAATGGGGTTCGATACGGCAGATATTCGGGCTGTGGCGGTGGCTAAGTGGGGGGCACCGAGCCAAGCCACAACCCTTCCTTGGACCATCAGCCAATGCGTGTTCGAGAAGTACCTAACGCCAAGCCAGCTTGCCGAGCTGAACTCGACCGGCAACTTCACGGGCAATCCGATCCCGACGCACATTCTTCTGCGTTACGACGAAAACACGCCGGACTACCCCGGATGCCCGCCGCAGAATGGCTACGCCGAGGGTGGCTTCGGCTGGCTCGACCGGGACACTGGCTGCACGGCAGACATCGACATCGCAAATTCGGAAATCGGCAACGACCCTGGCAATGACTTTCCGAGCGAATGTAACGGCATCCTGGCCAACCTCCTGATTGACCCCGTCCTGATTCCAGTGTTCAGCACTGCGACAGGAAACGGGCAGCCCGCTACATACGCCTTGGTTGGATTCTTGGCATTCAAGGTCACCGGTTACAAGTTCGGCGGCGGACCGTCGCTGACAAATCTTGACTCGGCCGCACCCTCCTGCACAGGGAACTGCAGGGGTATCCAGGGGTACTTCACCCGTTACGTTTCCTTGGCCGAGGGGCTCACATTAGGCGGCTCAGGAACTCCCAACTTCGGAGGATCCGGAGTAGCACTCACGCAGTAGAAACAAACCGTTCCACTCGCGGAACGGATGCACTCACACACTAAGAAGGAGCATCTAAAGTGAAATCACGCCTACTGGGAGGCATTGCAGCGCTGCTGCTGGCAATCACTGGAACCGTACTACTTGTTGTATACGTCCAGGGAGCTGACAACAGGGCATTGCAGGGACTGGATCCCGTGAATGTTCTCGTCGTCAAAGAATCTGTCCCTGCCGGCACCAAGGCCGAAGACTTGAACGGCAAGGTCCAACTGGAGTCAATGCCTCAATCGGCAGTTCCGGAGGGCGCCCTCGACAAGCTTAGCGAGCAGGAGGGCAAAGTCACCTCCGTGGCCTTGGAGCCTGGAGAGCAGCTCCTTGCAGCCAGGCTTGTAGATCCTCGCGACCTTCTGCCGGGAACGGTGCCGGTACCTGAGGGGCTGGAAGAGGTCACTTTCCTGTTGGCACCCGATCGGATCCTCGGCGGACGGCTCGAAGCAGGTGACAAAGTAACCGTCTTCAGCTCCTTCAAGTCCGAGGATGCGATGCCGGACAATGCCAACGTTCCCGCCGAAGTCAAGGGATGGAAGCAGTCCACCGGGCTCCTCTTCCACGATGTACTTATCACGGCTGTCCAGAAAGCTGAGCCGGACGCTAAGTCAGGGTCCTCAGACAATGCCGTTGCTATGCCCAACGGTTCCGCCTATGTGACTGTGGCCCGCAGCGACGCCGACGCCTCCAAAATGATCTACGGGGCGGAGTTCGGCACTCTGTGGCTGTCCAAGCAGACGGCGTCCACGGCTAAGTCCGATCCTCCCGTTACGACGTTCGGTGGGCTGTACTGATGAGCCGCTTCGTGGCAGTCACGGCGGTGCGCGACTTCGAGGGCCGCGTTCGCCAGGCCATCGCAGGGGCCTTGCACGGAGAACTGCAGACTCTCAATCCGGACGTATTGTCCGGCGGACCTGATGATGTGTTCAAGCAGCTCAATGGTGCTCCGCCGGAGGTGCTGATCCTCGGACCCGGTGTGACAGCTGAAGCCGCGTTGAAATTGGCTACGGTCTTTGATCTCCAGTACCCGGAGATCAGCCTCCTCCTCGTTGCGGAGCCCAGCCCAGACTTGGTGCTGAAGGCCATGCATTCGGGGATCCGCGATGTTGTCACACCGGAAATTGAAGTCAATGATCTGCGCGTGCTCCTGGAGCGAGCCTGCCTGGCGGCTGCCAGCCGCCGGCGAGGAATGGGCCCCGCTGCAGAACCTGACCAGGACCGTGGGCGCGTCATTGCGGTCATGTCACCCAAGGGTGGCGTCGGGAAGACCACTGTCGCAACGAATCTTGCAATTGGTTTAGGCAAGGTTGCCCCAATGAGCGTAGTTCTCGTAGACCTGGATCTTCAGTTCGGAGACGTTGCATCGGGATTGCAGCTCGAACCGGAGCACTCCATCACGGAGGCCGTTCACGGCGCCGCATCGCAGGATTCGATGGTCTTGAAGGCGTTTCTGACCGTTCATCCAGCGGGCATCTATGCACTCTGCGCTCCCCGCACGCCATCCGAATCTGACTACATCACAGCCGACCACGTCAGTCGCCTGCTGAATCAACTGGCGAGCGAGTTCAAATACGTCGTGGTCGACACCGCACCAGGTCTGGGGGAACACGTCCTCGCGACCCTGGAGCTGGCTACGGACGGCGTATGGGTCTGTGGCATGGATGTTCCCAGTGTCCGGGGGCTCCGCAAGTGTTTCACTGTCCTTAAGGAGCTCCAGTTGCTGCCGCAGGGACGGCATACCGTCCTGAATTTCGCTGATCGCAAAAGCGGACTGTCGGTACAGGATGTTGAAGCGACAATCGGGGTCCCGATTGATGCAGTGGTGCCACGATCCCGGACTTTGCCCTACTCGACGAATCGCGGGATACCCGTTCTGCAGAGCACTTCCAGGGACTCGGCCACCAAAGGCCTGAAGAAGCTGGTAGACCGCTTTGATCCCCAGTGGGTGTCCTCTAATCACAACAAATTGCACCGACGGGTGGTTGTCTCATGAAACTCTCAGATCGACTTTCCAGGACGCAGCGGGAGGGTGCCTCACAGCCTCCCAACGGAACAATCGATGAAGCTCCCGTCTCAGGGCCTGCTTCCTCAATTCCTTTCGCGTCGGCGGCTGCCGGCGGGAGCCCAATCGCTCTCGCCACCGCGCCCTCGCTCGGAGGCGGCCCTGTCGTCCCTGTTGTCGACGCGTTGGCCGGGCTGAAGCAACGCGCGGCACTCGCACTATTTGAGCGGATGGGAACGCGTTTCGGCGACACCTCGGCGTCCGAAGAAGACCTCCGCGCAAGCGCCGTTGAAGAACTATCGGCCGTGATCGATCAGGAGCAAGTACCACTTTCGCCCGAAGAACGACGTCGCCTCATCCGAGACGTTGCCGACGAAGTCATGGGCTTGGGTCCGCTTCAGCGCCTACTGGAAGATCCGGCTGTCACTGAAATCATGGTCAATCGTTCCGATCAAATCTACGTGGAACGAAACGGACGTCTCTCACTGACCGGATCACAGTTCAGCTCGGACGATCACTTGCGGAAGGTAATCGAGCGCATCGTCTCCAAAGTGGGCCGCCGCATCGATGAATCGTCTCCGCTCGTCGATGCAAGGCTGGAAGACGGTTCGCGTGTGAATGCGATCATCCCGCCCTTGGCTGTGAACGGACCATCACTTACCATTCGCAAGTTCAGCCACGTCCCTTTGACTGTGCAGAACCTCATTGACTGGGGGTCCATGACTCCGGAAATGGCGGAGCTCCTCAGCGCATGTGTGCGAGCACGGCTGAATATCATCGTCTCTGGCGGTACAGGAACAGGCAAGACGACACTTCTCAACGTCCTTTCCTCCTTCATTCCCGAAGACGACAGGATCGTCACCATCGAGGACGCGGTGGAACTGCAGTTGCAGCAAGAGCACGTGGTCCGGCTGGAAAGCCGGCCACCCAATATCGAGGGCAAGGGCGCAGTGCCCATTCGCGAACTCCTCAGGAACTCGCTCCGCATGCGTCCTGACCGCATCATTGTCGGAGAAGTCCGAGGCGGCGAATCACTGGACATGCTCCAGGCCATGAACACCGGCCACGATGGCTCGTTGTCCACCGTTCACGCTAACGCTCCGCGCGATGCCGTTGCCCGACTTGAAACGCTGGTCCTCATGGCCGGGATGGACCTCCCCTTGCGGGCCATCCGGGAGCAGATAGCGTCCGCCGTTGACCTGATCATCCAGGTAACCCGTCTGCGTGACGGAAGCCGCCGGGTTACACATGTCACCGAAGTTCAAGGCATGGAGGGAGAAATCGTTACGCTCCAGGATGCCTTCGTCTTCGACTATTCCGCAGGTATGGATGCCCAAGGCAGGTTCCTTGGAAAGCCGGTTCCCACAGGAATCCGTCCTCGGTTCCTGGATCGTTTCGCTGATCTGGGCATCGCAGTATCCCCGGGCGTCTTCGGTGCGGCTTCGGCTCCGGTTTCTTCAGGGAGGCGGTGATCATGGATTCGCCGGCCGTCCTCGGTTTTGCCATCTGCTTGTGCCTTGCCGCATTGGTATTGGTCTTCCTTGTAGTGCTGAAGCCGCGTTACGGTGCCATCCCTCTGGAGCGCCGCCGGAACTCGTCTCAGCCGCAAGCATCAACAGTTAGCCGCATCACTCAATCAGCCGTAACCGCCGTTGACGGAGTTATTGGCGAATCGGGCGGCCCCTACAACCGGGCAGTGCTGTACAACGCCGGGGTCAAGATGTCGCCGGCCGACTTCACGGTGGCGGTAGGAATCGGGTCCCTGTTCGCAGGTGTATTCGCCTGGTTCCTGACGCATATTCTGATCGGATTCCTCGTTGCAGCAGCTACGCCGTTTGCCACCAAACTGGTCCTCAACATTCTTACGGATAAGCGCCGCGGAAAGTTCGAAGCCCAACTGACAGACACCATCCAGATGTTGATTGGAGGCCTCCGCGTCGGTCACAGCGTAATGCGGTCCATTGAGGCGGCGTCGCAGGAAGCCGATGCTCCGACATCGGAGGAACTTGCCCGAATCGTCAATGAGACCCGGATTGGGAAGGACGCACGCGTGGCCATCGAGGACGCCGCGGATCGTATGGACAGTGAAGATTTCCGGTGGATTGCCCAGGCTGTCCAGATCAACAGGGAAGTCGGCGGGGACCTGGCCGAAGTGCTGGAGCAAGTGGCCGCGACCATTCGCGAACGAAGCGACATCAAGGGCCAGATCCGGTCTCTCAGCGCCGAAGGGAAGATGTCGGCGTACATCTTGATGGCCCTACCAATGGGCGTTGCGTTGTTCCTTGGGGTCATCAATCCGGGATACCTCAACGTGTTCGTCGAACACGTCGTCGGGATCATCCTCATGGTGGTCAGCGTCATCATGTTCATCGTCGGCGGCTTCTGGCTTAGCCGGATCGTCAAGATCAAGTTCTAGGGGGATTCCAAATGAACATCACAGTCCTGGCGCTAATAGCGCTGGTTGTTATCCCGGTAACCTTCCTGGCATGGTCGCTCGTGTCGATCGACCGACGGGGTATTGTGGCAGTCCAAACGAACTTGGGGCAGGGATTCTCTGTCAACGGGAACGCTGCCATCCAGCGGACCCCGGCTCTCCTGGGTGCTGCTAAGAGATTGACTCCGACCGGTTACGTCGGAAAGCTCGACCGCTGGCTGTCTCTGGCCGGAAGACCAGCGTCCATGCCGCTAGACAGGCTCCTTGTTGCCAAGCCCAGCCTCGCGCTTGGCGGCGCGATGTTGGGGCTGCTGCTCTTCAGCAACAGCCCATCGCCTCAGACGTTTGCCTTGGGATTGGCAATCACCGCGTTCTTCTATTTCCTGCCGGACCTGCTCATCTACAACAAGGGAATCAAGCGCCAGCAGGAAATAGAAATGGAGCTGCCCAATACGCTCGATCAGATGCTCATCTCAGTCGAAGCCGGGCTGGGATTTGAAGCCGCAATGGCTCGCGCTGGACAAAACGGCACCGGAGCGCTGGCCCAAGAGCTGGTCCGGACCCTCCAGGACATCCAGGTAGGGCGTCCCCGGCAGGAGGCCTACGCTGCACTGGCGGCACGGTCTTCTGTTCAGGACCTCCGGAGCTTTGTTCGCGCGGTGGTCCAGGCCGACAAATACGGCATCGGGATTGCAAAGGTACTTCGGATGCAAGCCAAGCAATCCAGGATCAAGCGGCGCCAGCGGGCCGAAGAGAAAGCCATGAAGCTTCCGGTCAAGGTGCTGTTTCCCCTGCTGCTTTGCATCTTCCCCGTCCTGTTCATCGTGATCCTCGGGCCGGCAGCAATCAACATCATCAAGGCGTTTAGCTAGGGCCTCCCAACGGCCGGAGTTCTGGCCGCACAGACCCGGGCTCCTTGGCACCCAGAACCGAGGAGTCCGTTACCACCCGGCAGCGAGGAGCAGGATCTCGCACCGGGCGAAGGCCCTGAGCGCGTGTGAGTGCTCGTTCAGGGCCTTCGTGGGGAAAGGAATCTACCCCACCACCCTCCACCCAGGACTCCCCCAGCCACCAACGGCTGAGGGAGTCCTTCTTCGTGCCGCGATGGTCAACGATCCGATTCATCACGCAGGCACGATACAGGTTTACCGCAGGCAATGCGCAGATTGGGCAGGCTTAGCGCAGGATGCCCAAAGATCCCGTCGAAACCCGGACATTGGTTGCTACTTTTTTGGCAGAGCTGGTGCAGGACCAGCCACCCAAACTCGCTCAGGAGTCCACATGCTTTCTCTTCACACCAACCTCATGATTCGCCTCCGCAGCGACGAAAAGGGTGCAACTGCCGTTGAATACGGCATCATGGTTGCCCTCATCGCCGTTGTCATCATCGTGGCCGTCGGGCTCCTCGGCGGGACGCTGACCACTATGTTCGAACAAGTAAAGTGCCAGGTTGGTGGCGGCACGTGGACTGCTGTCGCCCAGACCGCTACCACGGCCGCTGGCGGAACCTGCGCCCCGTAAGCACACCCCTCGCATCACCAGGCGAACCAGTGGCGGCGGCATCCAAGCCGCCGCCACTTTGTCTGTCGCCACCACCCCATCGGCCTGACCGAAAGGCACCACCATGTCCAGGGCATCCGAGCGCGGAGCCGTTGCGGTCGAATTTGCGATCCTGGCGCCTGTCCTCGTCATGCTGCTCCTGGGCATCATTGAGTTCAGCCGGGCCTACAACGCCCAGGCCTCCCTCTCCGCAGCCGCCCGCGAAGGCGTGCGCGTCATGGCCATCTCCAACAAAATCTCTGATGCCAACAAGGCTGCGAGGGATACTGCGGTATCGCTTCAGCCCGGGCTGAAGGACACGAACATCGTCTTCAAGAATCTCGACACCGGCACAACCAGTTGTGCACCGGGTAACCGCATCACCGTCACCATCAGCTACAACCTCTCCACCATGACCGGCATCGCCGGCCCCTTTCCCATGACCGGTAAGGGAGCCATGCTATGCGGAGGCTGACCCCCCGGCACCACCGCCGGAACGGACAACAGAACAACAACCACGACGGCGAACGCGGCGCCGTGAGCGTCCTGGTGGCCATTTTGTTGGTGGTGCTTCTAGGCTTCGGAGCGATCGCCGTAGACGTCGGAATGCTCTACGCCGAGCGGACGCAGCTTCGCAACGGTGCCGACGCGGCAGCCCTGGCCATCGCCCAAAAATGCGCGAAGAGCGCCACTGATCCCGACTGCTCCGCTACGTCAACCCTGGCAGCGACCCTCACCAACAGCAACGCCAACGACGGCCTCAGCCACATCAAATCCATAGCGCTCAGTGCGACCAATCGCACCGTCACCGTCACAGCCGGCGCGCAGGAAGCCGGCAAATCTCCCAACGAAGTCTCGCTCTTCTTTGCCCGTGTGCTGGGCATGGACTCCGCCGAAGTCAATGCCCCTTCAACAGTGGTGTGGGGCAGCCCCGAGAAGGGCACCACACCCTTTCCGATCACCGTGTCTATCTGCCAGGTTCGCAACAGCACGGACATCATGCAGTTACTCCAGTTGCATGGAAAAAACGCCAACATCGACTGCAATTACGGGCCCTCGGGTGCATTCGTAGAGGGCGGCTTCGGTGGCCTCAAACAAGATACCGGCCAATGCGGCGCCTTCATCGACATCGCCAAGAGCACCGCCGGAGGAGATACCGGCAACAATGCCCCGCCAAATTGCGAGGCCACGCTGAACGGCTGGGCGGCGGACATGAACGCCGGTAAGGATGTCTTCGTTTTGCTGCCGATCTTCAATTCAGTGACCGGAACCGGAACCAACGCTATCTACGGACTGACCACGTTCGCCGCGTTCAAGGTGGCCGGGTGGAAGGTCGGCAGCTCGGGGCTTCCCTACACGTTCCGCAACCGAACGCCGGACGTCCCGGCCAGTCTTGAGTGCAAGGAACCTTGCCGCGGAATCATCGGAACCTTCGTCAAGTACGTTTCCTTGGCCAATGGCTACACACTCGGCCCCCTAAACCCGGACGGCGCAACCGTCGTTGCCCTCAGCAAGTAGCTCATGAACCCCCACATTTCCCGCAAACACAGGAGCAGTCAGTGAAGTCACGTTTGTTGGCAGGAGTGGTGGCAGTCCTCCTAGCCATCGTCGGGGCAGTCCTCGTCGTCACGTACGCCCAGGGTGCTGACCAGCGCGCCGTCAAGGACCTGGACCCGGTGGGCGTTCTCGTGGTCACCAAGGCCATCCCCGCCGGCGCAACCGTGGACACAGTGAAAGCCTCCGTGGCCCTGGAGCAGGTGCCGGGCACCGCCGTCGCGAAATCCGCTCTGGAAACCCTGGACGATTCCGACGGAAAGGTAGCCGCCGCTGACCTCGTCCCGGGCGAACAGTTGCTGGCGGAGAAGCTCGTCGACCCCGAAGACCTCCAGACCTCCGGTTCGGTCAAGGTACCGGCCGGTCTCCAGGAAGTCTCCTTCCAGCTGGAGCCGCAGCGTGTGGTGGGCGGGCGCCTCCAGCCCGGCGACCACGTGGGCATCTTCATCACCATGCGCTCCGGCGGCATCGAGTCGAAAGCCGACAAGGAAACTACCCAGCTGTCCATCCATAAGGTCCTGGTCACCGCCGTGCAGCGTGCGCCCGAGGGAGCAGCCGCAAACCCGGCACCGTCGGCGAGCGCCGGTGCCGAACCCAATCCTCGCGACGTGAACCTTCCGACCGGCTCGCTGATGATCACCGTGGCGGTCAACGACATCAACGCGGCAAAGATCGTTTTCGCCTCGGAAATGACCGACTTCTCGTCCATCTGGCTCAGCCGCGAGCCGCTCGACGCCGAGGACAACGGCCCGCGCATCATGATCCGTCCGGACGTCTACAAATGAGCCGCTTCACACTCATCACGCCGGACGCCGATTTCGACGGCCGCCTCCGCCAGGCCGTTGCCGGCGGTCTCCAAGGCGGCGTGCAGACCTTCTTCACTAGCCTGCTGCCCGCCGATCCCAACGACCTGTTTGCAGCCCTCAACCAGGAACTGCCCGAGGTGCTCATCCTGGGACCCGACGTCCCTGTGGATGAAGCCCTCCGGTTTGCCACGGTGATGAACGTCCGGTTCCCGGAACTCAGCGTCATCCTCGCCGCCGAACCGGACCCGGACTTCATCCTGCAGGCAATGCGCGCGGGCATCAGGGACATCCTCTCCCCCGGCTCCGATCCCGCCCAGATCCGGGTCCTGCTGGAACGCGCCAACCAATCGTTCGCCAGCAGGTACCGTGTTCAGGCCGTCCCGCCAATGACGGAATCCAACAAGGGCCTTGTCATCGGCGTCTTCTCCCCCAAGGGCGGGGTGGGCAAAACCACCATCGCCACCAACATCGCCATCGGCCTGGGCAAGATCGCCCCGATGAGTGTGGTGATCGTGGACCTGGACCTGCAGTTCGGCGACGTCGCCTCCGGGCTCTACCTCGACCCGCAGCACACGGTCACGGACGCGGTATCCCCCGCGGCGAGCCAGGACTCACTGGTCCTGAAGGCCTTCCTGACGGTCCACCCCGGCGGCATCTACGCCGTGTGCGCTCCGCCAACCCCCGTCGACGCGGACGAGATCACCCCGGAACAGGTCAGCCGGCTGCTAGAACAGTTATCGGAGCAGTTCCAGTACGTTGTGGTAGACACCGCGCCGGGCCTTCCCGAAATCGGGCTGGCCGCCATGGAACAGTGCACGGATGTGGTGTGGGTGAGCGGGATGGACATTCCCAGCGTCCGCGGCCTGCGTTCGGGCCTGGACGTGCTGCGCCAGCTGGAGATCCTCCCTGAGACCCGGCACGTGGTGCTGAACATGGCCGATTCCAAGCTGGGCCTGACCGTCCAGGACCTCGAATCGACCATCGGCGCGCCCGTCGACGTCAGCATTCCGCGGTCCCGCGCCGTCGCTCTGTCCACCAACCGCGGCATCCCCGTCCTCCAGGAATCGGCCAAGGACCCGGCAACCAAGAGCCTGAACCAGCTCGTCGACCGCTTCAACCCCGCCTGGCGGGCCAAATCCCAACGCAAACTGCACCGAAGGGTAGTGGTCTAGATGAAACTTTCAGAACGCATCAGTGCGGTACAAGCGAAGTCGCAGGCGCCGTCACTCACCCAGGCCGCTTCCGCGGCATCGCCATCCTCCCGCACCGCCACCGCAACGCTGGAGCGGGAACGCCCGGAACTGCCGGCCCCGCAGCCGAAACCGTGGGCTCCGGTGAGGACCGACAAGCGGACGACGACGGCGGCACCGGCTGCCGCCGTCGTCGTACCTTCCGCCGGGACGGACCATGCGGAAGAGGCGAAACCGAAAGCCCAGCAGCCCGTGGACGCCTTCGCCGCGCTGAAGGAGAGGGCGGCCACGGCGCTGTTCGAGCGCATGGGTGCCCGCTTCAACGACTCGGCCATCACCGAACTGGAGCTCCGGACGTCGGCCCGTGAGGAGCTCACCCGCATCATCGACGCCGAACAGGTGCCGCTCTCCTCCGAGGAACGGACGCGCCTGGTCCAGGACGTTGCCGACGACGTGCTGGGCTACGGCCCCCTCCAGCGGCTGTTGGACGACCCCGCCGTCACTGAAATCATGGTCAACCGGATGGACCAGATCTATGTGGAACGCAAGGGTCACCTCACGCTGGCCGATTCACGCTTCAGCTCGGAAGAACACCTGCGGAAGGTGATCGAGCGCATCGTATCCAAGGTGGGCCGCCGCATTGACGAGTCCTCACCCCTGGTGGATGCCCGGCTGGAGGACGGCTCCCGCGTCAACGCGGTGATCCCGCCGCTGGCCGTGGGCGGATCGTCGCTGACCATCCGAAAGTTCAGCAAGGTGCCTCTCACCGTCCGGAACCTGATCGACTACGGAACCTTGACGCCGGAAATGGCGGAGCTCCTCAATGCCTGCGTCAAGGCCAAGCTCAACATCATCGTCTCGGGCGGAACGGGCACGGGGAAAACCACGCTGTTGAACGTGCTCTCCTCGTTCCTGCCCTCGGACGAACGCATCGTCACCATCGAGGACGCCGTGGAGCTGCAGATCCAGCAGGAACATGTGGTCCGGTTGGAAAGCCGTCCGCCCAACACCGAGGGCAAGGGCGAAGTGACCATCCGCGAACTGCTGAGGAACTCGCTCCGTATGCGCCCGGACCGCATCGTGGTGGGTGAGGTCCGCGGCGGCGAATCGCTGGACATGCTCCAGGCCATGAACACCGGCCACGACGGTTCCCTGTCCACCGTGCACTCCAATTCCCCGCGTGACGCCGTGGCGCGCCTGGAAACCCTGGTGCTGATGGCTGGCATGGACCTGCCGCTGCGGGCCATCCGGGAACAGATAGCCTCGGCCGTGAACCTGATCGTCCAGATTTCACGTCTGCGGGACGGCAGCCGCCGGATCACCCATGTGACCGAGGTGCAGGGCATGGAAGGCGACATCGTCACCCTGCAAGACGCCTTCGTTTTCGACTACTCGGCCGGCGTCGACGCCCAGGGCCGCTTCCTCGGACGGCCGGTTGCTACGGGCATCCGCCCGCGCTTCATCGACCGCTTCGAGGACCTCGGAATCCATGTCTCGCCCGCCGTTTTCGCCACGCCCGCGGGTCCCGGAACTGGCGGGCCTGCCGGGCAGAGCGGGCCCGCCGGCCCTGGCCGGCACGGCGGCCACGCGGCCCACTCCGGCCACGGAATGGCCTAGGGGGCGCCGTGCTGATGACCCTTGGGGCCGCGCTCCTGTTCCTCGCACCGCTGCTGCTGGGTGTGGCAATACTGATACCCGGTGCTCCGGAGATCGCGCTCAGCCGGCGCCGGCCGTTCGCCTTTGATCCGCCCTCACGGCTGACACGCCTGGCAAACATCACCGTCGGCGCCCTGGACCGGTTCCTGGCCTCCCGGAATGTCCGCCTCTACAACCGGGAGGCACTGGAAACGGCCGGGGTCCGGCTCAGCCAGGCCGAATTCATTGTCCTCGTGATCGCCGGTGCAATCGTGGGCGCCCTGGTGGGCCTGGTGATCGGCGTGCCCGCCTTGTCCGTCCTGCTCATCATCCTCGCCCCCTTCGTGGGGCACCTTGTGCTCGGCTTCCTGGCCGGAAAGCGGCGGACGAAGTTCGACCAGCAGCTCGGCGACACCCTCCAGCTCCTCGCCGGCGGGCTCCGGGCCGGCCACAGCATCCTCCGCGCCATCGATGCGGCAGCTGCCGAGTCCCAAAGCCCCACCTCGGAAGAGATGCGCCGGGTTATCACCGAGACCAGCCTGGGCCGCGATCTGCTGGCCTCCCTGACGGACACCTCGGAACGCATGAAGAACGAGGACTTCGTCTGGATCGCGCAGGCCATCCAGATCAACCGCGAAGTGGGCGGTAACCTGGCCGAGGTCCTGGATCAGGTCAATGAAACGATCCGGGAAAGGTCCGAGATCAAGGGCCATATCAAAGCCCTCGCCGCGGAGGGCAAGTTCTCCGCCTACATCCTGATTGCCATGCCCATCGGCATCGTGCTGATGCTGATGGCAGTGAACCCCGGCTACATGGACGCGATGTTCACCCATCCGCTGGGCTGGGCAATGATCGCCGGGTCCGTGGTTCTCATGACCATCGGCAGCCTGTGGATGCGCAAAATCATCGATCTGAAATTCTGAGGTGCCCATGAATCCCGTGGTGCTCTCCTCGCTCCTCCTGGTCTGCCTCCCCGTCGGCTACTTGACGTGGTCCGTCCTGTCCGTGGACCGCAAGTCCCGGACCGCAACAGTAGCTATCCTCAACCGCGGCAGGAGGGCTGCCGACGTCCCGGAAAAGACCCAGGGCCGCCTGCTCGACAGGATCGGCTATGGCCTGACACCCGCCGCCTATGTCCGCAAGCTCGACCGGCTGCTCTCCCTTGCCGGCCGGCCCGCTGCCTGGCCTCTGGGGCGCATCCTCGCAGCAAAGCCCGTCCTCGGACTCGTGGGGGCCTCCCTCTTCATCCTCATCAGCATGAGCAGTCCCAAACCGATGATCAAACTCGTTGGCCTGTTTCTCCTCTTCCTGGGCTACTTCATCCCGGACCTGCTCCTCTACAGCAAGGGCATGGAGCGCCAGAAGGCCATGCAGCTGGAACTCGCCAACACCCTGGACCAGATGCTGATCTCCGTGGAAGCCGGCCTCGGCTTCGAGGGCGCCATGGCCCGGGCAGGAGAAAACGGCAAGGGACCGCTGGCCGAGGAAATCATCCGCACCCTGCAGGACATGCAGGTGGGACGCAGCCGGCGGGAGTCCTACATTGCCCTGGCTGAGCGGACCAACATCCCCGAGTTGCGCAGCTTCGTCCAGGCGATCGTCCAGGCTGACACCTACGGCATCGCCATCAGCCGGGTCCTGCGGATTCAGGCGAAGGTCATGAGGGTGAAGCGACGGCAACGCGCCGAGGAAAAAGCGATGAAACTGCCCGTGATGATCCTGTTCCCGCTGCTGTTCTTCATCTTTCCGGTCCTGTTCATCGCAATTCTGGGCCCCGCCGTCATCAACACCGTTGTCACATTCAGTGGTCAATAGGGTGCCCAAAGTGGCACCAGTCACCGCTTGTTACCCCAAGAGACTCAAGGTTTGCACAATATCTGCCTAGGTCGAGCGAATTGACAGATTCAGGAAGTAGCGTTGTCATATGTCCATTTCAGGCAGCTGTACCGAAGACGAAGGTGCGGACCACATCTGCACCCTTCACTCGGCCGCGGCTGCCCCGGGCACTGACGCCAGCCTGGCTTTTGAGGAAATCCCGCTCGTGGACCTCCTGGTGCTGCAGGACCTCGAAAGCCAGCTGGCCCAGCCTGCCGTGGCAAGGAAGTTTGCCCTGGACTACATCGAGATCTGGGACCAGCGCTATCTGAACCTGACGAACGCGATCTCCGGCCAGGACCGCACCAATGCCCTCGACGCCGCGATCAGCCTAAAGATCGGCTCCGCGATGGTGGGAGGCCTTCGCCTGGCCCGCCTGGCGGAGGACGTCGAAGCCATCATCCGCTCAGGGTGCTGGGACAAGGGCAAGTCAATGCTGGCCCTCATCGCAGACCTTGGCCACGAAACCGTTGCCCAGCTTCGCCAAAGCTACCTCCCGGCAGGCTACTCGGCCGAGTAGCTGCCGGGCCGCTGGTAGTTGCCAGTCCCCCGGCAGGCTGCCTGGCTAGAGCTTGCCGGCTCCCAGCCGGTACCCCACGCCCCGCACGGTCTGCAGCAATTGCGGGGTATGGGCGTCCTCGTGGAGTTTCTTCCGGAGGTTCCCGATGTGGACTTCCACGGCACGCTCGTCAGCTTCGCTGATGTACGTGTCGTCCTGGTAGTAGTCCCCGCGGACCACCTTCACCAGATCGGCCCGCGTGCACACACCGCCGCCGGCCCGCAGGAGTTCCTCCAGGAGGACAAATTCGCTGCGCGTCAGCTCCAGTTCCTTGCCGGCCAGTTCGGCAGACCGTGTCCGGGGGCTGAGCCTGAGGTCCCGGTGCTCCAGGACATCCTTGGATCCGGTTCCGTGCACTGTGCCGGGTTGGGCATGCGGTGCCGGTTTCGCCGGCGCCGCCTGCGGTTGTGTGTCCTGTCGTGGACCGTCGTGCCGTTGTGCGTCACTGTACCGCGGCCGCCGCATCATGGCCGCCACCCTCGCTCGGAGCTCCAACGGACGGAATGGCTTGGTGATGTAGTCATCCGCGCCCGAGTGCAGTCCGGTCAACATGTCGGGCTCTTCGCTCCGGCCGGTCAGCATCACCACGTAGGCATCACTGAACTGCCGGATACGTCGCAGCACTTCATAGCCGTCGATGTCTGGCAGCCCCACATCCAACGTGACAATATTCGCCTTTTGATGTCGAACCAATTCCACGCCTTCGCGGCCGTCCGAGGCTGTGTGCACCTCAAACCCCGCTTGAAGGAAGACCGATTCCAACAAGTTACGTATGTCCTTGTCGTCCTCGACAACCACAGCTACTCCCAGATCGCTCATGGTCAACCCCATAAATCCCCAGACCCCATGCAGGCACCTGCCCATCGCAAATGCCTGTTACACCCCCCAAGGGACTACGCTACAAGAAATCTCGCTTATTGGCGGTTCTTTTTCCGTGGCAGAAGTATGAATGTCAATTAGCATGACTTCACAGTAAACAATGACGTCCAAGAAAGGGCCGGGCCCATGATCGCCACCACTCGTCACCTGCATTGGCCCGGCCAAGGTGGATGGTCCGGCGGAGGTTTGCTCAGGGCGGGGACCAAGGCGCACCTGCGTGGCTGAGACATCGCTGGCTCCCAGCGCCGACCGCTTCTTCCGTGCCCTGGGGCCTCGTACCCAGGTGATCCTGTGTCAGTTGCCGCTTTCCTTTGTGGTCTTTGCCGTGGCTATTGCGGCCTACTTTGCCTGGCCCGGCGTATTCGACAACGGAGTTTTCTTAATGTCCTTGGGGATGCACGCCCTCCTTTTCCTGGCGTGCATCCTGCTGCCTTGGGAAAAGTTCGGTCCGTACGTTCCGCTCTTCATCCCCATGTTTGATTTCATCGCCATCTGGCTGACTCGCATCGGTGTGCCGCCAGGCGTTCCGGGCCTCGGTGTCCTGGCGATTTTCCCGGTGATCTGGGTGTCCGCCTCTTCGCTGCCTGCCCGGAGCAGCCTTTTCCTGAGTTTCTGCGGGCCCTTGTTGATTTCCCTGCCTCCCCTGTTTTCCCGGCTTCCGGTCGTTTCCGTAGCCGATGTGACATCCGCCCTGCTACTGCCGCTCATGATGCTCACCGTGTCCATCGCCATCCGTTTCGCCAGTGTGAACCTGAGGCTCCAGCAGCGCGTTTTGGAGGCCACGGACCGTGAAATGCGCGCGCTCTTTGAAGAGAGCAAAGAGCGCGAAAAGCTGCTTGACACCATCCTGGAAACGGTCGACGTCGGCATTGTTGCCGTAAATGCCAACGGTGACCGCCTGCTGACAAATGTCCGGCAATCCCAACTGGAAGCCGCGGCGTCCCCGGAAGGTCTTCCGGATGAATTAGCGGCGTCAAGAATTGAGGAGCAACTGACACTCCTCAGCCAGGACGGAAAATCACCATTGGCCCCGGATAAACGTCCCGTTTACCGGGCTACCCAGGGTGAGTCTTTTGCTGATTACCTGGTCTGGTTCGGCGAGGGCCCGCAGCGCCGGGCCATTTCGACGGCGGCCAGGTCGCTCCGGAATGACGACGGCGAATTCAACGGCGCCGTGGTGGTGTTCAATGACGTAACCGGCCTGGTGGAGGCGATGGCGGCGAAGGATGACTTCCTGTCCAACGTGACCCATGAACTGCGCACTCCGCTGAATTCCGTGATCGGGAACCTCGATCTGGTGCTCGACGGCGAACACGGGCTCCCGCCCCTGGCCGCTCAACGGCTGGAGGTGGCCCAGCGCAATACCGAACGGCTCCTCACCCTCGTGTCGGATTTGCTGCTTTCGGCCTCAGCGTCGCTGCCGGTGCATCCGCGAAGGACCGATTTGTCCGGGCTGGTGGATTTCTGCGTTGGCTCGGCGCAGGAACATGCCGCTGCCGCAAAGGTGTCACTGCTCGCCGACGTGCCGGTGCCTTTGTGGGCGCAGGTGGACCCGCTCCGGCTCGGCCAGGTCCTGGACAACCTCCTGTCCAACGCCATCAAATACTCCCCCGACGGCGGGACGGTCCGGGTCACGGCCCGGGCAGAAGCCGAGCAGGTGTACCTGCGCGTGGACGACACCGGGATGGGCATGACTTCGGCCGATGCGGCGCAGGTGTTCAACAGGTTCTTCCGCAGCCGCGAAGTCCTGCAGTCCGGCATCCCCGGCGTCGGACTGGGGCTATCCATCACGAAGGCCATCGTGGATCTGCACCGCGGCTCGATTACGTGCACCAGCCGGCCGGGCGAGGGAAGCAGTTTCACTGTTGTCCTGCCGGCGGAAGATCCTTCCCCTGCCTACTAGCGGCCCGGCCTACTAGCGACCCGGTCTTCCAGTGGCCGCGCTACTTCCGGAGCGCCCTCGTCAGTTCGGCCCGGGCCAGCAATTCGCTGTCCGAGGGATATGCCACTTCCTCGAGCACCAGGGGGTGCGGGGCGGACAGCACGGACTTCGCATCGCGTTTCTGCTCAAGCAGCCGCTCATAAAGCCACCCCGGTTTCTCTGCACCTGAACCGACGTACAGGGCCGACCCCACCAGCGCCCGCACCATGTTGTGGCAGAACGCATCAGCCTGCACGGTGGCGACTATGACGCCGTCGCTCCCCCGCGCGAATTCAAACCGCTGCAGTTCACGGATGGTGGTGGATCCTTCCCGGGGCTTGCAGTAGGAACGGAAGTTCTGCAGCCCGAGGAGCTTGGACGCGCCCTCGTTCAACAGCGACACGTCGAGTTGCTCCTTGTGCCAGAGGGTGGAGTACCTGCCCAGCGGGTCCCACAGCGCCGGGCCGTCGGCGATGCGGTAGCTGTACCGGCGCCACAGCGCTGAGAACCGTGCGTCGAACCCCTCGGGAGCCAGGGTGACGCTGTGCACCTCGATGGCGCCGGTGAGGTCGCCAAGGCCCCTGCTCAGTGCCCCGCGAAGGCGCCGCAGGAGGGCGACGGCGGGATCCAGCTCAACGCCGCGGTTCAGGCCCTGCCACTCATCTTCGGTGAGGTCCAGGTGGACCACCTGGCCGCGGGCGTGCACACCGGCGTCGGTGCGGCCGGCCACTGTCACCCGCACCTTGCGCCGGACCAGGAGGGCCAGGGCATCCTCCAACACCCCCTGGACGGTCAGCAGGCCGGGCTGCACTGCCCACCCGCTGAAGGGGCCGCCGTCGTACGCCAAATCCAAACGGATACGCAAAAACCCGCCGCCCCCCAAAACGGGGGCAGCGGGTTTCTGGTGGTTCATAGACATAAGTCTACTGCGGCGTCAGAGCCTGATTACTCAGCTTCGACGGCCTGCGCAGCGTCGCCACCGGCAGGCGCGAAGCCTGCTGCTGCGGCGGACTCGGCAGAGTCGAACCATACTTCAGCGGTGGTGGCGTCGTACCAGCGTGAGCCGGGAACGTGGAACTTCATGGAGTCCTCGTTGCCCTTGACGGGGAAGCCCTCGGGAGCTTCGTTGTCAGCCGTGGCGGGGTGCGAGCCGGCGTACTTGGCTTCAGCAGCTTCGGTCTCAACAGCTTCGGCAGCCGGAGCAGCCTCTTCAGTCTCAACAGCCGGAGCAGCCTTGTCTGCATCGCGCTTGGCAGCAGCAGTAGCTTCAGCCACTACAGCCTGCTTTGCGGAAACCGGCTCGAGAACCAGTTCGATGACAGCCATGGGAGCGTTGTCGCCCTTGCGGTTGCCGATCTTGGTGATGCGGGTGTAGCCGCCATCGCGGTTCTCCACTGCCTGTGCAATGTCGGTGAACAGCTCGTGGACGACGCCCTTGTTGCTGATCAGGCCGAGTACACGACGGCGGGAAGCGAGGTCGCCGCGCTTGGCGAAAGTCACCAGGCGCTCTGCGTACGGCTTCAGGCGCTTGGCCTTGGTCACCGTGGTGGTGATCCGCTTGTGCTCGAACAGTGCTGCTGCCAGGTTCGCGAGCATAAGACGCTCGTGAGCCGGGCCGCCTCCGAGGCGCGGACCCTTAGTGGGGGTAGGCATAATTGTTTCTCCTCATATGGAAGCCGGTGGGCTGCGCACAACGTGGTGCATCCAGCCAGCCGGCCAAGATCTGCTTGTTAGAGCTCGTCGTCGCTGAAAGCGGCGTCGTCCTCTTCGATGGCTGCGGCGCGAGCTGCCAGGTCGAAACCGGGAGGCGAGTCCTTGAGGGACAGGCCCAGTTCAACCAGCTTGGCCTTGACCTCATCGATGGACTTCGCACCGAAGTTACGGATGTCCATCAGGTCAGCCTCGGAGCGGGCAACGAGTTCACCCACGGTGTGGATGCCCTCACGCTTGAGGCAGTTGTAGGAACGGACGGTGAGGTCCAGATCCTCGATCGGCAGGGCCATGTCGGCTGCCAGGGCAGCGTCAGTCGGCGACGGGCCAATCTCGATACCTTCAGCTGCGGTGTTCAGCTCGCGGGCCAGACCGAACAGTTCCACCAAGGTGGTGCCTGCGGAAGCAACGGCATCGCGCGGGGCGATGGCCTGCTTGGTCTCGACGTCGACAATCAGCTTGTCGAAGTCAGTGCGCTGCTCAACACGGGTGGCTTCCACGCGGAAAGTAACCTTCAGCACCGGCGAGTAGATCGAGTCGACCGGGATGCGGCCGATCTCGGAGTCGCCGGACTTGTTCTGAGCTGCCGAAACGTAGCCGCGGCCGCGCTCGATGGTCAGTTCGAGTTCGAACTTGCCCTTCGAGTTCAGCGTGGCAATGTGCAGATCCGGGTTGTGGAATTCGACGCCGGCCGGCGGAGCGATGTCCGCGGCGGTGACGACTCCCGGGCCCTGCTTGCGCAGGTAAGCAACAACCGGCTCGTCGTGCTCGGAGGAAACCGACAGGTTCTTGATGTTCAGGATGATCTCGGTGACATCTTCCTTGACACCCGGAACCGTGGTGAACTCGTGCAGCACGCCATCGATCCGGATGCTGGTTACAGCAGCGCCCGGGATGGAGGAGAGCAGGGTACGGCGGAGGGAGTTTCCGAGAGTGTATCCAAAGCCCGGCTCCAGCGGTTCAATGATGAAACGGGAGCGGTTTTCGGAGACGACCTCTTCAGAGAGGGTGGGGCGCTGTGCAATGAGCACTTAGGTTTCCTTTCGGCGAGCATCCGCTATATGACGCAACACAGGTGGTGGAAATTCGGTCTGAAGACTTAACGCGGCTGGGCCTGCCCGGACCCGTGAAGGTCCGGGCAAGCTCCAACTGCTGAATACGTCTTAGACGCGGCGGCGCTTCGGCGGGCGGCAGCCGTTGTGCGCGGCGGGGGTGACGTCCTGAATGGAGCCAACCTCCAGGCCGGCGGCCTGCAGCGAGCGGATTGCGGTTTCGCGGCCCGAACCCGGTCCCTTGACGAACACGTCAACCTTCTTCAGGCCGTGCTCCTGGGCGCGCTTTGCAGCAGCTTCGGCAGCCATCTGGGCAGCGAACGGGGTGGACTTACGTGAGCCCTTGAAGCCAACCTCACCGGCGGAAGCCCAGGAGATGACAGCACCGTTCGGATCCGTGATGGAAACGATGGTGTTGTTAAAGGTGCTCTTGATGTGCGCCTGGCCCAGCGCGATATTCTTCTTGTCCTTCTTACGCGGCTTGCGAACCGCGCCACGAGTCTTCGGGGGCATTATTTCTCCTACAGAAAGTTTATTGGGGAAGACGCGTTAATCCCTCAGGGATTAACGAGCCTTCTTCTTGCCGGCGACGGTACGCTTCGGACCCTTGCGGGTACGTGCGTTGGTCTTCGTACGCTGTCCGCGTACGGGCAGGCCCTTGCGGTGACGCAGGCCTTCGTAGCTGCCGATTTCAACCTTGCGGCGGATATCAGCGGCCACTTCGCGGCGAAGGTCACCCTCAACCTTGTAGTTGCCTTCAATGTAGTCACGCAGCTCAACCAGCTGTGCGTCGGTCAGGTCCTTGACCCGAACGTCAGCGCTGATGCCGGTAGCAGCCAGGGTTTCGTGTGCACGGGTCTTGCCCACGCCGTAGATGTAAGTAAGCGCAATTTCCAGCCGCTTTTCGCGGGGAATGTCTACGCCAGCGAGACGAGCCATAGTGGCGGTACTCCTTGTATAAACCGGAGGTCGTAGGCAGTACACCCGCACTTTCAGTGCGGCCCCAGCCTCCGACCGGGGGTTAGCTGTCCGGGCTCTTTCGAGCTTATGTCCCAGTTCAGCTTGTGCTGCCTTTATTTACTTGCGTGGGTTAGCAACCCAGGATTTCCTGTGAAGGAAATTAGCCCTGGCGCTGCTTGTGGCGCGGGTTCTCGCAGATCACCATGACCCGGCCATTACGGCGGATCACTTTGCACTTTTCGCAGATCTGCTTGACGCTCGGCTTGACCTTCATGGCGTTCCTTTGCGTGTTGCAGTTGGTCTACTGGCCCGGCCTTCGGCTAATGCTCTGGCCGCCCAGTGTTTACTTGTAGCGGTAGACGATACGACCACGTGTCAGGTCGTACGGGCTCAGCTCCACCACTACCCGGTCCTCAGGGAGAATCCTGATGTAGTGCTGGCGCATTTTTCCAGAGATGTGCGCCAGAACGATGTGCTTGTTGGTGAGCTCAACGCGAAACATCGCGTTAGGCAGCGCCTCAGTCACAACGCCCTCGATCTCAATGACCCCGTCCTTCTTGGCCATACCCTCCGCTAACTGTTGTTGTCACAGCCTTCCGGTTGGCACCGGACATGACTGCGAACGTTTTTGATTGATTGGCTTCTGCCTTCCGACCGCAAAAGGGCACAAACAGGGCAGACAACCAACAGACAACACTACGCCATCTTGGCAGGAATGTTAAATCGGACCATGGTAGCGCACTACCGGGCCGTACGCAGCAAATTCCCCCGCCGGGGTTGTGACGCTTTCAGCCCGGGATACCCCGTCCAGGATGGCTTCGGTCACGACGTCGGCTGCCGCGCTCTGGAGCGTGATAAGGCTGAACGTCCGGGCAGCGTCGGTGCTGCGGTCAAGTTCGACGGCGCCCGTCGCCAGCGCGAAGACGGTGTCGCCGTCCGCGAGGGTATGGGAAGGATTCAGCGCCCGGGCCAGTCCGGCATGGCAGGCGGAGGCGGTCCGCTTGCACTCGGCCTTGTTCAGCACGGCATTCGTAGCGACGACGACGAGTGTTGTGTTGAGTGGCTGAGCTTCGGCATCGGGGTGATTGACCTTGTCGAAATCGCCAGCCGCCGAACGAACACCCACGGGCAACCCCACGGCATTGACCACGGCGATCGCGCCGATCACAACCCCGTTGTCCAAGGTGATGGACGCTGTGCCCACTCCCCCTTTGTATTTCCCCCGCCCGAGGACGGCTCCGGTGCCGGCCCCCACGTTGCCGCGTTCGACGTCGTGACCGTCCTTTTGGGCGGCAGCGGCGGCAGTTGCCGCGTAGCCCATCTCCTCGTCAGGGCGGGCGGTGAAGTCACCGCCGCGGCCGAGGTCGAAGATGGCGGCGGCCGGAACGATCGGCACGAGTCCGCCCGGCACCGGCAAGCCGCGGCCGTCTTCCTCGCACCAGCGCTTGGCACCGTGCGCGGCCACCAGCCCGTAGGCGCTGCCGCCGGTGAGCACCACGGCGTCCACGCGCTGCGAGAGTGTGGTGGGGTCCAGGGAATCCGTCTCATGGGTGCCCGGGCCTCCGCCGCGGACGTCAACGGAACCCACGGTGCCGGGCGGCGGTAGCACCACGGTCACCCCGGTGAGCCAGCCGGCGTCGGACGCGACGCCGTCGGACGCCTCTAATGAGGTGATTTTCTGCGTGTGGCCGACCCGGATTCCGGGGACATCGGTAATTGCTCCCATGGCTCCATTGTGCGCCTGCGCGGAAGCGAGTGTCCGCTCCCAAAAGTTCGGCGACCCGCGGGAGCAACTCCGGCCTCCAAAACAAACGTTATGCAATACTGCCAGCAACACGGCGTTAACGGGCAAGGAAGCCTTGACTAACAATCCTCTGACGAGGGCTAGTGCGGGATTCTGCCCACCAACCTTGTGGTGAAGTGAAGCTACCCCCCACGCCCATTGGCCTGCCATCCGCGGGCCCGGATCCGTTAGAGACCGAATGACACGACAACTGACTGACCGGCCCGCCGCCGTCGCGGAAGCCGGTCCGGCCCTGCGGCGCCGGCCGAAATGGTCCGGCAGGACCCGCCGGGACTTCTTCGTTTTCCTGGCCCTCGCACTGCCCAACCTTGTGCTGATCGGGGTCTTCACGTACCTCCCGCTCATCAACAACATCTACTACTCCACGCTGGACTGGACGCTGGGATCGGCGTCGGCCACCGTGGTGGGGCTGGACAACTACGTCACCTTCTTCACCAGTGCCGATGCCGCCAAGGTGCTCGGGACCACCGCTGTCTTCACCCTCGTCACCGTGGGCGGATCGATGGTGCTGGGGCTGCTGATTGCGTTGGCTCTGAACTCCAAGGTCCGCGGCACCACCTTTGCCCGTTCCGCAGTGTTTGCCCCGTATGTGCTCAGCGGCGTGGGCGTGGGCCTGGTGTGGCTGTTCATCTTCGACCCCGGGTACGGCGTCCTCGCCTGGGTGCTCCGGGGACTGGGCCAGCAAAGCCCGCAATGGATCAACGATCCGCAGCTGTCGCTGGTCATGGTGATCATCGTGTACGTCTGGAAGAACCTGGGATACTGCGCGGTGGTGTACCTCGCCGGGCTCCAGTCGTTGCCGCAGGACGTGATGGAGGCCGCTTCCCTGGACGGCGCCAACGGGTTCCGGCGTTTCCTGAGCATGTCCGTCCCGTTGCTCTCCCCCACCACGTTCTTCCTGCTGATCACCACCATGCTCAGCTCGCTGCAGGCGTTCGACCTGATCAGGATCATGACGCCCCTGGGCAACGGCACCAGCACGCTGATCTACGAGGCCTACCTCCAGGCGTTCGGCGCGTTCAACCGGGCCGGGTATTCGGCCTCCATCTCGGTGGTGCTCTTCGCCATCCTGCTGATCATCACCGTGCTGCAGCTGCGGTTCGTCGAACGGAAGGTGCACTACTCATGAGCACGCACCGGCCATTCTCCCGCGCCAACATTGTCCAAACGATTGCCGGCGGTTATATTCCGCTGATCCTGGCCACGCTGGTGGTGTTCCTGCCGCTGCTCTGGATGATCCTGAGTTCGTTCAAGCAGCCCGGCGAGATCATCACCATGGACCTGAAGATCCTCCCGGAGAGCGTGAACCTGGAGAATTACAACATCGCCATGACCACGGTGCCGTTCGCGCAGTTCTTCCTGAACAGCACCATCGTCACGCTGGTGGGTGCAACCATCAAGGTGCTGCTGGCCATCCTCACGGCGTATGCCCTGGTGTTCGTTCGATTCCCGTTCAAGAACGCCATCTTCGTGCTGATCCTCGTGGCGCTGATGGTTCCGCCGCAGGTGTCCATCCTGCCGAACTACATCCTCATCGCCGGGATGGGTGGAAAGAACACCCTCTGGGGCATCATCCTGCCGGGCCTGGGAACCGCCTTCGGCACCTTCCTGCTGCGGCAGCATTTCATGACGTTGCCGGCCTCCATCCTGGAGTCCGCGGAGATCGACGGCGCCGGCCACTGGCGGCGGCTCTGGCGGATCGTGGTGCCGGTGTCCGTCCCCTCAATCGCCACGGTTGCCCTGGTCACCGTCGTCAGCGAGTGGAACGACTACATCTGGCCGCTCATCATCACGGACCGCCCGGAAACCATGACCCTGCCCGTGGGCCTCACGCTGCTGCAGAACTCCGAGGGCAACGGTTCCGGCTGGGGCATCCTCATGGCGGGCGCGGTGCTGGTGATCGTCCCCATCCTGGTGGTGTTCGCGGCACTCCAGCGCTACATCGTGGCCGGCCTTACCCAGGGCAGCGTCACCGGCTAGGGCCGCAGTCCCCGGCGCATCCCCCGCCAGGGCCGCATCCCTTTGGCGGTCAACAACAGCTTTCACCGCACCACCTGTCATCCAACCCGTACAACGAGTCAGCATGAGCAATCACCTTGAGAGGATCCACAATGGGTATGAATCTTGACCGCAGGCATTTCCTGGGGCTTGCCGGTGCAGGAGCCGGCGCCGCTGCGCTGGCAGCCTGCGGCGGCCCGTCCACCGGCGGAACAACCCCCGCGAGCGAAGCCGCCGAAATCGACTTCAGCGGAGTGAAGCCCGCCGCCTCGATCGACTTCTGGACCAGCCACCCGGGTAAGTCCCAGGACGTGGAGAAGTCCATCATCGCGAAATTCCACGCCAAGTTCCCGGACATCAAGGTGAACCTGGTGACGGCGGGCGCCAACTATGAGGAAATCGCCCAGAAGTTCCAGACCTCACAGGCGGCCAAGGAGGCACTGCCCGGCGTTGTGGTGCTTTCGGACGTCTGGTGGTTCCGCTACTTCACCAATGGCAATATCATCCCGCTGGACGGCCTGGTCAAGCAGCTGGACATCAAGGTGGACGATTTCCAGAAGTCCCTCGTGGCGGACTACCAGTACGACGACAAGCAGTGGGCCCTCCCCTACGGCCGTTCCACGCCGCTTTTCTACTACAACAAGGACCACTTCAAGGTTGCCGGCCTGCCTGACCGCGCGCCCAAGACCTGGCAGGAGTTCGCCGAATGGGCCCCGAAGCTGAAGGCCAGCTCGGGCGCGCAGTACGCCTACATCTACCCGGCACTGGCGGGCTACGCGGGCTGGACCCTGCAGAACAACCTCTGGGGCTGGGGCGGCAGCTGGTCCAATGAGTGGACCATCAACTGCGACTCGGCGGAATCCGTCGAGGCACTGCAGTGGGCCCAGGACTCCATCTACAAGGACGGCTGGGCCGGAGTCTCCTCGAAGGAGGCGGCGGACGACTTTGCCGCCGGGATCACGTCCTCCACCATCTCCTCCACCGGTTCACTGCTTGGTGTGCTGAAGTCCGCCAAGTTCAACGTGGGCGTCGGCTTCTTGCCGGGCGGCCCCAAGGTGGAAAGCGGTGTGTGCCCCACGGGCGGCGCAGGCCTGGGCATCCCCAGCGGCGTGAGCAAGGAAGTGCAGCTGGCGGCAGGCACGTTCCTGAAGTTCATGACCGAGCCGGAAAACACTGCGGAATTCTCAGCGGCCACCGGCTACATGCCCACCCGGATCTCCGCCGACATGACCTCGGTGCTGGCCAAGACCCCGCAGATCAAGACGGCCATGGACCAGCTCGCGGCCACCAAGGTCCAGGACAATGCACGGGTGTTCCTGCCGGGCGCGGACCAGGAGATGGCCAAGGCCGCGGCGAAGATCCTCACCCAGCAGGGTGACGTGAAGGCCACCATGACCGCCCTGAAGTCCACGCTGGAGGGCATCTACACCAAGGACGTCAAGCCCAAGCTCAAGAACTGACGCACCTTTCCGGACATGCGGTCTCGACGCGCAAAAAGTCCTGCGATACGCAAAATCCCTGGCGCACCCGAAATTCCGGGTGCGCCAGGGATCTTCTGCGTCGCAGGGAAATTTGCGCGTCGCTGGTGAATTCGCCCGTCGCAGGGTAATTTGCGCGTCGCTGGTGAATTTCCGCGTCGCTGCGGTCGCGTCGCCGTGTGCCGGGGGCCTACGGGATCGGGACCGGAACCACGCCCAGCGGCGCAAGCCGCTCCGCACCGCCGTCGGGCGCGGAAAGAACCCAGATGCCCTTTTCATGCACGGCGACGGAGTGCTCCCACTGGCAGGAGCGCTTGCCGTCGGTGGTGACTACGGTCCAGTCGTCCTCGAGCACGGCGGTCTCAATGCTGCCGCGGACCAGCATGGGCTCAATGGCAAGGCACAGTCCCGGGCGGATCTTGGGGCCGCGGTGGCTGGTGCGGTAGTTCAATACGTCAGGCGCCATGTGCATTTCGGACCCGATGCCGTGGCCCACGTAGTCCTCCAGGATGCCCAGCGGCTTGCCGGGGACGGAAGAGACGTAGTCGTCCACCGCGTTCCCGATATCGCCCACGAACTTTCCGGTGGCCAGTGCGGCAATGCCACGCCACATGGCTTCCTCGGTGACTTCGGACAACCGGACGTCTTCCGGGTCCGGGGTCCCGACAATCACGGTGCGGGCGGAGTCGGAGTGCCAGCCGTCCACAATGGCGCCGCCGTCGATCGAGATGATGTCGCCGTCGTTCAGCACGCGGCTGCCCGGGATGCCGTGGACTACTTCCTCGTTGACCGAGGTGCAGATGGTGGCCGGGAACCCGTGGTAGCCGAGGAAGTTGGACTTGGCGCCCGCCTCGTCCAGGACTGCGCGGAATACCGCGTCCAGCTGGGCCGTGGTGGCACCGGGGACTGCGGCGGCCACGGCGGCATCCAGCGCGCGGCTCAGGACCAGGCCGGCCTCATGCATGATGCGCATTTGGGCGTTGGTCTTGTATTCAATCCGGGGCTGTCCGAATGCCATTTATACCTCAGTGCTTCGTCTCGCTGGCGGGATGCGTTCATCCCATGTCTCTGATCCATTCTCCCGCACTTGCGAAGCTGCTCGGGACAGGGTCCACTCCCAGCTCGTCCCGCAGGCGGCGTGTGCAGTAGGTACGCTCGAAGCCGAGCTGGCTGACGGCATAGCGCGTCAGCCGCGGCGGCCTGCGTGTCACGCCGGCCATCGCCTCGAGCGACGCCGCAATCGTCATCGCCGCGCGCATGGGGATAAAGCCGAGTTCGACGTCGGACCGGCCAGTGGCGTCCAGCACTTCCCGCAGGACTCCGCCCAGGGCCACGGGCCGGTGGTCTGCCACGTTGACGGGACCGGTGGCGTCCGAGGTGCAGGCGGCGAGCGCTGCCCGGGCCAGGTTGCCGATGGATGTCAGCTGGTGCAAGACATCGGGACCTCCGACGCTGAGCAACCTGTTATTGTTCACGTTGCTCATGAGGCGGGGCAGGAGGGTCCGGTCGCCCGGGCCGTAGACGCCGTGCGGCCGGAGGATCAGCGCATTGCCGTGCCTCGCTGCCGCTGCCTCCGCAAGGGCCTTTGAACTGGCGTACGCGTTCAGGTACCGGCCCGCCACCGGGTCCTCCGGCCGGTCGACGCACGGCTGCCACCACGGATAGACGCTGGAACTGGAAATGTGGACCAGCCGCGCACGGGGAAAAGTAGCCGCAACGGCCTCGGTCCCGTGTACATTGACGCGGTGGAACAGCTGCGGCGGCCCCCAGTCCGCCACGTGCGCTCCGGAATGCACGACGGCGTCCACTTCCGGCGGGTTGGACAGCGGCCCCGCGCTGAGGTCCCACACCGTTACGCCGGGGAGCCGGCGCCGGCCGTAGCGGACCACCTCCCAGCCGCGTTCCTCGGCAGCTTCGGCAACGGCTCCGCCGACGAAACCGCTGGCCCCGGTCACGGCGATCCTCATGGCGTCCCTCCCGAGGGCCGGGCTCGCGGCGGGGTGCCTTCCGGCGGGCTCGCTTCCGGCGGGCGGTCCGCGAACAACGCCCGCAGGGCCACGCGGTCCGGCTTGCGGTGCCGGCCGGACGCCGGCAGCCTGGGCATGACCTCAATCCGGTCGGGCAGGGCCGATTCGTCGATGAGCCGGGGAAGTTCGCGGTGGAGGGTCCGCAGCAGCGCCGCCTGATCCTGTCCCTGGTGCGGTTCGACGGCGAGCCACACCGCTTCGTCGCCGATGCGGTCAGGGACGCCGATCATCGCGGCCTGGGCCACGCCGTCGATGCCGGCAATCACCGGCTCGTACAGGCCCGGGTAGATGTTGGTCTTGCCGCGGATGATCATGTCCTTCTTGCGCCCCAGCAGGACGAGCCTCGGCGTACCGGACGAGCCGGCCGGGCCGTGGTCCACGCGCACGAGGTCGCCGGTGGCGTGCTCGTCCATGGTGTCCTCGCCGAGGTAACCCAGGCACATGTTGGGCCCGGAGACGATCAGCTCATGGTCCTCAGCCACCCGGAAGCGCACTCCCGGAAGCGGGCCGCCGAGGTAGTCGCCCTCGCCGGAGCCGTCCGCGGTCCGGAATTCCGCGGTGCGTCCGGACGCGAAGTCCAGTTTCTCGTGCCCTTCCGCGATCGCGATGGGCAGGACTTCGGTCATCCCGTAGATGCAATGGAAGCGCACTCCGGGCAGGAGTCCGGCAGCCCGCGCCAGGAACGGGGCCAGCACGGGCGCGGCACCCAGCATCACCGTTTTCAGGGTTTCCGGCCACACCAGCTGTCCTGATTCCACGGCGTCAAGGATCGGCGCCAGCTGCGCAGGCACCAGGAACACGTGGGATGCCGCCTTATGCCCGGGCGAGGAGCCCAGCTCGGCCGCAAACCGCAGCGGATCGATGGTGGCGGACAACCCGTACGACGGCATGGTCCAGTGGGCACCGGCGATCAGGGCCGGCAAGCCCATCATCAGCTGTTCCGAGTGGATGCGGTCACCGGCCGCGAACGTGCAGCGTGTGCTCAGCTGGCCAAAGCCGGCCGCCAGGGTCCCGCGGCTGTGCACCACGCCCTTGGGCTTCCCGGTGGTGCCGGACGTGAAAATGATGACCGCTTCCTGCCCCGGCGCGGCTTCAACCGGCGGGAGACCGTCCGGCCTGCCGCCGTCGTCAGCGCCGCCGTATTGAGCAGCGCCGCCGTATCGAGCAGCGCCGCTGCGGACGCCGCCGTCGTACTTACTGTTACGGGAAGCATTTCGGGACAGGGCACGGATGTTGGTGGACGTGAACGGGACCCCGGGAAGCCAGGGACCGGAGTGGAAGTGCCGGACCTTCATCGCTGCGTAGTCCGGAAGCAGCAGGCCGCGCCGCCGGGCAAGGCGCCGCTGCGGCCCGGGCGCGCTGAGCGCATAAAGCAGCGATTCGGAGGCAGCCCACCGCGGCGATGCGAGCGCCGTCCTGTTCCGGAAAAGTTCGGGACCAACCCCGGGATCGATGAACACGATGGCCCCGCCGGCCCGGACGGCAGCCAAGGCAAGCGTGAACGCCGCCGGCCCCGGCCGCACGGAAAACAGCAGGCGCTCCCCCGGACCGAATCCCTCGCGCCGCAGGCCCTCCGCGGTGGATTCAATCCCGGCGGCAAGGTCCCGGTAGCTGATGGTCTTCCCCGGCTTTCCGCTGCGTTTGCCGGGTGCGGTGATGGCCGGGTGGTCCGGGTACTTGGCGGCGGCGTCGTATACCGCGGCGATGAGGTCATCCGGCAGGTCAGTTCGCACGGGTCAGCTCCAGGGACTTGTAGTGCGGAATGAGCACGTTCCGGCTGACGGCCCGCGAGCGGATGCGCCACGCACCGCGGGCGTACTCGTCCAGCAGCATGGTCAATGCGCAGTTGATTTCGGCCATCGCCAGCGGCATACCGATGCAGAAGTGGGCTCCCGCCCCGAACCACAGCTGGCGGGCCGCCGGCGGGATCGGCGTTGCCGGGTCGAAAGCGCCCAGGCTCTTGACGGCGTGCACCGTCGACAGCAGGATCCGGTCCCCCGGGCTGATCCGGACTCCGCCCAGCCGCCCGGCCGTTGTGGCCTCACGCAGCATCATCGGCGACGGCGCCGTGTACCGCAGGCCCTCGTTGACGGCGTCCGGGAGGCCGCTGCGGTCGGCTGCCAGCGCGGGCAGCCTGCCGTCGTCGAACAGCATGGCGGCGAGCCGCGGAACGTAGGACACCAGGGTTTCGGTCCCGGCGATCACAAAGGCACTGACAATACCCACCGCTTCGTCCTCCCCGAGTCCCAGGACTCGGAGGCGGCCCGGAAAAGTGGAGGGGTCGTCGCTGCGGTAGGCGCTCCGTACGGGTCCGGCCAGAATTTCGACGGCGGCCTTCGCCTGTGCGACCTGAGCCGGCGTCAGCCGTGGCCGTCCCAACCGCACCAGCGAGGTGATGGAGGTGCCCAGGGTGAAGAGGTCGCTGTCCGGGAGGCGGCCGGGCGCATCGTCCGGGACGCCCAGCAGCCTGCTGATCACTCCCCCGGACAGTTCCTTGACCAGCCCGACGAACTCCACCGAGCCGCCATGCTCCAGCCCTGCAGCCAGCCGCTCGCGCAGCCGCTCGCCCGCCGGAGAGACGATGGCTTCAACGGCCCTGGGCGTAAACAGGCCGTTGAGGCGGCGCCGCAGTTCAAGGTGCTCTTCCCCGTGCATGTTCAACAGCGCACGGGGACCCACCACCGGGGTCCACAGCGCGCCGGAGGCCCTGGCGCCGGACTTCGAGTAGCCGGCGTCCATCAGCACTTCCCTGACCAGGGAGGCGTCGCTGACGAGTACCCCCAGTCCGGGCAGCCGAACAACGGGCCGGAGCTTCCCCAGCCCGCGGATCAGCGGGTAGGCCACAGGATGGGCGCCGACGTGGAGCCGCCGCTCCCACGCGGCCAGGGCGCCGGCGGCGGACGACCTTTCGGTCATCGCGCGTTCCGAAACACCACTCATCGGATGTCCACGTGGTCCGGGCGGAACCGGTGGTCCGCGTACCAGGCGAGGGTGTTGGGCAGGCCCCAGGCCTGAACCCGGCGGGAGGAGCCGAACACCACCACGTTGCGCCGGAGGGCATAGGAGCGCGTGAGCCTGCGGACCCGGTTGGAAAGCGCACGGTCCTCGTGCATCTCCTCGATGCTGGTCCGCGGGAAACCGCCCGAGCGCAGATACAGCTCGGCGGTGATGGCCATGTTGCACCCGGGCAGCATCTGGTAGGGGCCAAGGTAGCCCTCCCCCTTGTTTCCCGGGCGGATGCGGCCGAAGAACGACGCGACCTCGACGGCCAGGAGCATCAGCCAGCGGCTGTTCCGGGCCAGGCCTTCATCCAGCCGCGGGTTCAGCTGGCCGGCAATCATCTCCAGGCCGTCGTCGAACGCTTCCATGATGCGCAGTGTCCAGTCAGCGGCCGGGAGGCAGTCCGAGTCGGTACGCGCCAGCCACCGGGCACCATTCAGGGCGCCGAAACGCATGCCGGTGTCCGCGGCGGCGCCGGTTCCCTTCTGCGGCTCATGGACCAGGCGGATATCCATGGCCGGGTGTAGCCGGGCAAAGTCGGCCACGATTGACCTGGTGGCGTCCGTGGACCCGTTATCCACCACCACGAGCGTGAAGTCTTTGTGAAGCTGGGCCGCTAGCGCCTGCAGTGACTGGCCGATCAGCTTTTCCTCGTTGAGTGCCGGCATCGCGACACACAGCGCCCGCACCGGGGTTTCGTTTCCGGGCACCGGGGGTTGGCCTGCGGGCACCCGATCTGGAACCCGGCCGGTCTGCGGTCCCCTCACAGCCGCACCACGGCGATGCCCAGGCTCACGCCGCCGGCCAGACCCACCAGCGCCACCAGGTCGCCAGGTCCGCACCGGCCCAGGTCCTGTGCCAGCTTCAGCTGCATGGGCAGGCTGACCGAGGCCATGTTGCCGTACTCCTCCACGGTCCTGACGAGCTTGTCCGGCGGCACGCCTGCCCCTCGGGCGAAGATGTCCCGGTACGGCGCACTCACCTGGTGGACGCACACCACTGCGAAGTCCGTCCATGCCAGGCCCAGCTTCTCCAGGGTCTCGTCCAGGACTCCCCGCCCCAGGTCCAGGAAGGCATCTTTGAGCTTTTCGCCGTCCATGTTGAAATAGGTCGCTTCGAGGTCCCTCGGTGCGACGGAGCCGCCGGTGCCGAGCGTTCCCACGGCCCAGTGGCTGCTCTTCGCGGCGAACCCCGTGCCCAGCACCCGGGACGCGCCCTCGTCGTCGGGGTCTGCCGGTTCCAGCAGCAGCGCGCAGCCGGCGTCGCTCATGGTGTAACCCGGGAAGGCCGCGGCGAAAGTCTCCTGGTCCGGGACGGACCACCGAACGGCCCTGGATGGCGACTCCCCGCTGACCAGGAGCACGCGCCGGTAACGTCCGGAGCCGATCAGGGCATCGGCTACTTCCAGGCCGTTGAGCAGGCTGTTGCAGGCGTTCTTAATGTCCATCACCGGGCAGCCCATGCCAAGTTTTGCGGCCACCATGTGCCCGGTGGCCGGTTCCACCATGTCCTGGCTGGCCGACGCAAACAGGAGGAGGTCGACGTCGGCGGGCTGGAGTCCGCGGGCCGCCAGCAGTTTCGCAGCGGCTACTGCCGCTAGGTCGGAGGCCTGCTCGGTCGCTGCCATCACAGATCTTGTGCGGATTCCGGTCAGCCGGCCGATCAGGCCCTTCGGGACGCGGAAACCGGGGCTGGCGGCAGCGAGCTGCTGCTCCAGCTGCGCGGTGCCCAGCCGGCCTGGCGGCACATAGACTTCGAGGCCGGCGATTTTCGCCGCCCCCGGAAGGGTCTGGTTCATGCAATATCTCCCCACAGACAATGCGTCCGGTGATATCCGGCTCCGGTCCTGGGTGCCTGACGGCGTCACCGGCCCGCGGCGCCAACCCCCAAATCACCCCTCCAAACGAGGAAGGGCGCGTCCCGTACTCGATGGTACGGGACGCGCCCTTCAAGGCACTGGAGGCAAGCCGGATCTGCAGTCAGCCGCGGACCTCCGGCAAATCCCGGATCAGGCTGCCTGTGCTGCCTTGATGGCCTGCATGACGCGGTCGGTGACCTCGTCGATGCCGCCGATGCCGTCAACCTGGGTCAGGATGCCGCGCTCGGCATACTTGGCCACAACGGCTTCAGTCTGCTCGTGGTAGAGGTCCAGACGGTGGCGGATGACGGCTTCATTGTCGTCGCTCCGGCCGGTCTCCTTGGCGCGGCCCAGGAGGCGGTGCACCAGTTCCTCGTCATCGGCGGTCAGCTGCAGGACGACGTCCAGCTTCTGCTCACCGTTGGCGAGGATCTCATCGAGGTAGTCCACCTGCGCGGTGGTGCGCGGGTAACCGTCCAGGAGGAAGCCGCCGTCGACGTCGTCCTCGCTCAGGCGGTCGCGCACCATCTTGTTGGTGACGCTGTCCGGCACGAAATCGCCGGCATCCATGTACTTTTTGGCCTCGACGCCCAGCGGCGTCTCACCCTTGACGTTGGCGCGGAAGATATCGCCGGTGGAGATCGCAACGACGCCGAGGCGCTCGGAGATCCGATCCGCCTGCGTTCCCTTGCCTGAACCCGGAGGTCCGATAATCAGCATTCTCGTCATCGCAAAAGCCCTTCGTAGTGACGTTGTTGTAGCTGCGCGTCAATCTGCTTGACCGTTTCCAGGCCCACGCCCACCATGATCAGGATCGAGGTTCCACCGAACGGGAAGTTCTGGTTGGCATTGATCAGGACCAAGGCGACCAGCGGGATCAATGCCACGAAGCCCAGGTAGAGGGCGCCGGGCAGGGTGATCCTGGAAAGGACGTACTGCAGATAGTCCGCCGTCGGCTTACCGGCCCGGATACCCGGGATGAAGCCGCCGTACTTCTTCATGTTGTCGGAAACCTCTTCAGGATTGAAAGTGATTGCGACATAGAAGTAGGTGAAGAAAACAATCATGGCGAAATAAAGTGCCATGTAGATGGGGTGGTCACCACGGGTGAGGTTGTTGTTGATCCACTCAACCCACGGTGCCATCTGTTCGCCCTGCTTGGGCTGGTTGAACTGTGAGATCAGGCCCGGCAGGTACAGCATCGAGGATGCAAAGATGACAGGCACGACGCCGGCCATGTTCACCTTGATGGGGATGTACGTGCTCGTGCCGCCCACAGTGCGCCGGCCGATCATTCGCTTGGCGTACTGCACCGGAATGCGGCGCTGGGACTGCTCCACGAAGACCACCAGGGCCACGGTCAGCAGGCCGATGGCCAGGACCATGAAGAAGGTACCCGGACCCTGTGAGGTCCAGATGGCACCAAGGGAGGTCGGGAAGCTGGCAGCGATCGAGGTGAAGATGAGCAGCGACATGCCGTTGCCCACGCCCTTCTCCGTGACGAGCTCGCCCATCCACATGATCAGGCCGGTGCCGGCCGTCAAGGTGATGATGATCAGGATCGTGGTGATGACGCTCGCATCCGGGATGATGTCCAACTGGCAGTTGGGCAGCAACTGGCCGGAACGTGCCAGCGACACCAGCGTCGTGGCGTTCAGCAGGCCCAGTGCGATGGTCAGGTAACGCGTGTACTGCGTCAGCTTGGACTGCCCCGACGCGCCCTCTTCGTACAGCTCCTGGAAGCGGGGAATGACCACGCGCAGCAGCTGGACGATGATGCTCGCCGTGATGTACGGCATGATGCCCAGGGCGAAGATGGACACCTGTAGCAACGCACCGCCGCTAAACAGATTGACGAGCTGGTAGATCCCGCCCGAGGTCTGACCGCTCTGCAAGCATTGCTGGACATTCTGGTAGTTCACACCAGGCGAGGGGATGAAGGCACCCAAGCGGAAGATTGTGATGATTCCCAGCGTGAACAACAACTTGCGTCGCAGATCAGGCGTGCGAAAGGCCCGGCCAAATGCGCTAAGCAAGCGTCCTCCTGATGTGTAAATAAAGTCGTGTGAGATAGGTCAATAAACCCAACAACCGAGTCTAACGGGTTGATGCGCCGTGCGAATAATCGGTGAGGGTCCAAATGAGAAAAAACTCCCGGTACGCAGGGCCGAAGCCCCGGGTACCGGGAGTTCCTACAACGGGCGTATGCTCCGCCGCCTCTTGTTAGAGGGCGGTGGTGCTTCCGCCTGCTGCTGCAATCTTTTCTGCGGCGCTGGCCGAGAATGCGTGGGCGGTGACGTCAACCTTGACGGTGATGTCGCCGGTGCCCAGCACCTTGACGGGCTGGTTCTTGCGAACGGCACCCTTTTCGACCAGGTTCTCCACGGTGACTGCGCCACCTTCCGGGAACAGCTCGTTGAGCTTGTCCAGGTTTACAACCTGGAACTCAACCCGGAACGGGTTCTTGAAGCCGCGCAGCTTCGGCAGGCGCATGTGCAGCGGCAGCTGGCCGCCGGCAAAGCCAGCCTTGATCTGGTAGCGGGCCTTCGTACCCTTGGTACCGCGACCAGCGGTCTTACCCTTGGAACCTTCACCACGACCAACACGGGTCTTGGCGGTCTTGGCACCCGGGGCGGGACGCAGGTGGTGAACCTTCAGTGCGTTCTGCTTCTCAGCAGCGGCGCCCTGTGCCTTTTCGGCGGTGTTCTTCTCTGCCATTTACTTCGCCTCCTCTACCTTTACCAGGTGCGGAACCGTGTTGAGCATTCCGACGGTCACGGCATCGGCGGTGCGGACAACGGTGTGTCCGATCCGCTTCAGGCCGAGGGACCGAAGGGTGTCGCGTTGGTTCTGCTTGCCGCCAATGGCGGACTTGATCTGAGTGATCTCCAACTGAGTGTCGGAGGGAATCAGGTTCTTAGCCACGACTCAGACACCTGCCTTCTGGTTCATGAGTGCCTTCACCATTGCGGCCGGAGCGATCTCGTCGAGCGGGAGGCCGCGGCGTGCTGCCACTGCTGCCGGCTCTTCGAGGCGCTTCAGTGCATCAACGGTCGCGTGAACGATGTTGATGGCGTTGGAGGAACCGAGCGACTTGGAGAGGATGTCGTGGATGCCCACGCACTCCAGTACTGCACGGACCGGACCACCGGCGATAACACCGGTACCGGCGGAAGCCGGACGCAGCATAACGACGCCTGCAGCGGCTTCACCCTGAACGCGGTGCGGGATGGTGCTGCCGATGCGGGGAACGCGGAAGAAGGACTTCTTGGCCTCTTCAACGCCCTTCGCGATGGCGGCGGGAACTTCCTTGGCCTTGCCGTAGCCGACGCCGACCATACCGTTGCCGTCACCGACGACGACGAGTGCGGTGAAGCTGAAGCGACGACCACCCTTGACGACCTTGGAAACGCGGTTGATGGTTACAACGCGCTCTACGAACTGGCTCTTTTCGGCTTCGCGGCCACCATCGCGGCCACCACGGCCACCACGGTCGCCACGGCCCTGGCCGCGGTCGCCACGCTCGCCACGACGAGCGCCACCACGGCGGTCGTCAGTGGTAGCAGGCGCAGCGGTCTCAGTTGCCGGAGCAGCTACAGCTTCAGTCACCTGAATGTCCTTTTCGTTATTTTCGGTCACAGTGACAGCCCACCTTCACGTGCGCCGTCAGCGACGGCGGCGATCCGGCCGTGGTACTTGTTACCACCGCGGTCGAAGACAACTGCTTCGATACCGGCAGCCTTGGCACGCTCGGCGACGAGCTCGCCAACGCGCTTGGCCTTGGCGGTCTTGTCACCGTCGAATGCACGAAGGTCGGCTTCCAGAGTGGACGCGCTCGCTACGGTCAGGCCCTTGCTGTCATCGACAACCTGGACGAATACGTGGCGTGCGGAACGGTTGACGACCAGACGCGGGCGTACAGCCGTACCGGAGATGCGCTTGCGGATACGAAGCTGGCGGCGGCTGCGCTGGGCAGACTTGCTCTTGTTCGTACGCTTCTTGTTAATTGAGATGGCCATGGTTACTTACCAGCCTTTCCGACCTTGCGGCGGATGACTTCGCCGGCGTAGCGGATGCCCTTGCCCTTATAGGGGTCCGGCTTCCGCAGCTTGCGAATGTTGGCAGCAACCTCGCCGACCTGCTGCTTGGAGATACCTGAAACAGAGAGCTTGGTCGGGGTCTCTACTGCAAAGGTGATGCCGTTCGGTGCCGAGACGTTGACCGGGTGGCTGTAGCCCAGAGCGAACTCCAGGTCAGAACCCTTGGCCTGGACGCGGTAACCGGTACCGACAATCTCAAGCTTCTTCTCGTAGCCTGCGGTGACACCCTGGATCATGTTGGCGATCAGGGTGCGGGTCAGGCCGTGCAGCGAACGTGAGGCGCGCTCGTCGTTCGGGCGGGCGACAGTCAGGGTGCCATCTTCCAGGGTGACCTCGATCGGGCTGGCCACAGTGTGGCTCAGCTCGCCTTTGGAACCCTTGACGCTGACGACAGAGCCGTCAACCTTGACCTCAACGCCGGCAGGAACGGTGATGGGGAGACGTCCAATACGTGACATTATTCTCTTCCTTTCCCGTTACCAGACGTAAGCGAGGACTTCGCCGCCCACGCCCTTCTTGCCGGCCTGCTTGTCAGTCAAGAGGCCGGAAGAGGTGGACAGGATTGCGACACCCAGGCCACCGAGCACGTGCGGCAGGTTGGTGGACTTCGCGTAAACACGGAGTCCCGGCTTGGAAATACGACGAACGCCAGCGATTGAACGCTCGCGGTTCGGACCGAACTTGAGCTCGAGGGTCAGCTTCTTGCCAACCTCAGCGTCTTCTTCTTTCCAGGAGGCGATGTAACCTTCAGCCTTCAGGATGTCGGCAACGCGTGCCTTGAGCTTGCTGTACGGCATAGTCACGGTGTCGTGGTATGCCGAGTTTGCGTTGCGCAGACGCGTAAGCATGTCTGCGACGGGATCTGTCATGGTCATGTTGGGCTCTTGCCCTTCCTCATAACGGTTTCCGCCCTGCCATCCCCGTGGGGACGCGGCAAGGCCGGACCTTCTATGTAGCTAGATTAAGCTTCGGTCTTGAACGGGAAACCAAGCGCCTTGAGCAGCGCGCGGCCTTCGTCGTCGGTCTTGGCAGTGGTCACGACGGTGATGTCCATACCGCGAACGCGGTCGATGGAATCCTGGTCGATCTCGTGGAACATAACCTGCTCGGTCAGACCGAAGGTGTAGTTGCCGTTGCCATCAAACTGCTTGCCGCTGAGGCCCCGGAAGTCACGGATACGCGGCAGTGCCAGCGTTACCAGACGGTCCAGGAATTCCCACATGCGGTCTCCACGCAGAGTTGCGTGTGCACCGATGGGCATGCCTTCGCGCAGCTTGAACTGTGCGATCGACTTGCGGGCCTTGGTTACCTGCGGCTTCTGACCGGTGATCAGGGTGAGATCGCGGACAGCGCCGTCGATCAGCTTGGAGTCCTTGGCGGCATCTCCAACACCCATGTTCACAACGACCTTGACCAGACGGGGAACCTGGTTGACGTTTTCGTACTTGAATTCCTCGATGAGCGTGCTCTTGATGGAATCCGCGTACTTGGTCTTCAGACGAGGAACGATCTTGCTTGCCGGAGTCTCGAGAGTCTCAGTCATTAGATGTCCTTCCCGGAGCTCTTGGCCACGCGTACGCGCACTTCACGCTGCTTGCCGTTGCGCTCAACGGTCTCGGTACGGAAACCGACGCGAGTGGGCTTCTTGGTGGAGGGGTCAACCAGGGCCACGTTGGAGATGTGGATGGAAGCCTCAACGACCTCGATGCCACCGGTCTTGGTGCCGCGCTGCGACTGACCGACCTTGGTGTGCTTGGTTACGCGGTTAATGCCTTCAACCAACACGCGGTTGGTATCCGGGAATACGCGCAGAACCTTGCCCTGCTTGCCCTTGTCGCCGCCGCGCTCAGCCTTGGCGCCAGTGATGACCTGAACGAGGTCACCCTTTTTGATCTTAGCCATGGACTAGAGCACCTCCGGAGCCAGAGAAACGATCTTCATGAACTTCTTGTCACGAAGTTCACGACCAACCGGTCCGAAGATACGGGTACCGCGGGGGTCACCGTCGTTCTTCAGGATCACAGCTGCGTTCTCGTCAAACTTGATGTAGGAACCATCCGCACGGCGGCGTTCCTTCTTGGTACGGACGATGACAGCCTTGACGACATCGCCCTTCTTTACGTTGCCGCCCGGAATTGCGTCCTTGACGGTAGCGACGATGACGTCGCCAATGCCTGCGTAGCGACGGCCAGATCCACCGAGAACGCGAATGGTAAGGATTTCCTTAGCACCCGTGTTGTCGGCGACCTTGAGTCGCGACTCCTGCTGAATCACTATTTACTCCTTGCGTCGCGCTGGTTCTCAGACCGAAAATCTTCCTACGGAATGAGCCTTGCGGAACGGTTGATCGGGGTGTCTCTTGACCTGCCTGGATTTTGCCAGACCAGGCCTAAACTCCCGTGCCAAAAACATTTGCTTCCCAGGCGATTCCGACGGATCGGGGCGCAAGGGGGCACTATGCCGTGGCACGATTGTTTACGAGGTTGATGACGGCGCACGAACGGCGCCATACAAACTCAAAATCTTAGCACGTTTTGGGCGAATCCCCATATCACAGCCCGGGCGCCGGCGCAGGCAGGCCCGCACACGGCGAAACCCCCGCTCCCATAAAGGGAACGGGGGTTTCTTGCATTTCTGCAGGTGTTACTTGGCCTTCTCGAGGATCTCGACCAGACGCCACCGCTTGGTAGCGGAGAGCGGCCGGGTCTCGGCGAGGAGCACGAGGTCGCCGATGCCGGCGCTGTTCTCTTCGTCGTGTGCCTTGATCTTGGCGTTGCGGCGGATGACCTTGCCGTAGAGGGCGTGCTTCACGCGGTCTTCGACCTGGACAACGATGGTCTTTTCCATCTTGTCCGAGACGACGTAGCCGCGCTTCGTCTTACGGTAACCGCGCTCGTCAGCCTTGGCTGCGTCGGAAACAGTTTCCGTCACGTTCTCGTCCTTTTCACTCACTTGGCGTCCTCCTCGGTCTCAACCGTTTCAGCCTTGTCAGCCTTCTTGGTTGCAGCCTTCTTGGACTTCTTTTCTTCCTTGGCTTCCACAACCGGTGCGGCAACCTCGGCACGAATGCCCAGCTCGCGCTCACGGAGAACGGTGTAGATGCGGGCGATGTCCTTCTTTACCGCGCGCAGACGACCGTGGTTCTCCAGCTGACCGGTGGCGGACTGGAAACGCAGGTTGAACAGCTCTTCCTTAGCCTTGCGGAGTTCTTCAACGAGACGCTCGTTGTCGAAACCGTCCAGCTGCGCGGATGCAAGTTCCTTGGATCCTACTGCCATTTCTACTCACCACCTTCGCGACGCACAATGCGTGCCTTCAACGGCAGCTTGTGGATTGCCAGGCGCAGTGCCTCGCGAGCTACCTCTTCACTGACACCGGAGAGTTCGAACAGAACCCGGCCCGGCTTGACGTTTGAGACCCACCATTCCGGAGAACCCTTACCGGAACCCATGCGGGTTTCAGCAGGCTTCTTCGTCAGCGGACGGTCCGGGTAGATGTTGATCCAGACCTTGCCGCCACGCTTGATGTGGCGGGTCATCGCGATACGGGCAGACTCGATCTGACGGTTGGTGACGTATGCCGGGCTCAGAGCCTGGATACCCCACTCGCCGAAGGAGACCTTGGTGCCGCCCGTGGCAGCGCCGGAACGACCCGGGTGGTGCTGCTTACGGTGCTTGACTCGACGTGGGATAAGCATTTAAGCCTGTCCTCCTTCTACTGCCTGTGCCGGCGCGGCAGAAGCTGCTTCAGCTGCCGGAGCTTCGGCAGCAGGTGCTGCCTCGGCTGCCGGACGGTCGGTACGACGGCGGCGGTCACCACGGTCAGCGCCACCCGGGCGGCCCGGGCGATCGCTGGCACCACGGCCGCGGGACGGAGCAGCAGCTGCCTGCTGAGCCAGTTCCTTGGAGGTGACGTCACCCTTGTAGATCCAGACCTTCACGCCGATGCGGCCGAAGGTGGTCTTGGCTTCGTAGAAGCCGTAGTCGATGTTCGCGCGGAGGGTGTGCAGGGGCACACGGCCTTCGCGGTAGAACTCCGAGCGGGACATTTCAGCGCCACCCAGTCGACCGGAGCAAGCGATACGGATGCCCTTGGCACCAGCGCGCTGTGCGGACTGCATTGCCTTCTTCATTGCACGGCGGAATGCCACGCGGGAAGTCAGCTGCTCTGCAACGCCCTGGGCAACAAGCTGTGCTTCCATCTCGGGGTTCTTGACCTCGAGGATGTTCAGCTGAACCTGCTTGCCGGTGAGCTTTTCGAGCTCGCCGCGGATGCGGTCTGCTTCAGCACCGCGGCGGCCGATGACGATGCCCGGACGTGCCGTGTGGATATCCACACGGACACGGTCGCGGGTGCGCTCGATTTCAACCTTGGCGATACCGGCGCGCTCCATGCCCGTGGACATGAGCTGGCGGATACGGATGTCTTCGCGAACGAAGTCCTTGTACCGCTGGCCGGCCTTGGTGCTGTCAGCAAACCAGTGCGATACGTGATCGGTGGTGATGCCGAGTCGGAACCCGTGCGGGTTAACTTTCTGTCCCACTTAGCGAGCCTCCTCTTTCTCCGGGGTAGCGACTACCACGGTGATGTGGCTCGTGCGCTTCTTGATCTGAAATGCACGACCCTGGGCTCGCGGCTGGAACCGCTTCATGGTCGGGCCTTCATCAACAAACGCTTCGCTGATGATGAGGTCACCTTCGTCAAACGCCACGCCGTCGCGGTCCGCGAGGACCCGGGCGTTGGAGATTGCCGACTGAACTACCTTGAATACCGGCTCAGAAGCTGCCTGGGGGGCAAACTTCAGAATTGCCAGAGCCTCGTTCGCTTGCTTACCACGAACAAGGTTGACGACGCGCCGGGCCTTCATAGGCGTTACGCGGATGTGACGCGCAATTGCCTTGGCTTCCATTGCTTTCCTTCTCTCGTCTTTGACGTAAGTGCAGGCGCCTAGCGGCGCTTGCCCTTACGGTCGTCCTTGACATGGCCGCGGAATGTCCGCGTGGGAGCGAATTCGCCGAGCTTGTGCCCGACCATCGACTCGGTGACAAACACCGGAATGTGCTTGCGTCCGTCGTGAACGGCGATCGTGTGCCCGAGCATGTCGGGGATGATCATCGAACGGCGGGACCAGGTCTTGATGACGTTCTTGGTGCCCTTTTCGTTTTCCCTGTCCACCTTTACAAAGAGGTGCTGGTCAACGAAAGGACCTTTTTTCAGGCTGCGTGGCATGTGTCCAGGCTCCTATCGCTTGTTCTTGCCAGTACGACGGCGACGAACAATAAGCTTGTCGCTCTCTTTGTTTGGACGGCGGGTGCGGCCTTCGCGCTTACCGTTCGGGTTGACGGGGTGACGTCCACCGGACGTCTTACCCTCGCCACCACCATGCGGGTGGTCAACCGGGTTCATCGCGACACCACGGACGGTCGGGCGAACGCCCTTCCAGCGCATGCGGCCGGCCTTGCCCCAGTTGATGTTCGACTGCTCGGCGTTGCCGACCTCGCCGATCGTTGCGCGGCAGCGCACGTCAACGTTGCGGATTTCGCCGGAAGGCAGACGCAGCTGGGCGAAGCGGCCTTCCTTTGCAACGAGCTGGATCGATGCGCCGGCGGAGCGGCCCATCTTGGCGCCGCCACCCGGACGCAGTTCAACTGCGTGGATTACGGTACCGACCGGGATGTTGAGCAGCGGCAGGTTGTTGCCGGGCTTGATGTCAGCACTGGCACCTGCTTCAACTACGTCACCCTGGGACAGCTTGTTCGGGGCGATGATGTAACGCTTGGTGCCATCAACGTAGTGCAGGAGGGCGATGCGAGCCGTGCGGTTCGGATCGTACTCGATTTCGGCAACGCGGGCGTTGACGCCGTCTTTGTCGTGGCGACGGAAGTCGATCAGACGGTACTGGCGCTTGTGGCCACCACCCTTGTGACGGGTCGTGATCTTACCGGTGTTGTTACGGCCACCCTTTTTCGGGAGGGGACGTACCAACGACTTTTCCGGCGTCGACCGCGTGATTTCAGTGAAGTCCGCTACGCTCGAGCCGCGACGGCCCGGGGTAGTCGGCTTATATTTACGGATTCCCATAATTTATTTCCTCGTTAAAGTGGTCTCCGCTACGAGAGCGGACCGCCGAAGATGTCGATTGTGCCTTCTTTGAGGCTCACAATTGCACGCTTGGTGTTCTTGCGGGTACCCCAGCCGAATTTGGTGCGCTTGCGCTTACCGGCACGGTTGATGGTGTTGATCGATTCGACCTTGACGGAGAAAATCTTCTCCACGGCCAGCTTGATCTCGGTCTTGTTCGAGCGGGGGTCCACCAGGAAGGTGTACTTTCCCTCATCGATCAGGCCGTAGCTCTTTTCCGATACGACGGGTGCAAGCACGACGTCGCGCGGGTCCTTGATGGTGGCTGCACTCACTTGGCATCCTCCTCGTTCTTTGCCTTGGCGGCAACGAATGCCTCGTAGGCAGCCTTGGTGAAGACTACGTCGTCAGAGACGAGCACGTCGTAGGTGTTCAGCTGGTCTGCGTACAGAACGTGAACATCTGCGAGGTTGCGCACAGACAGTGCAGCAACATCGTTGGCGCGCTCGATGACAACGAGCAGGTTCTTGCGCTCGGACACGCCGCGCAGCGTTGCCAGTGCGGCGCTGGAGGACGGCTTGGTGCCGGTTACCAGTTCAGCGACAACGTGGATGCGGCCGTTGCGGGCGCGGTCAGACAATGCGCCGCGCAGTGCAGCAGCAATCATCTTCTTGGGGGTCCGCTGGCTGTAGTCACGCGGGGTCGGGCCGTGGACAACGCCACCACCGGTCATGTGAGGAGCACGGATTGAACCCTGACGGGCGCGGCCGGTGCCCTTCTGCTTGAACGGCTTACGGCCTGCACCGGAAACTTCAGCGCGGGTCTTGGTCTTGTGGGTACCCTGGCGAGCAGCAGCGAGCTGTGCAACGACGACCTGGTGCAGCAGCGGCACGTTGGTCTGTACGTCGAAGATCTCTGCAGGCAGGTCAACCTTGACAGTGCTAGTCATTGAACTAGGCTCCCTTCACGGCGGTGCGTACGAGGACGACCTGGCCGCGGGCGCCGGGAACGGCGCCCTTGATGAGGAGCAGCGACTTCTCGACGTCAACTGCGTGAACCGTGAGGTTCAGCGTCGTGTGACGAACGGCGCCCATACGGCCGGCCATTTTCATGCCCTTGAAGACGCGGCTCGGGGTGGATGCGCCACCGATTGAACCGGGCTTACGGTGGTTCTTGTGTGCACCGTGGGAAGCTCCAACGCCGTGGAAGCCGTGACGCTTCATAACACCGGCGAAGCCCTTACCCTTGGTGGTGCCAACGACGTCGATCTTCTGTCCGGCTTCGAAGACCTCAACGGAGAGCTCCTGGCCCAGCTCGTACTCAGCAGCATCTGCGGTACGAAGTTCGACAACGTGGCGGCGAGGCGTGACGCCTGCCTTTTCAAAGTGACCAGCCAGCGGCTTGGTGACCTTGCGGGGATCGATCTGGCCGTAGCCGATCTGAACGGCGACGTAGCCATCAACGTCTGCGTTACGCAGCTGGGTGATGACGTTTGAGTCAGCCTGGACAACAGTGACGGGGATGAGCTTGTTGTTCTCGTCCCAGACCTGGGTCATGCCGAGCTTCGTGCCCAGCAGGCCCTTTACGTTACGGGTTGCGGTCATAGTCTCTCAGCACCTCCCTACAGCTTGATTTCGATGTTCACGTCGGCGGGCAGGTCGAGACGCATAAGCGAGTCAACAGCCTTCGGCGTGGGGTCGATGATGTCGATCAGACGCTTGTGCGTGCGCATTTCAAAGTGCTCGCGGCTGTCCTTGTACTTGTGCGGAGAGCGGATAACGCAGTACACGTTCTTCTCCGTCGGCAGCGGCACGGGGCCAACTACCGTTGCGCCTGCGCGCGTGACCGTCTCAACGATCTTCCGTGCTGAAACGTCAATGACCTCGTGGTCATATGACTTCAGCCGGATGCGGATTTTTTGTCCCGCCATGTCGCCTGACTCTCTTTCAGTCTGTGCTTCCCCTGTTTGGGGCTGCCCTGTTTACTTACGCGTTGTGTGGCTGCCGAAGCATTCGAAGTCGTAACTACCACCCGCCGCACAAGCTGAATCCGGAAGAATCCGGGTTCCTCAACCTGCCGGCGTAACCGACCCCCGCGGTCGGGCGTGTCGCGCTCTGCACGCGTACTCGTCCGCAGTTCCATGGGGAGTGGGTTATGTTTGGGCTCCTACTTGGACCCTGGCACCCGGCATTATCCGGATCGGGACGCGAAGGAGCGCTTGAACAACTCATCTAGTATGCCGGATTTTGCGGGGAGAAGCGAATCGCGCTATCCAAGGCAGGGTGCGCCTGCCAGCCTCCCGGGTCATTGCCTTCAGCAACCGTCGAATGGATGATAGGGGCATGACTGTGCAGAACTCTGCGGCGTTGCAGAGCCTGGCCGAGCGGCTGGACCCGGATTTCATCCTGGGTGTGGCCGCAGCCGCGTTCCAAATTGAAGGATCCCTCAAGGCCGACGGCCGCGGACCCTCCGGCTGGGACGCCTTCGCCGAGAAACCTGGCAGCATCATGGACGGCCACTCCCCTGCCGTCGCCTGCGACCATTACAACCGCTCCGGCGAAGACGTCGCCCTGATGCGTGACCTGGGCGTTGACTCCTACCGCTTTTCCATTTCCTGGCCCCGGATCCAGCCTGACGGCCGCGGCGCCTTCAACAGCCAGGGACTGGACTTCTATGACCGGCTGATCGATCAGCTGCTCGACGCCGGCATCTCACCGATGGCCACTCTGTACCACTGGGACACTCCCCTGCCGCTGGAGCACAGTGGCGGTTGGCTGAACCGCTCAACGGCGGAACGCTTCGCCGAATACAGTGCCGCGGCCGGTGAACGGTACGGGGATCGCGTGGCGCAATGGGTGACGCTGAACGAGCCGGTTTCGGTGACGCTTAACGGTTACGCACTGGGTGTGCATGCTCCCGGCCACGACCTGCTCTTTGATGCCCTGCCGGCAGTGCACCACCAGTTGCTGGGCCACGGACTTGCCGTGCAGGCCCTGCGGGCAGCCGGTGTTGTGGGGACCGTCGGGGTAACCAACCTGCACTCCCCGGTGCGTCCGGCGTCGGGCAAGCTCACCGACAGGCTGCTGGCCAAAGTTTTCGACCTGATGCTGAACCGGGTGTATGCCGACCCCATCCTGCTGGGCAAGTATCCGAAGCCGCCGCTGCTCGCCAGGCCGTGGTTCCGGATCCTGTCCGGGGCCAAGGATGCGGACCTCCGGAACATCCACCAGCCCATCGACTTCTACGGCCTCAACTACTACTACCCGGTCAAGGTCGCCACGGGGCGGGGGCCGGCCGACAGCCCTGCCGGCACGGCCGAAGCGATGGCCCGGGTGCCCTTCCATCTGGCGGCATTCCCCGAGTATGACCTGACCGGCTTCGGCTGGCCCGTGGCCCCCGACCACATCGGCGTGCTGCTGCGCGAGATGAAGGACCGGTACGGCGACGCCCTGCCGCCGCTGTACATCACCGAGAGCGGCGCAAGTTTCCCGGAACCGGAACATGTGTCCGGTCCCATTCCGGACACCAACCGGATCGACTACCTGGCCGGCCACCTGAACCATGCGCTGGCCGCCACGTCACCCGGCGGCCTCGCCGAGGACGTAAAACTGCTGGGCTACTACGTGTGGACTTTGCTGGACAATTTTGAGTGGGCCGCCGGCTACTCGCAGCGCTTCGGGCTGGTCCACGTGGACTTTGACACGCTGGAGCGTACGCCCAAGGAATCCTTCTACTGGTTCCAGGCTCTCAGCAGGGCGCGGAAGGCCTGAGTTCAGGCCTACTTGTTCTTGTTGGCCCGGTTGATGCGCTTTGCCCGCTCGATTTCCTGGCGGAAGTGCTTCTTCGCCCAAAACACGCCGGCCACGACTGCAGCGGCAACCAGAAGGAAGATTAACCATTCCATGATGCTGTCCTTTCGTTGTCAGCAACCCTACCAAGGCCGGACGTCGAACGGTCCGTCGGGCTGCCGCGGCAAACGTCATGGGGGCAAAAAACAGCCCCGCCGCGTAAAATACGCAGCGGGGCTGTTGATAAGTCTCAGACGGCCGTCAGGCCTTCCGATCCCTGATCATCCAGTATTACTACTTGATGATCTTGGTGACGCGTCCCGAACCAACGGTGCGGCCGCCTTCGCGGATAGCGAAGCCGAGGCCCTCTTCCATGGCGATGGGCTGGATGAGCGCAACGGTCATCTCAGTGTTGTCGCCAGGCATAACCATTTCCGTGCCTTCCGGCAGGGTGATAACGCCGGTTACGTCCGTGGTGCGGAAGTAGAACTGCGGGCGGTAGTTGGAGTAGAACGGGTTGTGACGTCCGCCTTCGTCCTTGGAGAGGATGTAGACGTTGGCCTCGAAGTCGGTGTGCGGGGTGATTGAACCCGGCTTGACGACAACCTGGCCACGCTCTACGTCATCACGCTTCAGACCGCGGAGCAGCAGGCCACAGTTCTCGCCGGCCCATGCTTCGTCGAGCTGCTTGTGGAACATCTCGATACCGGTAACCGTGGTCTTCTGGACCGGACGGATGCCGACGATCTCGACCTCAGAGTTGATCGCGAGGGTTCCACGCTCGGCGCGGCCCGTTACAACGGTGCCACGGCCGGTGATCGTGAAGACGTCTTCGATCGGCATCAGGAACGGCTTGTCACGGTCACGTACGGGGTCCGGAACGGACTCGTCGACAGCTTCCATGAGGTCCTCGACGGACTTGACCCAAACCGGGTCGCCTTCGAGTGCCTTCAGACCGGAAACGCGAACAACCGGAGCCTCATCGCCATCGAAGCCCTGAGCCGAAAGCAGCTCGCGAACTTCCATTTCGACGAGGTCGAGGAGCTCTTCGTCATCGACCATGTCCGACTTGTTCAGTGCAACCAGCAGGTAGGGAACGCCAACCTGGCGGGCGAGCAGGACGTGCTCGCGAGTCTGGGCCATCGGGCCGTCAGTGGCGGCAACCACGAGGATTGCACCGTCCATCTGTGCAGCACCGGTGATCATGTTCTTGATGTAGTCAGCGTGACCCGGAGCATCTACGTGTGCGTAGTGGCGCTTCTCGGTCTGGTACTCAACGTGGGAGATGTTGATGGTAATGCCGCGCTGACGCTCTTCGGGAGCAGAGTCAATAGACGCGAAGTCGCGCTGCTCGTTGAGAGTCGGGTACTTGTCGTACAGCACCTTGGAAATGGCGGCCGTCAACGTCGTCTTACCGTGGTCAACGTGACCAATGGTACCGATGTTAACGTGCGGCTTAGTCCGCTCGAACTTTGCCTTTGCCACAGGTTCCTCCTAGAACGTTTTCAAATGACTTACCCTCCGGTCGCGCTTGTCGCGGCCGAAACTTCAGTAAGTCTACTTGGGGGGCTTTGGATTGGTGAAATTGCAGATTCAGGAACTAATACTAGTCCCTCGAGCCTGTTCGTGCAGATGGCCGGGAGCCGACCACCTGCACAGGGCTAGTTTCCGAAAATGGAAACGCACCCGAGTTTGTCGCTTTGAAAGTCCAGTGGACTACTCGCCGCGGTTCTTCTGGATGATCTCGTCGGCGACTGCCTTCGGGACCTCGGCGTAGCTGTTGAACGTCATGGAGTACACAGCGCGGCCCTGGGTCTTCGAGCGCAGGTCACCGATGTAGCCGAACATGCCGGACAGCGGGACGTGCGCACGGATGACCTTGACGCCCTGGGCATCTTCCATGGACTGCATCTGGCCACGGCGGGAGTTGAGGTCACCGATAACTTCACCCATGTATTCCTCAGGGGTGCGGACCTCGACATCCATCAGCGGTTCGAGCAGGACAGGGTTCGCCTTGCGTGCGGCTTCCTTGAAAGCCATACGGCCGGCGATCTTGAACGCCATTTCCGAGGAGTCAACATCGTGGTACGCGCCGTCAATCAGCGTGGCCTTGATGCCGACAACCGGGTAACCGGCCAGGACGCCGTCGTTCAGTGCATCCTGGATACCGGCGTCAACCGACGGAATGTATTCGCGCGGAACGCGGCCACCGGTGACCTTGTTCTCGAACTCGTACATCTCGCCTTCGGACGTGTCCAGCGGCTCGATCGCGATCTGGATCTTTGCGAACTGGCCCGAACCACCGGTCTGCTTCTTGTGCGTGTAGTCGTGACGCTCTACAGCACGCTTGATGGTTTCGCGGTAAGCAACCTGCGGCTTGCCAACGTTTGCCTCGACCTTGAATTCGCGGCGCATGCGGTCCACCAGGATGTCCAGGTGAAGCTCGCCCATGCCGGCGATGATGGTCTGACCGGTGTCTTCGTTGAGGGAGACCTGGAAGGTCGGGTCCTCAGCGGAGAGCTTCTGGATGGCCGTGGAGAGCTTCTCCTGGTCACCCTTGGTGTTCGGCTCGATGGCAACCGAGATCACGGGCTCCGGGAAGCTCATGGACTCGAGGACGATCTGGTTGGCGGAATCGCACAGGGTGTCACCCGTGGTGGTGTCCTTCAGACCGATGGCTGCGTAGATGTGGCCGGCGGTAGCGCCCTCAACGGGCATTTCCTTGTTGGCGTGCATCTGGAACAGCTTGCCGATGCGCTCCTTCTTGCCCTTGGTGGAGTTAACCACCTGAGCGCCTGCTTCCACGTGACCGGAGTACACGCGGATGAAGGTGAGCTGGCCGAAGAACGGGTGCGCGGCGATCTTGAATGCCAGTGCGGAGAACGGCTCTTCAGAGGACGGCTTGCGAGTGAGTTCCTTCTCTTCGTCGCGAGGATCGTGACCGATCATCGGGGGGACGTCGAGCGGGTTCGGCAGGTAGTCAACCACGGCATCCAGCATCGGCTGAACGCCACGGTTCTTGAATGCGGAACCACAGAAGACCGGGTAGATCTCCGAGTTGATCGTCATCTTGCGGATGCCGGCCTTGAGCTCGTCGATGGAGATCTCTTCGCCCTCAAGGTACTTCTCCATGAGTTCTTCGGAGGCCTCTGCAACAGTCTCAATGAGCGTTGCGCGGTACTCTTCAGCCTTTTCCTTGAGGTCAGCCGGGATCTCGCGGATCTCGTACTTGGCACCCATGGTGACGTCACCCTTGGCATCGCCGGGCCAAACCAGTGCGCGCATGTAGAGCAGGTCGACGACGCCGATGAAGTCGTTCTCGGAACCGATCGGCAGCTGCATGACGAGCGGCTTGGCACCCAGGCGGCTGATGATGGTGTCTACGGTGAAGTAGAAGTCAGCGCCCAGCTTGTCCATCTTGTTGACGAAGCAGATACGCGGGACGTTGTACTTGTCAGCCTGGCGCCAGACAGTCTCGGACTGCGGCTCCACGCCTTCCTTGCCGTCGAACACGGCGACTGCACCGTCGAGGACGCGCAGGGAGCGCTCAACCTCAACCGTGAAGTCCACGTGGCCGGGGGTGTCGATGATGTTGATCTGGTTGTTTTCCCAGAAGCAGGTCACGGCGGCAGACGTGATGGTGATGCCGCGTTCCTTTTCCTGTTCCATCCAGTCGGTGGTCGAAGCGCCGTCGTGCGTTTCGCCGATCTTGTGGTTCACACCTGTGTAGAACAGAATGCGCTCGGTGGTGGTGGTCTTGCCGGCATCAATGTGGGCCATGATGCCGATATTGCGGACCTTACTAAGGTCGGTAAGCACGTCCTGTGCCACGGTGTCTCCCTTTCGGATGGACTGCACGTTCGCCGCCGGCTCGAGTGAGCCGGCGGCGTCCGGGAAGTATTACCAGCGGTAGTGTGCGAAGGCCTTGTTGGACTCGGCCATCTTGTGGGTGTCTTCGCGACGCTTCACAGCGGCACCGAGACCGTTCGAGGCATCCAGGATTTCGTTCTGGAGACGCTCGGTCATCGTCTTTTCGCGGCGGGCCTTGGAGTAGCCAACCAGCCAGCGAAGGGCAAGTGCCGTGGAGCGGCCCGGCTTGACCTCAACCGGAACCTGGTAGGTTGCGCCACCGACGCGGCGTGAGCGGACCTCGAGGGAAGGCTTGACGTTGTCCATGGCCTTCTTGAGTGCTGCTACGGGGTCGCCGCCGGACTTGGCGCGGGCGCCTTCGAGGGCACCGTAAACGATGCGCTCAGCGGTGGACTTCTTGCCGTCTACCAGCACCTTGTTGATCAGCTGGGTGACCAGCGGGGAGCCGTAAACGGGATCTAGTACTAGCGGCCGCTTGGGGGCCGGACCCTTGCGAGGCATATTACTTCTTCTCCATCTTTGCGCCGTAGCGGCTGCGGGCCTGCTTACGGTTCTTCACACCCTGGGTATCGAGGGCGCCACGGACGATCTTGTAACGGACACCCGGGAGGTCCTTCACACGACCGCCACGGACGAGCACAATGGAGTGCTCCTGGAGGTTGTGGCCTACACCGGGGATGTAAGCGGTAACCTCAACGCCACCGTTAAGGCGCACACGTGCAACCTTACGCAGAGCCGAGTTCGGCTTCTTCGGGGTGGTGGTGTAGACGCGGGTGCAAACACCGCGGCGCATCGGGCTGCCCTTAAGCGCGGGAGCCTTGGTCTTTGAGACCTTAGGCGTGCGGCCCTTACGGACCAACTGGTTAATCGTAGGCACTCTCGTGTTCTCCGTTTTATCCGGAGCGGCCGCTGACAGCCGCTCTCCTTTTGCTTTGCCCCGCCGCCCGAGCTTTGAAGAATCTCCAGAGCAGCTGAGGCGAAGCCTTAATAGTCGGATCGCAGACCGGGACCCGGACTTGCGTCCTGATCGGTCCCTAGGCATGCAAAAATGTGGCATACGTTGCACAAGAACCCTGCAAACCGGAAACGTCGCTCTGGCTTAGCCTTTCAGCTCAGCTGGCGCACTCATCCACTGCCACAATAACAATTGGTATCCAGTCTAACATGGACGGCCGCCAAGCCTTAATCGGCGGGTTAAACGGGGATGGTCCCCCACCTTGCGGTGCGGGACCATCCCTTGATCAGGCTATGACTGCCGGCTAGCGGAAGTCGCTGCCGAGATCGTAGTCATCCAGCGGGATGGCGTGGAACTCGGGAGCTCCGTCGCCGCCCAGGGTGTCATAGGAGAAGTCGCTGAATGCGCTGGGACCTGTGAACAGGTTTGCCTTTGCTTCTTCAGTCGGCTCCACCGTGACCTCCGTGTAGCGCGGGAGACCCGTGCCGGCGGGGATGAGCTTACCGATGATGACGTTTTCCTTGAGGCCGAGCAGCGGGTCGCTCTTGCCTTCCATGGCCGCCTGCGTCAGGACGCGCGTGGTCTCCTGGAAGGAAGCTGCCGACAGCCAGGACTCGGTGGCCAGGGATGCCTTGGTGATACCCATGAGCTCAGGACGTCCGGAAGCCGGAGTCTTGCCCTCGGACACCACGCGGCGGTTGGCGTCTTCGAAGCGGCTGCGCTCCGCCAGCTCACCGGGGAGCAGGTCGGATTCACCCGATTCGATGACCGTGACGCGGCGCAGCATCTGGCGGACGATAACCTCGACGTGCTTGTCGTGGATGCCGATGCCCTGGCTGCGGTACACGCCCTGGACCTCGTCCACCAGGAACTTCTGTGCAGCACGGGGGCCCATGATGCGCAGAACCTGCTTGGGGTCGACCGGACCGTTGATGAGCTTCTGGCCCACCGCGACGTGCTGGCCGTCTTCAATCAGGAGGCGTGAGCGGCGAAGGACCGGGTAAGCGATCTCTTCACTGCCGTCGTCCGGAGTGATGACCAGGCGCATCTGGCGCTCGGACTCTTCGATGGCGATGCGGCCGGCTGCTTCTGCAATCGGTGCGACACCCTTCGGAGTACGTGCTTCGAAAAGCTCCTGGATACGGGGCAGACCCTGGGTGATGTCGTCGCCGCCGCTGGCGGAAACAGCACCACCGGTGTGGAACGTACGCATGGTCAGCTGGGTACCGGGCTCACCGATGGACTGTGCGGCGATGATGCCCACTGCCTCACCGATGTCCACGGTCTTGCCGGTGGCCAGCGAACGGCCGTAGCACAGGGCGCAGGTGCCGACGCTGGACTCACAGGTGAGTACGGAGCGGACCTTGACCTCGGTGATACCGGCTGCAAACAGTTCAGCAATGACGACGTCGCCGCAGTCGGTGCCGCCGGCAGCCAGGACCTTGCCCTTGGAGTCAACGACATCCACGGCCAGGGTACGGGCGTACGCGCTGTTCTCAACGTTCTCGTCCAGCACCAGCTCACCGTTGGCATCAGCCACGGCAATCGGGGTGACGAGGCCGCGTTCGGTGCCGCAGTCCTCTTCACGGACGATGACGTCCTGCGAGACGTCCACCAGACGACGGGTCAGGTAACCCGAGTTGGCGGTACGCAGCGCGGTGTCAGCCAGACCCTTACGGGCACCGTGCGTGGCGATGAAGTATTCCAGCACCGACAAGCCCTCGCGATAGGAGGACTTGATCGGACGCGGGATGATCTCACCCTTAGGGTTGGCCACCAGGCCACGGATACCCGCGATCTGACGGACCTGCATCCAGTTACCACGTGCACCGGAGGAAACCATGCGGTTGATGGTGTTCATCGGCGACAGGTTGTCACGCATGACCTGTGCGATTTCGTTGGTTGCCTTGTTCCAGATCTCGATCAGTTCCTGGCGACGCTCGTCGTCGTCGATCAGGCCCTTGTCGTACTGTCCCTGGATCTTGGCAGCGCGCTCTTCGTAACCGGCGAGGATAACCGGCTTCTCGGCCGGAACCTCGATGTCGGAGATGGCGACGGTAACGCCTGAGCGGGTGGCCCAGTAGAAACCGGCATCCTTCAGGTTGTCCAGCGTTGCCGCGGTAACAACCTTCGGGTAACGCTCGGCGAGGTCGTTGACGATACGGGACAGTTCGCCCTTGTCGGCAACAGCCTCAACCCACGGGTAGTCCTCGGGGAGGGTCTGGTTGAAGATGACCTGGCCCAGGGAGGTCTGGACGAGCGCGGTCTGACCCGGCTCCCAGCCTTCCGGAGCTTCCCAGCCGGCGTAAGGAACAAAGCCCTCAAGCCGGATCTTGACCTGGGAGTTCAGGTGCAGCTCGTGCAGGTCGAACGCCATGATGGCTTCCGAAACCGAGGAGAAGATGCGGCCTTCGCCAGCTGAACCGACACGCTTGGTGGTCAGGTGGTAGAGGCCGATGATCATATCCTGCGAAGGAAGGGTCACCGGGCGGCCGTCAGACGGCTTCAGGATGTTGTTGGAGGACAGCATCAGGATGCGGGCTTCAGCCTGGGCTTCGGGGCTCAGCGGCAGGTGGACTGCCATCTGGTCGCCGTCGAAGTCAGCGTTGAAGGCGCCACAAACCAGCGGGTGAAGCTGGATTGCCTTGCCTTCCACAAGCTGCGGTTCGAAGGCCTGGATGCCGAGGCGGTGCAGGGTAGGTGCACGGTTGAGCAGCACCGGGTGTTCGGTGATGATCTCTTCCAGCACGTCCCAAACCTGCGGACGGTAACGCTCGACCATGCGCTTTGCCGACTTGATGTTCTGGGCGTGGTTGAGGTCAACCAGGCGCTTCATCACGAACGGCTTGAAGAGCTCCAGGGCCATCTGCTTGGGCAGACCACACTGGTGCAGCTTCAGCTGCGGGCCGACAACGATGACCGAACGGCCGGAGTAGTCAACGCGCTTGCCGAGCAGGTTCTGGCGGAAACGACCCTGCTTGCCCTTGAGCATGTCGCTCAGGGACTTCAGCGGACGGTTGCCCGGACCCGTTACCGGACGGCCACGACGGCCGTTGTCGAAGAGGCTGTCAACAGCTTCCTGAAGCATGCGCTTCTCGTTGTTGACGATGATCTCCGGAGCACCGAGGTCAAGCAGGCGCTTGAGTCGGTTGTTGCGGTTGATCACACGACGGTAGAGGTCGTTGAGGTCGGAGGTCGCGAAGCGGCCACCGTCCAGCTGGACCATCGGGCGCAGTTCCGGCGGGATCACCGGGACGGCGTCCAGCACCATGCCGAGCGGGCTGTTGTTGGTGGTCAGGAACGCGTTGACCACCTTCAGGCGCTTCAGGGCTCGGGTCTTGCGCTGGCCCTTGCCGTTGGCAATGATGTCGCGCAGGAGGTCCGACTCGGCCTGCATGTCGAAGTTCTCAAGACGCTTCTTGATGGCTTCGGCACCCATGGAGCCTTCGAAGTACATGCCGTAGCGGTCACGCAGTTCGCGGTAGAGGCCTTCATCGCCTTCGAGGTCTGCGACCTTCAGGTTCTTGAAACGGTCCCAGACCTGCTCAAGGCGCTCGATGTCGGCGTCGGCACGCTTACGCACGTTGGCCATCTGACGGTCCGCGGAGTCGCGGGCCTTCTTCTTGTCGGCAGCCTTGGCGCCTTCGCCTTCGAGACGGGCAAGCTCGTTCTCGAGGTCGCGGGCGATCGTGGCGATGTCCGAGTCGCGGTTGTCGACCAGCTGCTTCTTCTCGATGTCGTGCTCAACCTGGAGGTTGGGCAGTTCTTCGTGGCGGCTGTCGGTGTCGACGCTCGTGATCATGTAGGCAGCGAAGTAGATGACCTTTTCGAGGTCCTTCGGTGCAAGGTCAAGGAGGTAGCCCAGGCGGGACGGAACACCCTTGAAGTACCAGATGTGCGTGACCGGTGCGGCCAGCTCGATGTGGCCCATGCGCTCACGGCGGACCTTGGCGCGGGTGACTTCAACGCCACACCGCTCGCAGATGATGCCCTTGAAGCGCACGCGCTTGTACTTGCCGCAGTAGCATTCCCAGTCGCGGGACGGGCCGAAGATCTTCTCGCAGAAGAGGCCGTCCTTCTCGGGCTTGAGCGTGCGGTAGTTGATGGTTTCCGGCTTCTTAACCTCGCCGTAAGACCAGCCACGGATGTCTTCCGCGGTGGCGAGGCCGATCTGCATGAGGCCGAAGGAGGATTCGCTGGACATATGGTCCCTGTTCTCTCTTGTTCTCTAAATTCTGAAGTCTTGGGTTACGGGAAGAGGGAGTACGACGGCGGGCAGTCACCCGCCGTCGTACTGCTAGACCTCTTCTACGGAACTGGGCTCTGCACGAGACAGATCGATGCCCAGTTCTTCCGCAGCCGTGAAGACTGCGTCATCAGAGTCACGCATTTCAATTGTGGTTCCGTCCGTGGAAAGCACTTCCACGTTCAGGCACAGCGACTGCATTTCCTTGATCAAGACCTTGAAGGACTCAGGAACGCCCGGCTCGGGGATGTTCTCGCCCTTGACGATGGCTTCGTAGACCTTCACACGACCGTGGATATCATCCGACTTGATCGTGAGGAGTTCCTGGAGAGTGTACGCGGCGCCGTAAGCTTCGAGCGCCCACACTTCCATTTCACCGAAGCGCTGGCCACCGAACTGTGCCTTACCACCCAGCGGCTGCTGCGTGATCATGGAGTACGGGCCGGTGGAGCGCGCGTGGATCTTGTCGTCCACCAGGTGGTGGAGCTTCAGGATGTACATGTAGCCGACCGAGATCGGATCCGGGAACGGCTCGCCGGAGCGGCCGTCAAACAGGCGGGTCTTGCCCGAGGAGTTGATCAGGCGGTCGCCGTCGCGGGTCACGTTGGTGGAGTCGAGCAGGCCCGTGATTTCTTCTTCACGCGCACCGTCGAACACCGGCGTTGCAACAGTGGTTGAACCACTCTCGCGCGGCAGGTTCGGCAGCTGCTTGACCCACTCGGGCTCGCCTTCGATCTTCCAACCGGTCTTGGCAACCCAGCCGAGGTGCGTTTCGAGCACCTGGCCGACGTTCATACGGCCCGGAACACCCAGCGGGTTCAGGACGATATCAACGGGGGTGCCGTCGGCAAGGAAGGGCATGTCCTCGATCGGAAGGATCTTGGAAATAACACCCTTGTTGCCGTGACGGCCGGCGAGCTTGTCGCCGTCGGTGATCTTGCGCTTGGCGGCCACGTAGACGCGGACCAGCTGGTTGACGCCCGGGGGCAGTTCGTCGTCGTTGTCGCGGTCGAAGACGCGGACGCCGATGACGGTGCCGGACTCGCCGTGCGGAACCTTCAGGGACGTGTCGCGGACTTCGCGGGACTTCTCGCCGAAGATGGCGCGCAGCAGGCGCTCTTCCGGGGTCAGTTCGGTTTCACCCTTCGGGGTGACCTTTCCGACCAGGATGTCGCCGGCTTCAACCTCGGCACCAATGTGGATGATGCCGCGCTCGTCCAGGCCCGCAAGGACTTCCTCGGACACGTTGGGGATGTCACGGGTGATTTCCTCGGCACCAAGCTTGGTGTCGCGGGCATCGATCTCGTGCTCCTCGATGTGGATGGAGGAAAGGACGTCCTCGGCAACGATGCGCTGCGAGAGGATGATGGCGTCCTCGAAGTTGTGGCCTTCCCATGACATGAATGCCACGAGCAGGTTCTTACCGAGGGCGAGTTCACCCTGGTCCGTTGCCGGGCCGTCAGCGATGATGCCGCCGACCTCCAGGCGCTGGCCTTCGCTCACCAGGACACGGTGGTTGTAGCAGTTGCCCTGGTTGGAACGGGCGAACTTGTTGATGCGGTAGTTGGTTTCCGTGCCGTCGTCGTTGAGCATGATGACGAGTTCAGCGGACACCTCGGTGACCACACCGGCCTTCTTCGCGATGACAACGTCACCGGCGTCGACAGCAGCGGCGCGCTCCATGCCGGTACCGACGAACGGCGCCTCGGAACGGACCAGCGGCACAGCCTGGCGCTGCATGTTGGCACCCATGAGTGCGCGGTTAGCATCGTCATGCTCGAGGAACGGGATCAGCGCCGTAGCCACGGACACCATCTGGCGCGGGGAAACGTCCATGAACTCGACCTCGGCGGCGGGAACGAGCACGGGCTCGCCTCCACCACCACGGGCACGGACCAGGACGGTCTCTTCGGCGAACTTCTTGTTCTCGTCCAGCGGAGCGTTGGCCTGTGCGATCAGGACTTCCGCTTCGTCGTCGGCCGTCAGGTACTGGACCTCATCGGAAACGACACCTTCGGACACGAGGCGGTAAGGCGTCTCGATGAAGCCGAACGGGTTGATGCGGCCGTAGGAAGCCAGCGAACCGATCAGACCAATGTTCGGGCCTTCAGGGGTTTCGATGGGGCACATACGTCCGTAGTGGGACGGGTGAACGTCTCGGACTTCCATGCCTGCACGGTCACGGGACAGACCACCCGGGCCAAGCGCGGACAGACGGCGCTTGTGGGTCAGACCCGACAGCGGGTTGTTCTGGTCCATGAACTGGGACAGCTGGGAAGTTCCGAAGAACTCCTTGATGGCTGCCACAACGGGGCGGATGTTGATCAGTGTCTGCGGCGTGATGGCCTCGACGTCCTGCGTGGTCATACGCTCGCGGACGACGCGCTCCATACGGGACAGGCCGGTGCGGACCTGGTTCTCGATGAGCTCGCCGACGGCGCGGATGCGGCGGTTGCCGAAGTGGTCGATGTCATCGATCTCGACGCGCAGCTCGTGGTCCTGGCCGTCGCGCTTGCCCGTGAGGGTCTTCTCGCCGGCGTGCAGTGCAACCAGGAACTTGATCATCGCAACGATGTCTTCAACGTGCAGGACCGAAGCTTCCTTGTCGCCAAGGGAGCGGTCGATGCCAAGCTTGCGGTTGATCTTGTAACGGCCGACCTTGGCCAGATCGTAGCGCTTGGAGTTGAAGTACAGGTTGTCCAGCAGGGACTGGGCAGCCTCGACGGTGGGCGGCTCGCCCGGTCGCAGCTTCCGGTAGATGTCCAGCAAGGCGTCTTCGCGAGTTTCCGTGGCGTCCTTCTCCAGCGTTGCGCGCATGGAGTCGTACTGGCCGAACTCTTCGAGGATCTGGCCTTCGGTCCAGCCGAGGGCCTTCAGCAGCACCGTGACGGACTGCTTGCGCTTGCGGTCAAGGCGAACGCCGACCTGGTCGCGCTTGTCGATCTCGAGCTCAAACCAGGCACCGCGGGACGGGATGATCTTCGCGGTGAAGATGTCCTTGTCGCTGGTCTTGTCAGCGGTGCGCTCGAAGTAGGCGCCCGGGGAACGGACCAGCTGGGAGACAACGACACGCTCGGTGCCGTTGACGACGAAGGTGCCCTTCTCGGTCATCAGCGGGAAGTCACCCATGAACACGGTCTGCTGCTTGATTTCGCCCGTGTTGTTGTTCATGAATTCGGCTTTAACGTACAGCGGAGCCGAGTACGTAGCGTCCCGGTCCTTGCACTCGGCCATGGTGTATTTGGGATCAGCGAACTCCGGGTCGGAGAAGCTCAGGGACATGGTGCCCTGGAAATCCTCGATCGGGGAGATCTCTTCAAAGATGTCAGACAGACCGGAGCTAGTGGCGACGCTGAGGTCGCCTTCTTCGACGGCCTTCGCAACGCGTGCCTGCCAGCGTTCGTTTCCGACCAGCCAGTCGAAGCTGTCCGTTTGCAGGGCAAGCAGATTCGGAACGTCAAGAGGTTCGTGAATCTTTGCGAATGAGAGCCGGCGAGTGGCACCATCGGTGCTGTCGGCATTGATAGCGGTAGCGTTGTTTACATTAGAGGTGCTCGAGGCGACCAAGAGGGATCCTTCCACAGACCTTCAGGCGTTTTCAGATCTCCCCCGTTGCAAGCCCTGCAGAATGACTCCGCAGCGCTACCAGTCCGGTTCCGCTATATGACCCGGGACCCAGGCTGTTCATGTTGGTGCACGTCTCGGACGGCACGTCGATGGAACAGCTGCTAGGCAAAGCCCACCGCTATATGAAGGCTGAAGGTAAACAGGGAAGACGCAAATATCTACGATACGGCAAAGCGGCGCGCGTGTCTACCCCACTTCCCCGGTTATTGCAAGCACCGTTGCCGGAGGCACCTAGTTGGGGTCTACAGCGTGAGGGTCACGCCCTCGGCGGTGCAGGCGCCGGCGTTGGCAAACACGGCATCCCGGATGGCGTCCTTTGCGGCCTGGCTAACCGGGTCGCCGGTTTCGATCTCGGAGGCCTGGTCCAGAGCAAGGACAGCCATCGACGTAAACAGTCCCTTGAGGTTGCCGGACACTCTGTCCTTGGCGTCGGCCGCCGCCAGGTAGACGTCCTCCTGGGCATTGGAATCCCTCCCGGCCGCCCGGTACTGCACGTAAAGGGAGTTGAACTTCTCACAGGCCTCTTTCACGCCGAGAACTCCGGGATCGGATGCTTCGGAAGAGTGCGACGGCGATACCTGTGAAGGTGCGGGAGAAGCCGTGGCACCGGACGACGTCGTGCTTTCCGGCGCAGGGGTGGAGACGCTGCAAGCGGTGAGTCCTGCAAAGCTTGCCACGGCTGCCATCGCGAGGATTTTTTTCAAGATACTGCTCCCTGTGTTTTGGTGCCGTTGTGCGTTTGTCGTCGCCGTCCACCCTACGCAGCCGTTTCCTGTACCGCACGTCGGCCGGATGGGCAGCAGTCCCCATGAGGGGTGGAATGGACCCCGCACCGAAGGCGTTTAATGGATAGGTGATCCGGCTCACGATAGCCTTGGCCTACATCGTCACAGATCGGAAGAGATAACCATGAGCAACTCCCCAGACAACAACGATGTTGTCATCCTCGCTGCGGCACGTACGCCGCAGGGCCGCCTCAACGGCCAGTTGGCCAGCTTCACGGCGGTGGAACTCGGGGCGCATGCCATCAAGGCGGCCCTCGCCGCGAGCGGCGTCGGCGCCGACAAGGTGGATGCGGTCATCATGGGCCAGGTGCTGCAGGCAGGAGCCGGCCAGAACCCGGCACGGCAGAGCGCCATCGGCGCCGGCATCGGCTGGAATGTCCCCACTGTCACCATTAACAAGGTGTGCCTTTCCGGCCTGACGGCCGTCATCGACGCCGCCCGCATGATCCGCAGCGGTGATGCCGCCGTCGTCGTCGCCGGCGGGCAGGAATCAATGACCCGGGCCCCGCACATCCTGCCGGGTTCCCGGCAGGGCTGGACCTACGGGACCGTCCAGGCACTGGACGTGGCAGCGCATGACGGCCTGACGGATGCCTTCGACGGACAGTCCATGGGACTGTCCACCGAAAGCAAGAACCTGGTCCTCGGCATCGACCGGGCGTCCCAGGACAACGTGGCGGCCCAGTCGCACCAGCGTGCCGCGCTGGCGGCCAAGAACGGCGTCTTCGACGACGAGATCGCTCCCATCAGCGTCAAGCAGCGCAAGGGCGATCCCGTTGTCGTCTCAGAAGACGAAGGCGTGCGCCCCAACACGACGGTCGAGTCGCTGGCCGGTCTGCGCGCGGCCTTCGTCAGCGACGGCACCATCACGGCCGGCAACTCTTCTCCCCTCTCCGACGGGGCTTCGGCACTGGTGCTGACCACGCGGAAATTCGCGGAAGAGCACGGCCTGGACTACCTGGCGGTTGTCGGCAAGCCGGGCCAGGTCGCGGGGCCGGACAACTCGCTGCATTCGCAGCCTTCCAATGCGATCAGGAATGCCCTCGACCGGGCGGGGTGGACCACCGAGGACCTCGACTTCATTGAGATCAACGAAGCCTTCGGTTCGGTGGCAGTCCAGTCCCTCAAGGACCTCAAGTACCCGCTGGAGAAGTGCAACATCCACGGCGGCGCCATCGCCCTGGGCCACCCGATTGGAGCGTCCGGTGCGCGCTTGGCCGGGCATGCCGCCCATGAACTGAAACGCCGCGGCACGGGAAAGGCCGCCGTATCCCTGTGCGGCGGCGGCGGGCAGGGCGAAGCCCTCCTGCTGTACCGGGACTGAACGTGGCCTCATCCGCGGACGCGGCGGGCAACGCTGACAGCGGCATCGGCAGGGAGCGCTTCCTGCGCGACGCCGCTGCGCGCGGGCTCGACGTCGAAATAGTGGAGCGGCTCGCAGCGAAGAGCCTTGAGGAGGCCGCTGGCATCCTGGGTATTACGCCGGCGGACATTGTGAAGTCCCTGGTGGTCAAGCACAAGGACGGCAGTTTCCTGTTTGCCCTGGTACCCGGCGACCGGCAGATCTCCTGGCCCAAACTGAGGGGGCTGGTGGGAGTCAACAAGCTCTCGCTCCCGCCGGCGGACATCGCGCTGGAAGCCACCGGCTATGAACGCGGCACCATCACCCCGCTGGGGAGCACCAGGGCGTGGCCCGTCTACGCGGACGCGACAATCGCGGGGCGGAGGATTTCCATGGGGGCCGGGCAGCACGGCTACAGCGCCTTCGTGGATGCCGACGCCCTGACCACGGCGCTGGGCGCCGTGGTCGCGGACATCAGCGACCCTGCCTAGGTGTGCGGCTGAGGATTCGCACCACTGAGGGACTGACCGTCAACGATTAGCCGTTGACCACCAGCCGCCAGTCGCTCTGAACTTCACCGGTTGTTGGTGCGGGCCGTTGGTGCGGGCTGTTAGTGCGGCCCCGGACGCAGAAAACCCCGCCCACCGGAGTGGACGGGGTTTCCGTGAAGGAGCGTGAGTTACTTGAGGGTAACGGTGGCGCCGGCAGCTTCGAGCTGCTCCTTGGCCTTCTCGGCAGCTTCCTTGGTGACGCCTTCGAGGACGGCCTTCGGAGCGCTGTCAACAACGTCCTTAGCTTCCTTGAGGCCCAGGGAAGTGATTGCGCGAACTTCCTTGATCACTGCGATCTTCTTGTCGCCAGCAGATTCGAGAACGACGTCGAATTCAGTCTTCTCTTCAGCTTCTTCAGCAGCACCGGCAGCGGGGCCAGCAACGGCAACAGCAGCAGCGGTAACTTCGAAGGTCTCTTCGAAGAGCTTGACGAACTCGGAGAGCTCGATGATGGTCAGTTCCTTGAAAGCTTCAATGAGCTCTTCGTTGGTGAGCTTCGCCATGGTGTGGCGTCCTTCCTATAGGTGGTGCTCGGCGGCCTGGGCCGTTGTCCTCGCACCGGAGTCTGGTCTAAAAGAGAGTTAGTTCTCTTCGGTGGCTGCGGCTTCGGCCGGAGCTTCGGTCTCTGCTGCTTCTGCGGCCGGTGCTTCTTCAGCGGCGGGCGCTTCGGCAGCTGCCGGTGCACCGTTCTCTTCTTCAAGCTTGAGGCGCAGGGCGTCGATGATGCGTGCAGCAGCGGCAGCAGGAGCCTTGAGGATGCCTGCAACCTTGGCGAGCTGCAGCTCGCGGGACTCGAGTGCTGCCAGGGCAGCAACTTCGCTGGCGTTCAGTGCCTTGCCCTCGAAGTAACCGGTCTTGATAACCAGCTGCTTGTTGGTCTTGGCAAAATCCGTCAGGCTCTTGGCAGCCGCAACTGCGTCACCCTTGATGAACGCGATTGCAGTGGGGCCGGCGAGCTGGCCGTCGAATGCTTCGACACCAGCTTCCTTGGCTGCAATGGCGGTCAGGGTGTTCTTGACGACCGAGAACTTGGTGTCCTGGCCGAGAGAAACACGCAGCTGCTTGAGCTGTGCAACAGTGAGCCCACGGTATTCGGTCAGGACAGCGGCGTTCGATTCCTTGAAATCGTTTGTGATCTCAGCTACTGCTGAAACCTTTGCAGGCGTTGCCATAACCCTCCTTCCGGGGATAGTGCCGGTATTCCGGGTCCCCGCTCAAGGTGAGCTAAAACTAAAAAACGCCCCGCGCAGATGCACGGGGCTTGGCTCAACACAGTTCAAACCGCGGAGCCTTGCTTCGTTCACCTGCGCCGGCCGCCCTATGTTCAGGGTCCTTCGTCCGGAAACCCACTGGCTCTCCCGCACACAACTGCAGAATTGAGCGATGCTCAGGAGAGTGGATTTCCAACAACCGACGGTCTTTGGTAGTTCAAGCTTACGGGCAAGGCTGCCCGTACTCCAAATCGGGCAGCTCAGCTGCTGCTGGGCCCGAGGTCCGGTAGGTCCTTCTGCCAGATCCCCGTGACTCCTGCCGTGGTGAACCCCAGCTGCTGGTTGACCTTGAGCAGGTATCGGTTCTCCGGAGCGTTCCAGGTGTAGATGACCCTGGCATCGGGGAACTGCTCGGTGAGCCGTTCCATGTTGGCCACCTTGATCAGCAGGCCCAGCTTGTTGCCCCGGTGTTCCTGCATCACCACCGTGTCGTCCTGGAACACGACGTCCTGCCGCTGGGAAAGAACGCTGATGGTGGTCAGCCCCACCAGCATCCCGGTGGCGATATGTTCGACGGCGGTGACCACCGTGCGCCGACCCTGCGCAATGGTGGCCTCTTCCGCTTTCCTGATCATGGCGCCGTCGAACACCATCTGCTCTTCGGTCCTTGACGACGGTTCAGTGTCCTCGCCTGCCTGGTTTTCGAGGGCCGCCACCCCCTCCAGCCACTGGTCCGGGCACCGGTCCGTCCAGTGATGCAGCCGGTAGCGGCCGGCATTGGCCTGCTCCGCTTCGTCCGCCAGCTCCGCGACCAGCTTGGTGTCCAGCGGCAGCAGGCACGAGCTGAACTGCTCGATGTGCTGCAGGGTGTAGCCGGTCTTGCGGGCAAACTCCACTTCCCGGCTTCCCATCGGAACGAAGCCTAGGCCGGAGCCCGGGACCAACTGGTCATCGACCGCGCTGTTCAACGAGACGCCGGGATGGTTGGTGTCGATCAGGATCGACGTCCGGCCTTCGGCTCGGGCAAACTGCTCTGCCGCTTCAAGCAACTGGCGGCCCACTCCCTGGCGCTGGAACTCGGGCAGGATGTCCAGCGTGAATTCCGCGAGGTCCAGGTTATCGGCCAGAGGCAGGGCGATGTCTGCCGTGCCCACAATTTCGCCGTCCACCCTGGCAACGAGGATGATCTGGCGTTCGTACGGGTCGGCAAGTTCCAGGAGCTTTTCCAGCGGGGTGTAGGCCAGATCGTCACTCCCCCATGTCTGCATCCGCACCTTCCGGCTCACTTCGACGGCGGCCAGGAAATCGTCGCTGTCGGGCCCGTCGAGGGAATCGGGAATCCAGAGTTGTTCGATCCGTACGTCTTTAACCATAGAGGGCGTCATTCCAGTCGTTTCTGCCACTCACCTTCAAAGCCGGCGGGCTTGAATCCAAGCGAAATATTAATCGCCAGCATATGCCGGTTTTCGCTGGCGTTCCATGCCGTCGGCGACGGCGGTGATCGGCAGGCCGGTCACAGCGTCTTCTGCCATTCGCCGTCGTACCCCGCGGGCCGGAAGCCGAGCGCTACATTGATGGACAGCATGTGATCGTTTTCGGCGGCGTTGAACGTGACAATTCGCTCCACCTGGGGATAGCCAGCGAGCAGCCGCCGGATGTTGAGGATCTTGACCAGCATTCCCAGGCGGTGCCCGCGGTGTTGGCCGGCCACAAGGGTATCGTCCTGGTTGGCCAGCCACGGCTTCCCGTCCGACACTTGGAGGACGGTGTAAGCGGCCAGCTCTCCCGTTCCCCGATGCCGGGCACTTGCCACCAAGGAGCTCAGGCCGGCCTTCTTCCACGTGGTCTCCACGTGGCGGACCCGGGTCACGTCCCAGGTTTCCTCGTCGTAGTTGAGGGCGCCCACTGGCGTATCCGTGCTCATGCGGGACATCAGGACGGCGAGTTGTTCCGCATATTCCTCGGGGCAATGGTCCGTCCAATGCAGCAACTCGTACTGCTGTGCCGCCTTTTCCGCCGCCTCGCTTTCCAGTGCAGCAAGCGTCCCCTCGCCCACTGGGAGGGACAGGGCGCTGAAGCGTTCCACCTGTTCCAGCCGGTAGCCGGCCCGCAGGGCGAAACGCACCCCGTTCGCGTCTGCGGGCACGCCGCCCGTCCGCGTTGCCGGTTGGAGCAGCCCGGGTCCGTCGGCGTCGAAATCGGCCGGGTGCTCCGTGAACGTCTGAAGGGTGGTGCATCCGCGCGATGCGGCCAACTGCTCGGCGTGCCCCAGCAACGCCCGGCCGATGCCTCGGCCTGAAAACTCCTTCAGTACAGTCACATGCAGGAGTGCGGTCTGGACGTTCTCCTGGACGCCGAAGCGGATCCAGGACCGCGCTACCAGCCGCCCGTGCAGCCGCACAAAGAAGAGCCTCACCTGCGCGGAGGGGCTGTCCCGCCAGTATTGGAGCCTCGTTGCCAGCGGCGCCAGTCGGTCCGCACAACCCCAGGTTTCAAGCACCAGTGCATCGCTCAGCGCTCCGAACTCCAGGAATACGCCAGCATTCGGCGAATCGATTGCGTCGGGCAGGGCAAGCGGTTCGATGACGTACGGCGCTGCATTCACGGGGACAGCCTAACCGGGGCGGGCTCTCAGCCAATGGAGGTTCCGCCGAGCGAAAAGAGATGGAGACGCAGAAAGACCGCCCCGCAACTGCGGGACGGTCTTTCATGCGGAACTGCTGAGGATTAGACCTCGGTCAGGACCTTGGTGACGTTGGGGTCAACGGAGATGCCCGGGCCGAACGTGGTAGCCACGGTGGCCTTCTGGATGTAGCGGCCCTTGGAAGCGGACGGCTTCAGTCGAAGGACCTCTTCCAGTGCTGCTGCGTAGTTCTCAGCCAGCTTGATGGCGTCGAAGGAAACCTTGCCGATGATGAAGTGCAGGTTGGAGTGCTTGTCGACGCGGAAGTCGATCTTGCCGCCCTTGATGTCGTTGACAGCCTTGGTGACGTCGGGGGTCACGGTGCCGGTCTTCGGGTTCGGCATCAGGTTACGCGGACCCAGGACCTTACCGAGGCGGCCAACCTTGCCCATGAGGTCAGGGGTGGCAACGGCGGCGTCGAAGTCGGTCCAGCCGGCTGCGATCTTTTCGATCAGGTCATCGGAACCAACGAAGTCGGCGCCGGCAGCGATTGCTGCCTCTGCCTTGTCGCCCGTTGCGAAGACGAGGACGCGGGCAACCTTACCGGTGCCGTGGGGCAGGTTGACCGTGCCGCGGACCATCTGGTCAGCCTTGCGAGGGTCTACGCCCAGGCGGAAAGCGACCTCTACGGTGGCGTCGAACTTGGACGGGTTGGTGTCCTTGGCGAGCGTCACTGCCTCGAACGGCGCGTAGAACTTCTCCGCGTCGATCTTGGCGGCGGCTGCCTCATATGCTTTGCTGCGCTTTGCCATGCTGCTTATTCTCCTTGTGCAGTTGTGGTCTGCGGACCGCGCTGGGCCCTGCCACAGTTGGAATCCCGGATGGATTGTCCGGACCGGATGTCCAACATTTCAATGTTTAGGTGGTGCCGGTTGCCCGGCGGTGCTGTCCGCCGTCGTCATCGGTTTCTTACGTGTCCGAATGCCGACGCCGCATCAGCGGTGGGGAACTAACCCTCGACGGTGATACCCATGGAGCGGGCGGTGCCGGCGATGATCTTCGCTGCGCCTTCGAGGCTGGTGGCGTTGAGGTCTTCCATCTTGGTGGAAGCGATCTCGTTGACCTGGGCCTGGGTCAGCTTGGCAACCTTGACGGTGTGCGGGGTAGCTGAACCCTTGGCGACGCCTGCAGCCTTTTTGATGAGCTCTGCAGCCGGCGGGGTCTTGGTGATGAACGTGAACGAGCGGTCTTCGTAGACCGTGATTTCAACAGGAATAACGTTGCCGCGCTGGGCTTCCGTCGCAGCGTTGTACGCCTTGCAGAATTCCATGATGTTGACACCGTGCTGGCCAAGCGCAGGACCGATCGGCGGGGCCGGGTTAGCGGCACCTGCCTGGATCTGCAGCTTGATGAGGCCGGTGACCTTCTTCTTGGGAGCCAATGTAGGGTCCTTCTCTCAATTTCGTCCTGGGACACAGGAGCGTGCCTCAGGTTGGTGGCCGCCATGGCGAGGCGACCGGCCGCTCATGGCTGCTAAGCGGGCAGCCCTGAGCGAATTCTGGTGGGGTGTTGCTAGATCTTGGTGACCTGGTTGAACGCCAGGGTGACCGGGGTCTCGCGTTCGAAGATGGAGACCAGCACCACGAGGGTCTGCGAATCGATCTTGATCTCGGAGATCGTGGCGGGGAGGGTCTCGAAGGGACCTTCCTTGACGATGACGGACTCGCCGACTTCGAAGTCGACGTCCACGGGAGTGGCGGCGTGCTTGATCGGCTTGCCCTTCTCGGCCTGCTCTTCTTCGAAGACGGGGGCGAGCATGGAGAAGACCTCATCGAGCCGCAGCGGGACCGGGTTGTGGGCGTTGCCCACGAAGCCGGTGACGCCGGGGGTGTGCCGGACGGCGCCCCAGGAGGCGTCAGTCAGGTCCATGCGGACCAGCACGTAGCCCGGGATGCGGACGCGGTTGATGACCTTGCGCTGAGCGTTCTTGATCTCAACGACTTCTTCCATCGGGACCTGGATTTCGAAGATGTAATCTTCCATGTCCAGGGTCTGGATGCGGGTCTCAAGGTTGGCCTTGACGCGGTTTTCGTAACCCGCGTAGGAGTGGATGACGTACCAGTCGCCTTCCTGGCGGCGCAGCTTGGCCTTGAATTCCTCGGCGGGATCAACCTCAGCCTTGGCGGCCGCGGCGGCCAGGGCGTCGGCCTCATCGTCCTCGGAGCCGGCTTCGTCAGAGTCTTCGTCTGCTTCGGCGTCGTCAGCATCAGCGTCAGCGTCGGCCTCAGAGGAATCGTCGGTGGAATCGGGCGCAGCAGACTCAACCTCTGACTCTTCCCCGGCTACCGCCGCGGCGTCTGTTGTGCTGTCCGTGGACCCATCCAGCTCAGTCTCAGTTACCTCGAGCTCCTGCTCAGACACTTGGTCTCCTGCTTCCTCATTGCCTAACATGCCTATTTAAATGGCTCAATTCCGCACACCCCGTGAATGCTTCCGGATTCCCGGAGCATTCCACGCAGTCTGCGGACGGATCGCCTTAGCGGTCCGCGGGGCCTGTGCCGCCGAAGACCCAGCTCACTCCGGTCCCGAAAGCCAAGTCCAGGACGGTAACAATGAGCATCATGATGATCACGAACACCAGCACCACGAGCGTGTAATTGATCAGTTCCTTGCGGGTGGGTGCTACGACCTTCTTCAGTTCGCCGATGACCTGGCGGACGAAGAGTGCGATGCGAGCGAAGAAGCCGGCCTTGGCGGCATTCTTGGCGGGGCGGCCCTTGGAGCTGCTTGCAGCCGTTTCGGTCACCTGGTCCTCACTCATCCTCGCAAAGTCGGATACCCGGCTCTGAACTGAACCATGGTTGCTGCGCTGGCTCCGGCTAACCGCCGGAACCGCTTGCGCAGGGCAGACAGGACTCGAACCTGCAACCTGCGGTTTTGGAGACCGCTGCGCTACCAATTGCGCCACTACCCTATGGATCGAAAACCAATCACACCATACTTCCCGCAAACTTCACGGGGCGCAGGCCATCATCGTGTTTTCAACACCGGAGAACTAGTCTACGCAACAACTGCGCTTACGTCGAACCAGCCTCATTTCGGACCCTCTTCGCGGCTGCCAGGGCCTGCCGACCGGGACACGGTCACATTCCTGGCCGTCACGCTGAACGATCCGCTGAACAGCATAGAGTAGATCTCGTCGAATCCCACATCCAGCCATCGAGCTGCAAGCGAAGAATGGACCCCGCCATGCCTGCCGCCCGCGTTTCCCAACGCATTTCCGCTATCGCCGAATCCGCCACCCTGGCCGTTGATGCCAAGGCCAAGGCACTCAAGGCAGCCGGCCGGCCGGTCATCGGCTTCGGTGCCGGGGAACCCGACTTCCCGACACCCGGTTACATCGTTCAGGCCGCCATTGAGGCCGCCAGCCAGCCCAAGTATCACCGTTACTCCCCCGCCGGCGGACTCCCGGAGCTCAAGCAGGCCATTGCGGACAAGACGCTGCGGGATTCCGGCTATAAGGCCGAGGCGTCACAGGTCCTGGTCACCAACGGCGGCAAGCAGGCCGTGTACAACACCTTCGCCACGCTGGTCGATCCGGGCGATGAGGTCATTGTTCCCACGCCGTTCTGGACCACGTACCCGGAAGCCATCCGGCTGGCCGGCGGCGTGCCCGTGGAGGTCTTCGCGGGCCCGGAACAGGACTACCTCGTCACCGTGGAGCAGCTCGAAGCCGCCCTGACCGAGCGCACCAAGATCCTGCTGTTCGTCTCGCCGTCCAACCCCACCGGTTCGGTGTACCCGCCTGAGCAGGTCCGCGAAATCGGATTGTGGGCAGCCTCCAAGGGGCTGTGGGTGGTCACCGACGAAATCTACGAACACCTCACCTACGACGGCGTTCCCTTCACGTCCATTGCCACGGCCGTTCCGGAACTCGGCGACAAGGTGGTCATCCTCAACGGGGTAGCCAAGACCTACGCCATGACCGGCTGGCGCGTGGGCTGGATGATCGGCCCGGCGGACGTCATCAAGGCGGCCACCAACCTGCAGTCGCACGCCACCTCAAACGTGTCCAACATCCCGCAGGTTGCTGCCCTTGCGGCCGTGTCCGGCCCGCTCACCGCGGTGGACGAGATGAAGGTGGCCTTCGACCGCCGCCGGAAGGCGATTGTCGCCGGCCTGAACGCCATTGACGGGGTGGAATGCCCGACGCCGAAGGGCGCCTTCTACGTCTACGCGGACGTCCGCGGCCTGCTGGGCAAGGAATTCGAGACGGCGAACGGGACCGCCCGCCCGCAGACTTCCGCCGAGCTCGCTGCGCTCATCCTGGACGAGGTTGAGGTTGCGGTCGTACCGGGCGAGGCTTTCGGCCCCTCGGGCTTCCTGCGCCTCTCCTACGCCCTTGGTGACGACGACCTGGCCACCGGTGTGGCGCGGCTCCAGAGCTTCCTCGGCAAGGCCAAGTAGGCACCCTCTCTCACTTTTCGCAGGAAAACCACAGACGCTCTCTCACTTTTTTCAGGAAAGTGAGAGAGCGTCTGTAGTTAAGCGGCAGGAAGTGAGAGAGCGTCTGTAGTTAAGCGGCAGGAAGTGAGAGAGCGTCCGGGGTGGGTTAGAGGAGGCGGCGTTCAGCCGCCCACTTGGTCAGTTCGTGGCGGCTGGACAACTGCAGTTTCCGCAGCACGGCGGAGACGTGGGTCTCCACTGTCTTGATGGAGATGAAGAGCTCCTTGGCCACTTCCTTGTAGCTGTAGCCCCGCGCGATGAGCCGCATGACCTCCAGCTCACGGGCGGAGAGGCGGTCGAGTTCGTCGTCTGCGATATCCGCCGGGGCCGTGCCGAACGCGTCGAGCACGAACCCCGCCAGCCGTGGCGAAAAGACGGCGTCCCCGCCGGCGACACGGAGGACGGCGTCGGTGATTTCCGTGCCGGAGATGCTTTTGGTCACATAGCCCCGGGCTCCGGCCCTGATGACCGAAACGACATCTTCCGCGGCGTCCGAGACACTCAGGGCCAGGAACCGGGTGCTGCCGAGCAGTGCTGCCGATCCGGCAATCACTTCGCGCCCGCCGCCGCCCAGCCCACCCGGCAGGTGGACATCCAGCAACACCACTTCGGGCCTGGCCTGCGCGATCACGGCGATGGCCTGCTCGACTGTTCCGGCCTCCCCCACCACGGTGACCCGGGTGTCCAGGTCCGCTTTGAGCCCGGACCGAAAAATGGCGTGGTCGTCCACGATGACCACGCGGATAGCTGGAACACCTCCTGCATGCGCGCCTGCTGTGTCGATGTTGCTCACGACTTTCCCTCTCCGTTGTCCGCGGCGTCGGAAGGAAGCCTGAGCCGCACTTCCGTGCCGTCCGCGCTGCTGCTGATGACGGCGGTCCCGCCGTGGCGGTTCATCCGTCCGACGATCGATTCCCTGACCCCCATGCGGTCGGCCGGAACCGACTGCGGGTCAAAACCGGGTCCGCGGTCCTTCACATAAACTTCCGCGCCGCCGTCGGCCACCTCGAGATAGACCGATACCGCGCCGCCGCCGTGGCGGGAGGCATTCACCATGGCCTCCCGGCTGGCCTGCACGAGGGCTTCGTGCCGGGCGGTCATGGCGGTGTCTCCCACACTGACCACGTCCACGGCATGACCCAGGGAGTCCTCAACTTCCGCCGCAGCTGCCTTAATGCGCTCGGAGAGCTGCCCTGCATCCTTGTCGGGGTCGCGGTAGAGCCAGCCCCGCAGCTCCCGCTCCTGGGCGCGTGCCAGGCGAACGACGTCGTTCTCGTTGCCTGCCCGGCGCTGGATCAGCGCGAGCGTCTGCAGCACGGAATCGTGCAGGTGGGCGGCAATCTCCGCACGCTCCGTGGCCCGGACGCGGCCGGAGCGCTCCGCTTCCAGGTCCCGCCAGAATTTCAGTCCCCACGGGAGCAACACCAGGGCCACGCCGCCAAGTACGGCCACGGAGGCAAGGAGCGCCAGCCAGGTCTGCTCCCAGGAGCCGGAGCCGGACACCATCACCAGCACACCGGCCACCACCAAGGCGAGACCGGCGGCGAGCCTGGCCCAGCCACCGGCCTGGTCCGCTTTGGTCTTGTCGAGGAGGCCGGCCCGGCGGGTTTCATCCAGCTGCATCCAGGCGATCGCCGCCCCGCCAAGGATCGCTGCGGCCGGGATCAGCGTCCCCAGCGGAACGTCGACGCCCAGCATGCGTGCGGTCAGGATTCCGCCTGCCAGCAGGAGCCCGGCACCCAGCAATATTTCCTTGCCGTACGGCATGCTCCGGACGCGGAACCACGGGGCGCCCGCACCAGGTCCGCCGGAGGTCCCGCCGTCGGGGCCGCTGTCGGTACCGCCGGAAATCGGGGCGCCCGGGACACCCGTGGTGGCGCCGGTGGCCGCTGGAATCAACCCGCCCGCAACGCCGGGCGGCGCGCCCGGTACCGGAGCGTCGATGTAGGCGGCTGCGCCAGGGAAGGTGGCCGCGGCGGGTACTGTCCCGGAAATGAAGTCCGGCGGTACCGGCAGCGGCCCCGGGGCGCTGACGGCCGGGGCAATGGGCGAGGCCGGCCGGCGCGCGTTCCGCTTGGCGTTCTCGTCCGCAGTAGGAACCATGATCCACAGCCACGCGTAGAAGGCCAGCCCTGCTCCGCCTGCGAGCGCGGCCACCACCATGCCGATCCGGACCATCCGCACCGGCCAGCCCAGGTGGGCGGCCAGGCCCGCGCAGACGCCTGCGATCACGCGGTCGCTGCTGCGGACCAGCGGGGGGCGGGTCATGGCGGTTGTCATGTGTCAATCCAAGCATGGATCAGGGTTGGGCACGCCTGATTCCGCAAGGAACCGGGGGTCACTCAGGGGCGGCTCAGGGTGTTCCCCAATAGAGCGCGGCGGCCGCGGACGGCAGGATCGAAGTATGAACTCGCACAATGCATACCCCGATGAAGATCCGCTGCCGTCCGGCCGTCCCGAGTCCGGGTCCGGTTCCGGTTCCGGCTCCACCGCCTCAACGGAAGGCACTTCCGACGACGGCGCCGGCTCAGTCCCTGCCTCAGCCGGGCACGCATCCGGCACAGGCTCCGGCTCAGTCCCTGCCTCAGCCGGGCACGCATCCGGCACAGGCTTCGGCTCTGATTCCGGCTCAACGCCCGGAGCTGAATTCCCCGGCGGCCCGCCGCCGCTCTATCCGAACGCACAGCTCCCCGGCGCTGAGTACCCCGGCGGCCCGACCCCCGGCACACGCTCGGCGGATACCCGGTACGCCTACCCGCAGTCCCAGCCCCAGAACTTCTTCAACTGGGTCCGGAGCCACGGCATTCAGCGCGGACAGGACCGCTGGATCGGCGGCGTCGCCAGCGGCATCGCGCACCGGCTGGGCGTCGACCCGCTGATCGTGCGCGGCGTCTTCATCGTCCTGTCGATTTTCGCCGGCATCGGCGTGCTGCTTTACGGCATCGCCTGGGCACTGTTGCCGGAGCCCGACGGCCGCATCCATGCGCAGGAGGCCGGCGCCGGACGCTGGACCACCGGCATGACCGGAGCCCTCATCACCACGGTGATCGGCTTTCCCAGCCTTGGCAGCGGCTTCTGGGGCTGGGAGCGGAACGGGTTCGGCGGCTTCTTCTGGACCGTCTTCTGGATAGCAGGCGCCGTCTACCTCATCTACTACCTCTCGCAGCGCAACAAAGCCCCGAACGGAGCACCCCTCATGAACACCAGCACAGATGCGGGCTCCGCTGCCGGCGGAACCTTCGCTGCGACGTCGCCGGCTGGAACCTCGTCCCCGGCATCCGGCGCCTCCTATGAGCCCGGCTCCTACACGGGCGCGCCATACTCCGGCGGCTCCTACTCCGGCGCTCCGTACACCAGCGGCCCGTACGACGGCGGCGCTCCCGGCTCGGGCGGTTACGGCCCCACCCCGCCTTACGGCGGAGGCTACGGCGGACCGTCCACGCCCGCTCCCAAGGCTCCCAACGTTGGCCCCGGCGCCCCCGCCGTCGCGGTGACGGCAGGCATGGCCCTGCTGGTGGGCGGCGGAATCAAGGCACTTGAAGCCCTCAACGTCATAAATCTGGGTGACGCCACGAACGCAGTGGTGTGGGCCAGCGGCGCTGCCGTCCTGGGCCTTGGCATCCTGATCGCCGGCCTCAGGGGCAGGACCTCCGGAATCCTCGGGTTCTTTGCGGTGGTGGCGCTCATCATCGGCGGCATCTTCAATGTGGTGCCCAACGGCGACCGTTTCCGCTTCCAGGACGCCAACTGGAACCCGGCCAGCATCGAACAGGCACGGGAAGGGTTCAACATCACGGGAGGCAGCGGAACCGCTGACCTGACGCGGCTGAACCTCACGCCGCCGCTGGGCACCGACGTCGTGATTCCCATGGACGTCACGGCCAGCAACCTGACCGTCGTCATTCCGGACACGGTTCCCGTGGAGATCCGGGCGGACATGACCCTGGGCAACCTCAACGAGGGTTCGCAGAACCACGGCGGCATGACGTCGCAGCAAAGCAACTACAACACCGACAAGCCCGGGGCCGCGCTCATCCTCAAGATCGACGGCACCATGAGCAACATCACCATCCAGGAAGGAAACTGACATGAGCAGTTACGAACCTGCCCCGGACACAGCCTCCCCGGCGGAAGCGTCACGAGGCACCGGAGCGCGGCACGGCGGACCATCGCCGGCACGGGTGGGCACCGTGGTCTGGGGCCTCATCGTCCTCGCGCTGGCGGCGTTGATCATCATCGGCCAGCTCGGGATCGTGGCCCTGAACGGAACCTACGTACTCATCGGCCTGATGATCGGTGCCGGCGCTGCCCTGGTGGTGGGCGGGCTCCTCTCAGCCCGCGGACGTGACAAAGAAACCACAACAGGGAAGTCTTGAAGCATGGATAAGTTCTTCAGCATCGTCAGGGGCTTCGGCCTGAAGCGCGGACCGCAGCGGTGGCTGGGCGGAGTGTGCGGAGGGATCGCCGCGAAGCTCAACGTGGACGTCGCCTTCGTCCGGATCGCGTTCCTGCTCCTCAGCCTCCTGCCCGGTCCGGCCTTCGTGTTCTACCTCGCAGCGTGGCTCATCCTCCCGGACCAGCGAAACGCCATCATCCTCCAGTCCTTCCTGGACAAGCGATCGATCAACTGATCTGACCCAGCGGTCAAAGGACCCCCGTTCCCTCCGGATCGGGGGTCCTTTCGTTCGCCATGCAGCAAGGGCCTTTGTAACCAGTTTGTGTCGTAACCCACACTCACCACTAGAATCTAGGTGAGCTCAGCGTGGCGCTCTGCCTGTACACCCTCTCACCAGGATTTGAGCCGAGACATGAAAATTGGAATTCTCACCAGCGGTGGCGACTGCCCCGGACTGAACGCCGTGATCCGTGGCGCCGTCCTCAAGGGAATCGCCATCCACGGCCACGAATTCGTGGGATTCCTCGACGGCTGGCGCGGCGTCGTCGAAGGCGACATCATCCCCATCCCCCGCACCATGGTCCGCGGCATCGCCAAGCAGGGCGGCACCATCCTCGGCACGTCACGGACCAACCCGTTCGAAAACGGTGGCGGACCCGAGGTCATCAAGGGCCACATGGACCGGCTCGGCATCGACGCCATCATCGCCATCGGCGGCGAAGGGACACTGGCCGCAGCCAAGCGGCTGACCGATGCCGGCCTGAAGATCGTGGGTGTTCCCAAGACCGTGGACAACGATCTCGACGCCACGGACTACACGTTCGGCTTCGACACCGCCGTCCAGATTGCCACCGAGGCCATCGACCGCCTCCGCACCACGGGTGAATCGCACCACCGCTGCATGATCGCCGAGGTCATGGGCCGCCACGTGGGCTGGATCGCCCTGCACGCCGGCATGGCCTCTGGCGCCCACGCGATCCTCATCCCGGAGCAGAAAGCCTCCATGGACCAGATCACCGAGTGGGTGCAGGAGGCCCACGCCCGCGGCCGCGCGCCGCTGGTGGTGGTGGCCGAAGGGTTCGTCCCGGAAGGCCAGGAAGCTCCGCACTCCGAGCGCGGACTGGACACCTTCGGCCGCCCCCGCCTGGGCGGCATCGCCGAGATGCTGGCACCCGAGCTCGAAGCCCGGACCGGCATCGAAACCCGCGCCACCGTCCTGGGCCACATCCAGCGCGGCGGCGTCCCCTCCGCGTTCGACCGGGTCCTGGCCACGCGCCTGGGCATGGCCGCCATCGACTCAGTGGTGGACCACCGCTGGGGCACCATGGTGTCGCTGAACGGCACCGACATTGTCCATGTCGGCTTCGACGCAGCCCTGGGCAACCTCAAGCGCGTCCCGCAGGACCGTTACGACGAAGCCGCCGTCCTCTTCGGATAGGCCTGGTTTAGGCCGGCTTCGCAAAGGCAGAGCAGGCGCGCCCAGTTGGGGCCCCTCCGGCACGGGGCCCCAACTGTCCGTCCGCGCTTCCCTTCGCTGGGTAGGGTTGAGGCATGAATCTCGACCCCGGCTCCGCAGACATCATCCAGCTGGCCTGGGCCCGCCACTTGGGCCTTGACGACGGAGCCTTTGCCGCGGTGCGGAAGCTCGACACCGACGCGGTCGTTTCCGGGGCCGTTCAGCTTGCCGCGGACACACGGATCACCCGGGCGGACGAGTCACGGAAATCAGTGGATTTTGTGCGTTTGTTCGGCGCCTCGGCCCTCGTGGGACCCCAGTGGGCGCTCGACGCCGCGGCGGGCATTCCCGATGAGGAACTCGCCCAGCACGTGACGCTCCTGACCATCACCCGGCAGCACGGCGGCCACGGCAAGGGCGCGGCCGCCCTCTTTTTCGCCGATGACCTCCCCCTGCGCCAGCCGGCCGAAGAGCTGACCGTCTCGCACGGGAATCCCGAGGCCATTGAGCTGGAAGGCCTCTGTCCGCCCGACGACGTCAACGAGGTGGGGCTATCCGATCTCGAACACCGGTTTACCATCCTGCGTGATGACAACGGCCGCAAGGTTCCTGTGGCCTGCGGCGCCTACTCCGAGTGGGAAGGGATCCTGGCCCAAATGGGCGTTCTCGTGGACCCTGACTGGCGGCGCCGTGGACTGGGTTCGCTGGCGGCGTCCATCGCGGCCCACGAGGCACTCGCGGCGGGACTCACCCTGCAGTGGCGTTCGGACGTCAGCAACAAGGGCGCCCTGGCGATCGCCCGCAGCCTCGGATTCTCGACCGGCGGCATCCACACCAGCGTCCTGCTGGGCTGACCCGGGTCAGCGCGACGTGGTGTCCGCGCCTCCGGCCCCGTTCGCGGCTCCAGCCCCGGCTCCGGCGTCGCTGGAGGCAGGCACGCTGACGGTGCCCCAGCCCTGAACCGGCTTGGGCTTGGCGAAAAACAGCGCGACGGCTGCGCCCAGCAGGATCACGGCCGCCGGCAGCATGATGGACTGGCCCATCGCCGTCGAGAACCCCTCGTGCAGCGCCTCCGGCAGTGAGCCGCCGAAGGCCATGGGGCTGGCCGCGCCGGAAGCGCCCTGCGCCGCCGGAAGCTCCGCCGCGAGCCTCGACTGGATGAGGACGGCAATGGCGGCGCTACCCAGGACCGCGCCGATCTGGCGCGTGGTGTTGTAGACGCCCGAGCCGGCGCCGGCCTGGCGCGGCGGCAGGTTGCGGGTGGCCGTGGAACTCAGCGGCGCCCAGATGCCCGCGTTCGCGAACCCCAGCACGGCACTGGGCAGGAGGAACAGCCAGATCGGCGTATCCGGGTGCATCAGGGCAGAGTTCCAGAACAGGGCCACCGACATCAGGACCAGGCCGGCCGCGGTGATGTACTTCGGGTTGACCCGGTCAATGATCTTGCCCACAACCGGCGCAAGGCCGCCCGAAATGAGCGCCATCGGGACCATCATCAGGGCAGACTGCGTGGGCGTCAGTCCGCGGACGATCTGGTAGTAAAAGATTAGCGGCAGGGTGAACGAGGTGACGGCGAAGCCCACCGTGGTGATCCCAATGTTCGCGAGGGAAAAGTTGCGGTCCTTGAACAGCGAGAGCGGAAGGAGCGGCTCGCCTTTGTTGAACCGCTGCCACAACACGAACCCTGCCAGGACTACAATTCCGGCGATGATCAGGCTCCACACCGTGATGGGGCCGGTGATCGTTCCCCAGTTGTACGTCTCGCCTTCCTGGATGCCGAAGACGAGCAGGAAGAGCCCGACGGCGCTGAGCAGCACGCCAGGGATGTCGAACCTGTGCGGGTGCGTGGTCAGCGAAGGAACGAAGCGCAGCGCCAGAATGAAGCCGGCGATTCCGACGGGCACATTGATGAAGAAGATCCATTCCCAGCCGAGCCCGTCCACCAGGACACCACCGAGGATCGGGCCCACCAAGGTGGCCACACCGGCGGTGGCACCCCAGATGCCCATGGCCGCGCCACGCCTGTCCGGCGGGAAGATCCGGGTGATCACCGCCATGGTCTGGGGCGTCATGATGGCGGCGCCGAAGCCCTGGAGCACGCGGGCCAGGATGAGGGTCTGGACATCTCCGGACAGCCCGCACCAGAGGGACGCGAGGGTGAACACCACCAGGCCGGTGAGGTACAGCTTTTTCGGTCCGAACCGGTCACCCAGCCGGCCGGTGATCAGCAGCGGAACGGCGTAGGCCAGCAGGTAGGCACTGGTCACCCAGATGACGGAATTGATGTCCGCGTTGAGGCCTTCCATGATCCGCGGGTTGGCCACCGAGACGATGGTGGTGTCGATCAGGATCATAAAGAAGCCGATCACCAGGGACCATAGGGCCGGCCACGGCCTAGCTACGTTTTCCATGTAAATCCTTCAGGTGTGGTTGTGGTGTGTTCCGCTACCACGGGAGTTCCCCGGAGCGGAGCTGGTCCTGCAGGCTGCGTATCCAGCCCATTTCGGACCTCAGCATGGTCTGTTGGTACTGCAGGTCGATCCAGTACTTGCGTGCGACGTCCTTTTTCAGGACGGCCGCCTCGCCGTTCTGCAGGAACTCCAGCTGGTCCTGCAGCAGCACCAGCCGGCGGTCCAGAAGCTCCATTACGACGGCGGCAGGCAGGTTGTAGGCCTCGGCGACGGCCAGCGGGAACGACGGGTATTCGTTGACAGGTTCGGCGAGCATGTCCTGCAGGCGCTCCGTCAGGGCCTCCCGGCCTGCGGGCGTAATCCGGTACGTGGTCCGTTCCGGCCGGTTGCCCTCGCGGTCCGTTCCGGCTGTTTCCACGAGCCCGCGCTCCTCCAGCCGGCCGACGGCGTGATAGAGCGTTCCGGGGCGCACCTTGACCAGCCGGTCTTCGTGCCTGGCCATCAGGAGCTGGTACATCTCGTACGGATGCATCGGCTCCTCGACCAGCAGCGAGAGTGCAGAGATTCCGAGCGGCGTCAGCGGGGCGGATCGGGGCATGGTTCCGTTCCCTCCCCTGTCTTCGACGGCACGTGTTGTCCACGGCATAGCAAATATTCCGCTCCAACTATTCCACATGGAATATCAGGGCGCAAGAAAGCCCGCGGGTGCAAGGACCCGCGGGCTTTCAGTTGCTGCGTCGCGTCAGTGCGGGCTCAGCCCAGCAGGGCCTGGATATCGGACCGGGCAAACATCTCGGCTGCTGCACGCGCTGAAGGAGTCCCGGCGTCCGGATCAGCGCCCGCCCCAAGGAGCGCCTCGGCCACGTCCGCGTAGCCCTTGAAGGCAGCGCCGGCGAGCGGCGTCTGGCCGCGGTCATTGACGGCATTGGCATCCGCCCCGTGCTGCAGGAGCAGCTGCACCGCCGGGGCGTGCCCGTGGTACGCCGCAAGCATCAGCAGGGAGTCGCCGGCCGAATTGGTCAAGTTGGCCGGGGCCCCGGCGTCAAGATAGCTGCGCAGCAGTGCTGCGTCGCCCTGCCGTGCCGCGTCAAAAAGCGCGTGGGCAAGGGCCAGGGTTTCGTCGTCGGGCCCGGCGGCCCCTTCGTTTCCCGGGTTGTCAGACATCGGGGTGTCAGTCATCGGTGTGTTCCTTTCAGGAATCCGGTCTGGCGGCCCACCACCTGGCCGGCGTCGGGAGCCACGATGACTTCCTGCGCAGCCGTGTAGGGTTCGTCGCCGTCTACGACCGTCAGTATTTCATCCGGAGAAACGGAACGCTTTATGACTGCAAGTGCAATCGGACCCATTTCGTAGTGCTGCACCACGGAGGTCACCGTTCCCACCTTCCGCTCACCCAGGCGCACCTCGCTGCCCACCGCGGGGAGGGTGTGCTGCGAGCCGTCCAGTTGGAGGAAGACGAGGCGCCGCGGCGGGTGGCCGAGGTTGTGCACGCGGGCGACCGTCTCCTGGCCCTTGTAGCACCCCTTGGCCAGGTGCACCGCGGTGCGCAGGAGGTCAAGCTCATGCGGGATGGTCTTGTCGTCGGTTTCCGCGCCAAGACGGGGGCGCCAGGCGGCGATTCGCAGCGCTTCCGAGGCCCAGACGCCGGCCAGCGGCCGGTCACCCACGGTGGCCTCGAGATCCGCGGCCGGTACCAGGTATTCGAACCATGGCCGTTCCATGCCCGGATGGGATTCTTCTCCGACAACCGAATAGGCGTAGCCGCCCGCGGCCACGTGCGGCCAGGGGTCTACCCACACCAACAGGTCCGGCCATTCCTCAACACGCCGGGTGGTTCCAATGACCCCCCAGTCGTCGGAAACATCGGCAATCTCGACCCGCAGCATGAACTTCATCCGGTTCAGCCACTCGGCCAGCGGCGCCGCTTCGGCGGCCTCCACAATGAGCCAGGTGGTCCCGCCGTCGTCAATTACCCGCGCGTCGAACTCAATACGCCCCTGGACGCTGAGCAGCAGCAGTTCGCTTGACTCCCCCGGCGCAAGGTTAGTGACCTGCTGGGAAGACAGGGTGTTGAGCCAGCTCAGGCGGTCCGGACCGGAGACGGTGACCACGCCACGGTGGGAAAGGTCGACGACGGCGGTGCCGGCAGCCAGCGCACGCTGCTCCCGCAGCGGCTCACCGTAGTGGGATGCGACGCCGGTGTCCGCGCCGCCGGCTTCAACGGCGCCAGGGCGCGACAACAGGGGGCTCTTGGTAGTCATATGTAGTAGAAGTCCTTAGTGGCTAGCGGTATTCCGGATTCTCGAAGTCGAACCGTGTCCCGGCCTTCCATTCTTCCGGCAGGTTGCCGTAGGGCGGGATCCCGCCGGCGTCCTTAAGCGTCCTCGCCAGGTGCAGCAGGTTCCACGTCATGAACGTGGTGTTGCGGTTGGTGAAGTCGCTCTGGGGACCGCCCGACCCCTCATCCAGGTAACTGGGACCGGGCCCCACGGGGCCGATCCAGCCGGCGTCGGCCTGCGGCGGGATGGTGAACCCGATGTGCTGCAGGCTGTAGAGGACGTTCATGGCACAGTGCTTGATGCCGTCCTCGTTGCCGGTGATGAGGCAGCCTCCAACCTTGGGGTAGAAGGCCCATTGGCCTTTTTCGTTCAGTTGTCCGGAGTGTGCGTACAGGCGTTCGATCAGCTTTTTCGTCTGGGACGAGTTGTCACCCAGCCAGATGGGGCCGGCCACCACCACGATGTCCGCTTCCCTGACTGCCGGGTACAGCTCCGGCCATTCGTCGGTTGCCCAGCCGTGCTCGCGCATGTCCGGATACACCCCGCTGGCAATGTCGTGGTCGACGGTCCGGATCACCCGGGTGGCAACGCCCTGCTTCTCCATGATGAGGCGGCTGACCTCGATCAGGCCGCCCGTGTTGCTGGTCTCCGGAGATTTTTTGAGGGTGCCGTTGAAGAAGACGGCTTTCAGATCGCCGTAGTTTGTTTCGTTGCGCTGATCGGGCTTAGCCGGGTCCGGCTGCTGGCTGTTCACGGTCTTGCTCCCTGCACTCGTTGCGGACAACAAAAATTAGTGAGACCTGCCGGGCCGGGCGGCCAGGGGCCCGCCAGCCTTAAGACACCTTGCTGAGGATGGCCGAAGCGTGGGCTTCCAGTCCGCCGCCCGCTGTGGAGCTCTTCCCGCTGGCTACGTCCCAGCGCCAGAGGAGCTTTCCTTCCACGAGGCCGAAAATCCTCGTGGCGGCCGTGTACTCCTTCGAGTGGCTTCCGCGCATCACCATGTCGGTGCTGAGGTGTATCTGGGGGCCCTTGATCTGGCCGTAGTACAGCTCGGAGATTCCGCCGGGGTGCGAAATGGAAACGGAAATGTCAAATCCCCCGTCGCTGTTGCGCAGCGCCTCGACTTCGTCGGCGCTCTTGAGCACGGGAACGATGTCGGCCGGGATCAGCCCCGGTCCGCCGTCTTCCTCGCGCTGCTTCCGCTCCAGCGCCCAGAACCCGGTTTCCACCGTCAGCGGCCGGAGCCTGGTGCCTTCATCGTCGGTCAGCCAGCTCTCGGCGCGGTACTGGAGGTACGGCAGTCCGTTGTGCGTGAACGATACGTGCTGGAAGAAGTGCTCGGAATCCTCCTCGCCGGCCCCCAGGCGTCCACTGCCTTCCCACTCACCAATGAGCCAGGACAACGGGACGAGCTCGGGCGTGAGGTCTGTAGGAATTTCAATCGGCACAGTAATTACCTCCGCAGACAACTAGCTCTGAACTGGTATTACTTCTGGCCCTTGAAGAGGCGGTAGACCACGAAACCAGCGAACCATGCCATGGAAAGGCTGGCAATACCAAGCAGGACAAGGAAGAAAATCTCAAATGCAAGTACGGACATGATGCCATCCTAACGCGTTAGTAGATGAGTAGTTTGTCTATGAAGTAGGCGAGCGAACCCACCGCCGCGACGGGCGCGAGGCCCATGCCAAGGGCGGCTGGAAAGTTAATCCGGTCCCCGCGGAGTATAACCAGTCTGCGCAGGCTGACGAGAACCGCACCCACCGCAACGCCCGCCACGGCGGCCGGTATTACGGCGATGTTGGAGAAGACCAGGCCTGCCAGCGGAGCCGAGAGACCTGCCAGCACAATGCCCAGCGGCGCCACGATCCGGTCCGGCCAGCGGATGAGGCCGGCAAGGAGAGCAAAGGCGGCACTGACGCCGGCCACCAGCAACATTTCCTTGACGCCGTTGAACCTTGACGCGGCAATCCAGCCCGCGCCAAGACAGGACAGGAGCACGCCGGCGCTCGAACCCAGCGTCGACTCCAGCCGCTGCGCCTGGCCCGTGCCCCGCAGGAGCTGCATGAGGAAAACGGCCATCACGCCGGCGGCGATAAAGGCCGGCGTCCAGTCGAGGAATCCCGGCGCCGGGACATAGGTGGCAGCTACGGCCGAACCGACTCCGGGGAGCCCGATGATTGCCGCGAGGGTCTTCTTGGCGGGAATGTCCAGGAAGTGGGGCCAGCCGATGCCGACAGCCAGGGCAACGAGGATTGCCACACCGAGCAGCACTTCAGGTGAGGCGTAGGCACCGCCGATAAAGACAGCAAGCCCGGCCAGCCCTATGGTTCCGATGGTCCACGGCTTCACTATTTACCCGCGCTCACTCTCTGCTGACGTCGTCGCTGCCTCCAATCCTGCCTTATGTGACCTGCTTATGTCGCAAAACGCTCACTGAAACCAGCCGGATCAGTGTCTGTTTAGGGGCGATTAGGTATACTCAAAGCTCAGCTACGCTTCCTTCGGAGGATGCGGGCCCGGCGGGAATTTCCGGCTGGCCAGTACCGACGCGGGCAGCCAGTACCGGCCGGTGAAAGCCCGGTTCAGACGCCCAATGATGCGCGGACAGCCCCTTGGAGGAACAATGTCGCACATCCTGCTACTGACGAACAGCACCGGGTCATCGGTGGACATTCTGCCTGCCTTGGAACTCCTGAACCACCGTGTTCATATCCTTCCGGCCGAGCCCACCGCCCTGCTGGAAACCGACCCCTGCGATGTCGTCCTGCTGGACGCACGCAAGGACCTGGTCGGAGCTCGCTCCCTTACCCAGTTGCTCAAGGCCACCGGCCTCAGCGCACCCCTGATGCTGATCCTCACCGAAGGCGGCATGGCGGCCGTCTCCTCGGCCTGGGCCGTGGATGACATCATCCTAGACTCCGCGGGCCCGGCCGAAGTCGAAGCCCGGATCCGCCTCTCGGTGGCCCGCGCCGTGCCCGAGCAGGAAGACACCCCCACCGAAATCCGGGCCGCCGGCGTCGTCATCGACGAAGCAAGCTACACGGCCAGGGTCAACGGTGCACCCTTGAACCTGACCTTCAAGGAGTTCGAACTCCTGAAGTACCTGGCGCAGCACCCCGGCCGGGTGTTCACGCGCCAGCAGCTACTCACCGAAGTTTGGGGCTATGACTACTACGGCGGCACCCGCACCGTGGACGTCCACGTCAGGCGGCTGCGCGCCAAGCTGGGCGCCGACCACGAGAACCTGATCAGCACCGTCCGCAACGTGGGTTACCGCCTGACCCTCGTCCGGCAGCCCGAAGAGGAACTGACAGAGGCCTAGCCAAACAAAGAAGCCCCGAACCACTGGTCCGGGGCTTCTTTGTTTGGCTTCTCAGCCTTCAGTGGAGGACATACGGGTCGAACGTATCGAGGCCACCCCAGTGGTGGATCCCCCTCAGATCCCGCTTCAGGAAGCCGGATCAGGTAATGACTATACGTGCCTGACCCTGCCTCATCAAATCGGCGCCAATGCCTCCGCCTTCCGGACGGGCCGTATAGCCTGTACACCATGAGTCCTGCGCATCCCGAGAACTGGCCCGTGCTCGTCGTCAAAGGCGGAGTGGACAACGATCTGCTCAGGGATTTTGCCGCCCTCGCCGCAGCAGCCGAAGAGTCGGACGGGAACCCTCCCCTGTCCGAACAGACCTTCGTGACGCTGCGCTCCGGTGAGTCCGGCAGCCACTCGCTCCTCAGCCTGGCGCTCTACGCACCGGATGAGGACTCGGATCCTGCCACCGCCCAGGACCTGGCGGGATTCGCCGTGGTGGTGGAGGAACCGGACGGCACCGGCGTGCTGGAGGTGGCAGTCCACCCCAGCTACCGGAACCAGGGGGTTGCGGACCGGCTGGTGGCCACCCTGAAGGCATCGCGCGGCTTTGACGGCCTCACGGCCTGGTCCCACGGGAACCATGAAGCCGCCGCAGACCTTGCGGCCAAATACGGTTACGCCCCCATCCGCGAACTGTGGAAGATGCGGCTCACCACCGCTGCCGCGGAACTGCCCGACGCCGCCCTCCCGGACAACGTGACCCTGCGGGCTTTCGTTCCCGGCCAGGACGAAGAGGCCTGGCTGGCAGCCAACAAGGCCGCCTTCGCGCACCACCCGGAGCAGGGCAACATGACGCGGCAGGACCTTGAGGCCAGGATGGCCGAGGACTGGTTCGATCCCGCGGGTTTCCTCCTGGCCGTCGACCCGTCGGACCGGATCCTCGGCTTCCACTGGACCAAGGTGCACCCTCGCCACGGCACCCATCCGGCGATCGGTGAGGTCTATGTAGTGGGGGTGGCCCCCGAAGCCCAGGGCATGGGACTGGGCAAGGCCCTCACTCTGGCCGGCATCAAATACCTGCACGAGAAGGGCCTCCACGCGGTCATGCTGTACACCGATGCGGACAATGCACCTGCTGTTTCGCTGTACCGCCGGCTCGGCTTCACCCGCTGGGATGCAGACGTGATGTACGGACCCAAAAACGCCGGTTAATCCAATTGGCTGACGCATGCATCACGGTCCAGGAAATCTACGTATCCCCTGAATCGAATGCTTGTAAGGTTGAAGGTAAACCGCGCCAGCTAAAAGGAGTGACCATGCAACCGGAACCTGCCGGAATCGCCACGTCTGAGGCCAAGGTGCTGCCGGTGCGCGCCCGCTTCGGATCCTCGGAGGTGCCGGCTTCCCGCGCCACGCAGGACCGGATCGACATTCCCGAGTTCGCGCCCAACCCCGAGCCCGCGGGCGACATCAGCCCCGACCGGTTCCTGGACCGTGAACTCAGCTGGCTGGCCTTCAACGCGCGGGTGCTCGAACTTGCGGAGGATCCCGACCTCCACCTGCTGGAGCGGGTCAGCTTCCTCTCCATCTTCGCCTCCAACCTGGACGAGTTCTTCATGGTCCGTGTGGCCGGACTGAAGCGCCGGATCGCCACCGGCCTGGCCGTCCCGTCGCCGGCGGGCCTGAGCCCCATGCAGGTGCTGGACCAGATCGGTGACGCCGCCCACCGCCTCGCGCAGCGCCATGCACGGGTCTATGCGGAACAGATCCGGCCGGCACTGGCTTATGAGCACATCCACCTCATGCACTGGGATGAGCTCGACGACCAGGCCAAGGACCAGCTCAGCGCGATGTTCGCGGAGAAGGTCTTCCCGATCCTGACCCCGCTGGCCGTGGACCCGGCCCACCCCTTCCCCTACATCTCGGGGCTGTCCCTGAACCTGGCCGTGGTGGTCCGCAATCCGGTCAGCGACAAGGAGCTCTTCGCCCGCGTCAAGGTGCCGGACCAGCTGCCGCGCCTCATTTCCATCGACGGCCCGCGCGCCGGTTCGGTGCCCGGTCGGGTGGCCCGGTTCATCGCCCTCGAAGAAGTCATCGCCGTCCACCTCGACCAGCTGTTCGCCGGCATGGAGGTCCTGGAACACCACACCTTCCGCGTCACCCGCAACGAGGACGTTGAGGTCGAGGAGGACGACGCCGAGAACCTGCTGCAGGCGCTCGAAAAGGAACTGCTGCGGCGCCGGTTCGGTCCGCCCGTGCGCCTCGAAGTCACCAACGACATCAACCCGAACATCCGGGCCCTCCTGATCCGCGAACTGGGCGTGGAGGAGTCCGAGGTCTACTCCGTGCCTGCACCGTTGGACCTGCGGGGCCTGTCCGTCATCGCCGGGATCGACCGCGCAGACCTGCACTACCCGAAGCACGTGCCCCACACCTCGCGGTACCTGAACGAATCCGAAACATCCAAGGCGGCAAACGTGTTCGCCGCCATGCGCCGCCGGGACATCCTCCTGCACCACCCGTACGATTCCTTCTCCACGTCCGTCCAGGCCTTCCTGGAACAGGCCGCAGCGGACCCGAAGGTACAGGCCATCAAGCAGACCCTGTACCGCACGTCAGGTGACTCCCCCATCGTCGACGCCCTCATCGACGCGGCAGAGGCAGGCAAGCAGGTCCTGGCCCTGGTGGAAATCAAGGCCCGGTTCGATGAACAGGCCAACATCTCCTGGGCGCGGAAACTGGAACAGGCCGGCGTGCACGTGGTCTACGGCATTGTGGGCCTTAAGACCCACTGCAAGCTTTCCCTCGTGGTTCGCCAGGAAGTGGACGGCCTGCGGCGCTACTGCCACATCGGCACCGGCAACTACCATCCGCGCACGGCCCGTTACTACGAGGACCTCGGTCTGCTGACGGCCAACGAGCAGGTGGGCGAGGACCTCTCCAAACTCTTCAACCAGCTCTCCGGCTACGCTCCGAAGTCCACGTTCAAGCGGCTCCTGGTGGCGCCCCGTTCTGTGCGTTCCGGCCTCATCGACCGCATCGAGAAGGAAATCCGCAACGCCAAGGCAGGCATTTCAGCCAGGGTGCAGATCAAGGTCAACTCCATGGTGGACGAGGCCATCATCGATTCGCTCTACCGTGCATCGCAGGCGGGTGTGAACGTTGACGTGATCGTCCGCGGCATCTGTTCGCTGCGCCCCGGCATCCCCGGGCTCAGCGAAAACATCACGGTGCGCTCGGTGCTGGGACGGTTCCTGGAGCACTCCCGGGTGTTCGCCTTTGCCAACGGCGGCGAACCTGTGGTGTACATCGGTTCGGCAGACATGATGCACCGTAACCTTGACCGGCGGGTGGAGGCACTCGTCCAGCTGACCAGCGGCGACGACACGTCCTATGTGCTGGACATGCTCCGCCGCTATATGGACCCGGGAACGTCCAGCTGGCATCTGGACAGTGAGGGCGAATGGACCAGGCACCACCTCGGCGAGGACGGCAAGCTCCTGGAAGACGTGCAGTCCTGGCTCCTCGCTTCACGTTCCCGCCAGCGCCAGACGATAAGGCGGTAGGACCCTGGCCTCGAAGAGTGACGCCAAAAGCGAAGTCAGCAATGACACGGCGAACGACACGCTTACTCCGGACCAGACGGACCATCCCGGGGAACCGATTGCCGTCACCGCGGCGGGCGCGCTTCCTTGGCGCGTCAACAAAGACGTGCTCGAGGTCCTGCTGATTCACCGGCCCCGCTATGACGACTGGTCGTGGCCCAAAGGCAAGATCGACGCCGGTGAGACCATACCGGAGTGCGCGGTCCGCGAGATCGAAGAGGAGATCGGGATTACGGCCACCCTGGGCATACCCCTTCCTCCCATCCACTACCACGTGTCCGCCGGCCTGAAGGTAGTCCATTACTGGGCCGTGGACGTGGACGGTGCCATCCTTCGTCCGGATGGCAAGGAAGTGGACAGCGTGATGTGGTGTTCACCTGAAAAGGCTGCAACCCTGCTGAGCAATCCCGGTGACATTGCGCCGCTCGAGCACCTCGTGGCGGCCCACGCCCGCAAGGAACTGGACACGTGGCCGCTGCTGGTGGTCCGCCATGCCAAGGCCAAACCCCGCTCGTCCTGGACCAAGGCCGAAGGGGACCGTCCGCTCGCGGCCACCGGACTGCGGCAGGCACAGGCTGTCCGGCGGCTGCTCCACGTGTGGAAGCCCCTTCGGGTGCACTCGAGCCCGTGGCAGCGCTGCGTCGCCACCATTGCCCCCTACGCCAAGTCCGCGGATGCCAAAGTGAAACTGCACGACGCCCTGACGGAACACCGCCATGCCAGGAGCCCGAAGAAGACCGCGGCCGTGGTCGAAGCACTCTTCGACAAGCAGCGCGCCATCGCCCTGTGCACCCACCGGCCCGCGCTGCCCACCGTCATGTCGCAGTTGGGCGAGCACATGAACGGCCGGCTGCGCGCAATGCTGCCCACCGCAGACCCCTACCTGGCGCCCGGCGAGATCATCGTGTGCCATGTGGCCCGCGGCAACAGCAACAAAATTGTGGCAGTGGAACAGTTCAGGCCCTTTGACGACTGACTCGACGACGGGGGACGGACGGCGCTGCGGCCGCCGGTCACCCCGGCCAGGACCAGTCTTGACCCGGACATCTTTGTATCAAATACTTAGTACATTGATGCAAATCTGGGGGGATTATGCCGGTCCAATTCGAACTGCCGCCGATGCTGCTGCTGGGACCGCTGGCCGCCGCCGTCGTTCTTTACATCATCCTCAGGTGGGTGGTGTGGGAGCCCCGGATGGGCGCCTCCCCTGAGACTGTCTCCCAGCACGCGCTCTGGGTGGGCGTCATTGGCTGGATGACGAGTTCGCTGCAGGGCGCCATGAACATCGGCATCATTCCGGCGAACTCCGTCACCAGTCCGCTTATCAGCCCGCCCCTGACTGCCCCGGAGACGATCCTCCCCGCCCTTGCGTGGCCGGTCCTGGGCACCCTCGGGGTCCATGCGCTGGGCCAGCTCAGCTACCCGCGCCCCAGGGGTCCCCGCCGGAAGGCGAGCCTCCAGGTCCGGCACATGCGGGATTTCCTTCCGCTGCCGCTCGCCTGGACCACCCTGGCCATCTTCACGGCTGCGGCCGCCTACATCGCCTGGGCTGCCACGCTGCCGGCGTTCGATGCGATGCCCTACGGGACTGTGGCTGAGGACCCGCAGGGCTACCGGACAGTGGGCGGCGACGGCCGTATCCCGGGCATCACACTGGCGGCCTGGCTAGGCGGAGCCCTGGCGGTGCTGGCCGCAGGAACGTGGCTCGTGCTGCTGCTGATCGCCCGCCGCCGGCAGCTTGAGCAGCTGACAGAGCACGACAATTCACTGCTGCGGACCATCGCCATGAACAGGCTCCTGCGGACAGTCGCCACGGTGGCGTCCGGGCTCGCCGTCATCGCCGGAAACTACGTTGCCCGGCCGAACCCTGCCGCCGGCAGCACGTCCTGGACGAATTTCGCAGGCCTGGCGGGTGTCGCCGTGTTGCTGGCCATGCTGGTGTGGGCGCCACCGAAACTGGCGGGAACTGACGCGGCCGCCGCGGCCTTGCGGAACGCGAAGCACGGGCATTTCCGTTCCGCTCCGCACCCGGCAAGCAAGCTGGTTGTCTCCATCGGCGCCGCCCTGGGTGTTGCCGCCGCGTTGCCTCTGCTCGTAGGGATTTTCCTGGTCCCGGCCATCGTCGCTGCCGGCCCGTGGGGGCCCGCGGCCTTCGTGGCAGTGGCGGCGGGGCTGGTGCTGGTGGTTCTTGCCGCCGGGGAGCTGTTGCTTGAGCGGAATTACGCGAGCCCGGCTGAACCGCGGACCTGGCCACGGCAGCCGGTGGGTCCGGCGCTGCTCACCACGCTCATCCTCGCGGTGCTCGCCTTCGTGGCATCGCTGGTGGTCGCGGCGGCCGGGAACTCCCTCCTCGGCAGGGACACCGGTTGGTCCGTGCCGGCACTATTCGGCCTTGCGGGGGTCCTTCTCGCGGTCCCGGCATTCCTCGTGACCCGCCGGCGGCACGGCATCCCGGATGCTCCCGCCGGACTCGACGCCGCCTTGAGGGCCATCACCTTGAACCGGATCGTGCGCACGGTGTCGGCCATGTTCATGGCGCAGGCGGCCATGGCGCTGCTGGTGAACAGACACGCGTGGGCGGCTGTTTTCGGAGTTGCCCCGATGCCGTCCGTTCCGTGGTTTCCAGCCACGCTCGCGGGCACCGTCCTTGCATTCGCGGCGATCGCCACGGCCCTCGTGCCGGTCAGGCCCCGGAGCGGGTCCGGTTCCGGTCCGGTTCCCCGGCCGCGGAAGGACCGCGTCACATGACGGCCGGCATTGCTGTTGATCTGCGTTCGGCGGTGCCGCCGTATGAGCAGATCCGCCTGCAGGTCACCGCCTTGATTGCCGTGGGCTCCCTGGCCGCCGGCACCCGTTTGCCCACCGTCCGCAGCCTCGCGGCGGACCTCGGCATCGCGGCGGGAACGGTGGCGCGGGCCTACAAGGAACTCGAGCAGGCGGGCCTGATCGAAACGCGGCGGCGGAACGGCACCGTCGTCGTCGGGATGCCGGACGCCGGTCTCCCCCCGGACGGTGCCGTTACCGCGGACCTGATTGCCGCCGTCGACCGCTACATCGCTGAAGGCCGCACCGCGGGCCTCGATGACGGCGCGCTCGAAGGCATTCTGCGTGTGAGACTCGGCCTCAGTAGACTGGAACAGTGAGCATCCCAACGCCCTATGAAGACCTCCTGCGTGACGTCCTTGCCAACGGCACGCACAAATCTGACCGCACCGGCACCGGCACCCTCAGCGTGTTCGGCCGGCAGATGCGCTTTGACCTGAGCCAAAGCTTCCCGCTGGTCACCACCAAGCGCGTCCATTTCAAGTCCGTGGCCGTGGAACTGCTGTGGTTCCTCCGCGGTGAAACCAACGTGAAGTGGATGCAGGACCAGGGCGTCACCATCTGGAACGAATGGGCAGATGCTGACGGCGAACTGGGCCCCGTCTACGGTGTCCAGTGGCGCAGCTGGCCGACCCCCGACGGCGGCCACATCGACCAGATCGCCGAGCTGGTGGAGAACCTCAAGTCCAACCCGGACTCGCGCCGGCACATTGTTTCCGCATGGAACGTGGCCGAACTCCAGGACATGGCTCTGCCGCCGTGCCACGCCTTCTTCCAGTTCTACGTTGCGGACGGCAAGCTGTCCTGCCAGCTGTACCAGCGCTCCGCGGACACATTCCTGGGCGTCCCGTTCAACATCGCCTCGTATGCGCTGCTGACCTGCATGCTGGCCCAGCAGGTGGGGCTGGAACCGGGTGAGTTCGTCTGGACCGGCGGCGACGTTCACATCTACGACAACCACATGGACCAGGTGCTCAAGCAGCTGAAGCGGGAACCGTACGAATATCCGCAGCTGAAGATCCTCCGCAAGCCGGACTCCATTTTCGACTACACGCTGGACGACTTCGAAGTGGTCGGATACCAGCACCACCCTACGATTAAGGCGCCGATCGCAGTATGAGCACCGACAACGCCATGGATCCCCTGGCCTTCACTGAAAAAATCGCCGACGCCACCACCGGAGTGGGGCTCGTCTGGGCCCAGACCACGGCCGGCGTCATCGGCAAGGACGGCGACATGCCGTGGCACCTGCCCGAGGACATGAAGCACTTCACCCGGCTCACCAACGGGCACCCGGTGATCATGGGCCGCAAGACCTGGCTCTCATTCCCGGACAAGTATCGTCCGCTGCCCGGGCGCACGAACATTGTGGTGACGCGGCAGGAAGGCTGGGGTGACACGCCTGAGGCACAAGGCGCCCTCGCGGTGAAGTCGCTGGACGACGCACTGCTGGAATCCCAGTTCGCCCCCGGCCACGAAACCGTGTGGGTCCTCGGCGGCGGGGAAATCTTTGCACAGACCCTGGACATCGCCGATGTCGCGGTAGTGACGTTCATCGATTCGGAGACCGACGGCGACACCTATGCGCCGGAGCTCGGCTACGAATGGAAGCTGACCGCGAGTGAGCCCGCCACCGGCTGGCTCACGTCCGCTACCGGTACCCGGTACCGGTTCACCATGTGGCGTCGGACCGAGGCCTAGGAAGATGCTGAAGAAACCGGAAACGCTCTTTGTCCTGGGCTACATGCTGCTTCCGCTGCTGGCCCTTCTCTCCGCGATCGTGGGGCTCACCATGATCCTGGGCGGCAACAAGATCGCCGGGGCCATTGTGCTGGTGGTGGTCACGCAGGCGTTCGCTTTCGGCGCCTTCTACGCCCTGCGCCTCCGCAAGGCCGCTGTGCTGGAACAGCACGACGCCGAGTAGCGGCCCTGGCGGCACGCGGCCCATGCGATGGGGAGAGCGCCCCATCGCGGGCGCTGCCGTTTAGCTACTAGAGTCATGCGAGCAGCTTGACGATTATCCGCTGCTCAGAACCTTTGGGGGGGTGCCTTGTGGCAGGAAACTTGTGGGGCGCGGACGTTGCCCAGCTGCGGACTCTGGCGCAGCAGCTCGGCAAAACATCCGACAGCCTGCTTCAGCAGTCAACACAGCTGAGCAACCAGATCAACAACAACCCCGCGTGGAAGGGTCAGGACGCGGTCACGTTCCGCGCCGACTGGAACAGCAGCCACCGTGCCCTCATTCAGAGAACAGCGTTGGCTCTCAAGCAGGAGTCGAAGAAGCTGCTGACCCAGGCCGAGCAGCAGGAGAAGGCCAGCTCTGGCGGCGGCGACTCCGCTGGTACTTCGGGCTCCACCGGCGGAAGCACTCCATGGGGCCCGGATTGGCTGGCGGACTCCAACTCGCCGTTCAGGGAGGGCTGGGACAACTACAACGGCGTGCTGGGCCTAAAGACTGTCCCGTTCGGGATCCGCGATATGACGCAGTTCGCGGGCCGCTACGGCGACGAAGTCGCTGAAGCCTGGCGCGCCGGAGACCGCGCTGGCGCCCTGGCCACGATAAAAACCAAAGAACTGTGGGAGACCGCCGCACGGCAGGACACATTGCGTGGTTTCTTCTCCGGCACCCCTGACCTCCTTAGCGGAAAGTTCGGAGACCTCGCGCAGACGGCCCGCGGGGCGGATGCTGCAGAACTTTCAAAACTCGGAAAGTTCGGGCTTAACTCCGCCGGTCATCTGCTGGGTGTCGCGGGGGTAGGTCTCGACGGACTCGACACGGCAAATGCCATCCGCGAGGGCGAAACCGGCGATGCGCTTCGGTCCGGCGTGAAGACCGCACTCGGTATAGCTTCATTCGCTCCTCCGCCCGTTGGTGTGACCTGCATGGTGATCAGCGGAGCCTGGGCTGCTGTGGAGTTGATTCCGGGAGCCAGCGACTCCATCGACGCCACATTCGACGGGATCGGCAACTGGGCCGAAGACACGACCAAGAACATCGGCGATGGCGTCAAAGACTTTTTCGGCTGGTGAACGGCCGCGATGAGAGGGAATGCAACTATGACCGAAGTACAGGCAGTTGAGGACATATCACTGGGATTCGGCATCGCAGACATGGCCTACCTTCTGCAACTCCAGAACACCCAGGCATCGATCACCAGCGCGGCAATGCTTCGCCTCGGTGATGAAGCCAAAGAGGCAGGACTCGCACGTGCCGGCCTGTCATCCCTCATTGCGCGCGGACTCGCCAAGGTGGCCCCTGACTCTGCCGTGAGCTTCGATCCGCGCATCGATGTTGTTGCCTACACCGTCGCGAATGCCGTGCGGTGGACTCAACTGGATCTCCTGCAGTCAGCCGAAGTGGGAGATACTGTCCTTCAGATCGAGTCCGACAAAACAAGGCTCCTGCTTCAACCGAGGACCATGTTGACATGGTTCGCCGTGCCTCAGGATCCCGTTGTGTCGCCGGAAGCGGCTGGATCGTATGTGATCGCCCAGCACCTCCTGGAACACCCGGACGGCGGTGTGCGCATCCGTACCACCGGGCCTGCAGGGTCGGCAGAACTTCTCGTGCGCCGGGACGAGGACCACTGGGTTTACGCCCCGTTGGACGGTGACGTAGTCGGCACGCAGGCAATTGCCGCCGATGAGGCTGGCTTGACCGGCGCCCTCCGCGAACTGCGGGCCACCACCGGAAATGCTGCCCATGGAGAATGAAACAGCCACCAGGCGAAGAATCGATCGCGCGTACTACTTTGCCCAAGACGCGGAACGCCGAATATTCGTTTACACACGTGCGGAATGGGGCCTTGGTGGTGCCCAGCCTTTCGGCAACTACACAGCACGCAACGTCGTCACTATGGGCCTGGTGGTTGCTGGCCTGACCATCCCAGCACTCGCAGCTCCCCTGTTCCTGATCATGGGGATCATCGGGCTGAACATTGGCGCAATACTGCTTTCCCTGGTGTGCACGCTATTGTTCACGGGCGGTTGGTTACTCAGCGTCCAGTCCCTGCGAGGAGAGCTCCTTGCGCGCAGGCTTCGTCGTGAACGGGGGCTGCCTAAGCCCTATGTGATTGTCACCGATGATCAGGCCAGGCAGTGGTTCACGGCCTATCCGGGCAATGTCGCCGTCACGAGGGACAATTTCCCGGAGAGTACATACCCCTTTCCGGGCGAAGAAGACGAAGGCTGAATACACGGCACCCTTGGCTAGGAATTCTCTGTGAAACCTGATCGACCTGTTTTCCGGCGACCTGCCGGCACCCCATACGACCCAAACCGATTCAATGTGCGCCAGTACGAGGAGCAGCATGGTCCCGGAGGTGTTCCGGAAGGCTACGCGATGGCTGCCATAACGCCGTTGCAGAGCCCGCGACTGATCATCGCGGTTGGCGTCTTTCTTTTGTTTATGTCGGGAACCATGACGTATGGGGCGTTCGCGGCTGCAGCGGATTCGGAGCCCGGGCTGTCCGTCTACGCTGCCGTTATGGCCGGGCTGACTCTGGTCGCAGCGTGGTGGGCCTTCGAAAAGGCCGGCCGTCGTCGTCGCTGGCTTCCGGAACGGTCAGCGAGCGGACCCGACGGCGGTATTCGACCGAGAGCGTGAGCGGCAGGACGACGCCGTGCCGGCGCCCTCCAGATAACGGACTCACCGACAGCCAGGTGTTGGACCACATCCGATCGTTTCGACAGGACTAGCGTGCAGAACGACATTCCCGGCAGCAATTCGGCGGCCGGCGTGGTTCCGCATTGCCGTCCGCCGGACCGTGACGTAACCGACTGCGCCGTGCCGGTTCCGAAGTCTAAACTGGTCGAATGACTACAGCAGCTACCCCCTCCGTCGGCCTGGTCGGATGGCGCGGCATGGTCGGCTCCGTCCTGATGCAGCGCATGCAGGACGGAGCCGACTTCGCCAACATCAACCCGGTGTTCTTCTCCACCTCCAACGCCGGAGGTGCCGCCCCGACTCTCGCAGGCTCTGCCGCGGGCGCGGCCGGCAAGCTCGAGGACGCGTTCGACGTCGACACGCTGGCTAAGCTGCCGATTATCGTCACCGCCCAGGGCGGCGACTACACCAAGCAGGTCCACGGCGAGCTGCGCAGCCGCGGCTGGGACGGCCTCTGGATCGACGCCGCCTCCACCCTTCGCATGAACGACGACTCGATCATCGTGCTGGACCCCATCAACCGCGACGTCATCGACAAGGGCCTCGCCAACGGCACCAAGGACTTCATCGGCGGCAACTGCACCGTGTCCTGCATGCTGATGGGGCTCGGCGGCCTGTTCAAGAACGGCCTCGTCGAGTGGGGCACCTCCATGACCTACCAGGCTGCCTCCGGCGGCGGCGCCCGCCACATGCGCGAGCTGCTCAGCCAGTTCGGCACGCTCAACGCCGAGGTCAGCTCGGAACTGGATGACCCGGCGTCGGCCATCCTGGAAATCGACCGCAAGGTCCTGGCGCACCAGCGCACCGACATCGACGCGACACAGTTCGGCGTCCCGCTGGCCGGCTCCCTGATCCCCTGGATCGACGCGGACCTGGGCAACGGCCAGTCCAAGGAAGAGTGGAAGGCGGGCGTCGAGACCAACAAGATCCTCGGTACCGCCGGCGAGAACCACATCATGATGGACGGCCTGTGCATCCGGATCGGCGCCATGCGGTCGCACTCCCAGGCCCTCACCCTCAAACTCCGCGAAGACCTCTCCGTGGCCGAGATCGAGAAGCTCCTGGCCGAGGACAACGAGTGGGCCAAGGTCATTCCGAACACCAAGGAAGACTCCATGGCGGGCCTCACCCCCGTGGCCGCTTCCGGCACCCTGGACATTCCCGTGGGCCGCATCCGCAAGCTCGAAATGGGCCCGGAATACATCAGCGCCTTCACCGTGGGCGACCAGCTCCTCTGGGGCGCCGCCGAGCCGCTGCGCCGCATGCTCAACATCGCCACCGGTACGCTCTAGCGGAGGAACTTCACGTACCTTGCGGCCTGCAGCTCAAATGACTTTTGGGCCGCGGGCCGCAGTCCGTTAACCGTGTCGAACGGTTCAGGCACGACGGCGGCCGTCCGGCCGGATCCTTTCCGCGCCCACGTACCGACCACTTCCCCGCCGGCCACAATGGTCCTCTTGAACATCCCGTTGCCGCCGGGGACCACCTTTTGGGCGTGTTCGGGCGGCAGGACCAGTGACCGGTCCGTGTAGCCCAGCAGGAACTCGTCGAACCCCGGCAGCGCCAGCACGGAGCGCTGGCCTGGAACGCCGTCGTCGAGCAGCGCCGCGGTGGCGGGCGCCATCCAGTAGCTGGCTCCCTCGAACTCCAGCTCGACGAGCTGGTCCTTCACGGCCGCCAGCGCGCTGCGGACCTCCGTAACCGGGGTGCCGGACCACCAGGCGAAGTCGCGCTCCGTGGCCGGGCCGTGGCTGAGCATGTACCGCAACACCAGCTCGGCGATACCCTCGGAGCGGTCCAGTTCCCGGGATTTCGGAATCCACTCGTCGAACGCCTTGATGAGCTGTTGGTTCCCCGCGAGCGGTCCCTGGACGAGCCAGGCCCGCTGGCACAGGACCCCCAGCAGGTGGATGCCGCGCTGGCCATTCGTGGACTGCCCCGCTGCTTCAAAAGCCGCGAAGAGCTCCTGGCGGGTGGCCGCTCCGCCGCCCGAGACGAGTTCCAGCGCCGCCTCGCGGGCAACGTCCACGTCGCGGGCAGCAATCTCCAGCTCGCGGTGTCGCCCGCCCATTCCGCGCAGCAGGCGGTCGGCCGTGATGTCCAGGATCCACCGCAGGTCCTCGGGGGCCAGCAGGTGGAGTGTCCCGCGCATGGGCCACGAGCGGACAACCAGCCCTTCGTCCAGCGCAGACCGTACAGCGTCAACGCCGGCGTTGGGGACCCTCAGCCCCACGGCCCACAGGGCGGCCTGCAGGTCCTGGGCCTGCATGCCCGTCATCCACCGCACGGCCTCCGGCGGCGAGTCGAACCCCGGCGGCAGCAGTCCCTGCGCGGCCAGGCGCAGCCGTCCGATGACGTGCCGGGTGACCCTTGTCCTGACCTTGGTCCGTTCGCCAACTCCCATAGCCCCATCGTAGGTCGCGTGCGGGGCGATGCGGGTCTGTGGTCACTGGCAGTACACCGCAGGCTCCCAGCCGTCTTACAGCCGGGGTCCCTACGCTGGGTGGATGACCATCGGAGAGCTCTGGCCGCACCTGCGGCCCCTGTGCCGGGCCCTTGCCCTGCTGGGATGGGTCACCAGTGCCGCCGGAATGGGCGCGGGGCTCTCCATCGCCGTTGCCGGCGGAACAAGCCTCTCCCCCACCGTGCAGGCCCTGCAGTTCTTTTCGGCCGTGAGCATGGGAGTTGCCGTCCTCAGTTTTATCGCGGCCGCCCTGCTCCAGCCCCGGCACCGCGGCTGGCGCGCCGTTGACCACGACGGCGGCGGTGGCGCCCCTGAGCCGGGCAGCGAGATGCCGCCGACCGTCAAGAGTTTCCTGCTGGCTGCCTTCGCCCTGCTGGCGGGCGCTGTGGTGTTCGCCTGCGCCGGGCTGGTCCTCCGCAACGGCCCCAGTGCGCAGTCCGTGGCGTTTTGCCAGGTGTTCCTGCTGGGCGCAGCGGCTTCGGGGTTCACGTTCATGTTGTTCAGCAAGGTAGTTCCGCGCCATAGCGGGAACTGAGCGGGTGGTCCCTAAAGGTCGATCCCGATCAGCAGCGGTTCCGGGTGCAGTTCGATGCCAAAACGTTCGACGACGCCGGCCCTCACCTCACGTGCCACGGCCACCATGTCGGCCGCGCTCGCACCGCCCCGGTTGGTGATGGCCAGGGTGTGCTTGGTGGACAGCGAGGCCCGCCCGCCGGAGACGCTCCCGGCTTCCAGCCCGTATCCCTTCCCGAAGCCGGCATGGTCAATCAGCCACGCGGCTGACAGCTTCACCAGCCCGTCAGCTCCGGCCGGATACCGTGGAGCGTCCGCGGGGAGCGAATCGGCCGCTTCCGCGGGGACGATCGGATTGGTGAAGAACGATCCCGTGGAAAAGGTGTCGCGGTCCGCCGTATCCAGGACCATACCCTTGGACGCCCTGAGCCGCAGGACCTCCCGGCGCACGTCGTTGGAGTACGCCCTTTTTCCGGGCTCAACGCCAAGGGACTTCGCAAGCTCCGCGTACCTGATGGGGGCGCTCATCCGTCCCAGCGGCAGCTGGAACTCGACCGTGAGCACCACGTAGCGCGGGGAACCCTGGACCGTGGTCTGCTTCAGGATCGAATCCCGGTACCCGAACTTGAGCTCCGAATTCGTGAACGTACGGACGGCGTTCCGTTCCCGGTCCCAGGTCCGGACGGCGGCAATGGTCTGGGACACGTCCGAGCCGTAGGCGCCCACATTCTGCACGGGTGTGGCACCGGTGGACCCGGGGATGCCGGAAAGTGCTTCGATGCCGGACCATGCGTGGCGCACGGCATGCTCCACGAGGGCGTCCCAGTTGTGTCCGGCCTGGACCACGACGGCGACGCCGCCGCAGGAATCCTCGGCGGTGACGGTGAAGCCCTCAGATGCGATCCGGAGCACCGTGCCGGGGTACCCGTCGTCGGAAATGAGAAGGTTGGACCCGCCCGCGATGATCAGCAACTGCTCACCGGCGGCGTCTGCGGTGCGGACGGCGTCGATAATTTCCGGCTCCGTGCGGGCTTCGATGTAGTTGCCGGCGGGACCGCCGACGGCGGCAGTGGTCAGGTCGGAAAGCAAAGTCTGGGTCACCTGTCCAGCCTATCGGTCATTCGGAAGGGACCGGGATTCAGGAAAGTTTCTTGGCCACCGGCGAAAGCAGGAAACTGACCACCAGCATCACCATCACGGCAAGCAGGGAGTGGAGGATGCCGACGTGTTCGGCCAGCAGCCCCAGGAGGGGAGGTCCGCACAGGAACGCGCCGTAGCCGATGGTGGACACCACGGAGACGCGGGCAGCGGCTTTGACCGGATCATCGGCGGCCGCGGACATGCCGACGGGGAAACCGAGGGAAGCGCCGAGGCCCCAGACAGCCAGCGCCACGAAGGCCAGCCACGGCACGGGGGCGAACACGAACAGCCCCAGTCCGGCGACTGCCAGTGCTGCGCACCAGCGCATCACTGGAACCCTGCCAAAGCGGTCCAGGACCAGGGTGCCGGCAAATCGGCCGATGGTCATGAAGGTGACGAACAGCCCGTAGCCTGCAGCTCCGGCAGCGTCCGTCTGCCCGTGGCCGTCCGCCAGGGCCAGCGCCACCCAGTCGCCGGCCGCCCCTTCGGCAAGTGCGAGCCCGAGGACAAGCACGCCCAGCAGCAGGGTGCGCTTGTCACGCCAGGCCTGGGCGATCAGGCGTTTGTTGTCCAGCGGCTCCTCCGGGACGGCGTCCGTCTGCCGAACGATCGGAATTGGCCCGGTGGACGGGTCCTCGAACGTGTCTGTCCCGGAGGCCTTGAACGGGCGTTCCCCCTGGACCGGGGTGATGTCCGCACGGAACCAGGAAGCTGCGGTTGCCACCGAGCCGGCAACCAGGAGGCCGCCGGCGGCCAGGTGCCAGAACACGGGAATGCCGGCGCCCGCGGCCCAGGCGCCGAGCCCGGCTCCGGCCACCGTTCCGAGGCTGAAGGATCCGTGCAGCCGGGGCATGATGTGCCGGCGGACGGCGCGTTCCACCGCGGCGCCTTCGACATTGGACGCGGTGTTCCAGCTGGCGGTGCCCAGCCCGATGACCGCCAGGCCCGCGGCAACCGCCACCGGGCTGGCGAGCACGGACGTGCCGAATCCGGCCAGCAGCAGCCCGACGCCCACCATGATGCTGCCGATCCGGATGGTCCGCTTGGAGCCCAGCCGAAGGACGATGAGCCCCGAAGCAGAGACGGAGAGGAAAGAGCCGGCGGTCATGCAGAGCAGGAGCAGTCCGACGGTGCCCGGTGTCAGGTCCAGTCCGTCCCTGATGGCCGGGAGCCGGGACACCCAGGTGGAAAACGCGATTCCGCTGGCCCCGTAGGCCACCACCACGGCGTTCCGCCAGTGGGTGATCTCGGCAGCCGGGACGAAGACGTCCTTGCTCACGGCAGCATCCTCGTCAGGCACACCGTGTCACGCAAGCCTGACGACGGCCTGGGCCTTCACAAGGACCTTCTGTCCGGCGTAGACCACGGTGAGGTCCACGCGGACGGTGCCCGCATCGGCGTCGAGCGCGCCAATGGCGCCACTGACCTCTATGACGGCCCCCGGTTCGTCTGTGCCGGTGGTGTCCGTGACCAGGACCGGCTTGGTGAAGCGGGTCTGGTAATCAACGACGGCGGCGGGGTCGCCCGCCCAGTCGGTCACCAGCTGGACGGCGGCCCCCATGGTGAACATGCCGTGGGCAATAACGCCGGGCAGGCCCACACCAGTGGCGAAGGCTTCGTTCCAGTGGATGGGGTTGAAGTCGCCGGATGCGCCGGCATACTTCACCAGGTCCTGGCGGGTGACGGTGATGCTGCGGCTGCCGATGTCCTGGCCGACGGCGAGATCCGAGAGAACGGGGGCGATGGAGGCTGTGCTCATGGTTACTGTCCCTCTCCGCGGACCAGGATGGACGAGGTGGTGGTGGAGACGGCTTCCCGGGAAACGCCCGAGCCTACTGTGCCGTCGCCGGTGAGTACGAAGATTTCTGAACGAGTGGTGATCATCGCACCGCCGCCCATGGCGCGGACACCGTCCACGTGCAGCTCTGCAACGAGCCTGTCGCCGGCAACAATCGGGCGGTGGTGGACAAAGCGCTGGTCTGCGTGGACCACTCGGGAGAAGTCAATGCCGGACTCCGGATCCTCGATCAGCTGGGCGTCTGCGCGCTGGGCAATGATGATGGCGAAGGTGGGCGGCGCCACGAGGTCGCTGTGGCCAAGGGCTTTGGCTGCTTCCAGGTCGAAGTGCGCGGGATGGGTGGCCTTGACCGCCCTCGCGAACTCGCGGATCTTCTCGCGGCCGACGTCGTACACCTCTGCGGCAGGGTAGCTACGGCCCTGCAGATCCGGATTGATAGTCATGGCCTCAAGCCTATCGCTCCCCCGCCGCAGGACGGCGGCCGGTTACGAGGAGAGGTCAGGCTGCCGCCCGCCCCAGGGCGCGGTATGATGAATTCATCATTTCATCAATTCGCGCGGAGGCCTCCCCACCGGCTGCCGCAACACCAGTCGACAGCGGGTCCCCATGATTTCCCCGGCACAGGCACCTTTGTATGAAATCAAGGCCAACCTCTTCAAGGCCCTGGCCCATCCGGCGCGCATCAGGATCCTTGAGCTGCTTTCAGCCGCCCCGGACACCGCAGCCCCGGTCAGCTTCCTCCTGGCCGAAACGGGGCTGGAGGCCTCACACCTTTCCCAGCATCTGGCAACGCTGCGCCGGCACAGGGTGGTGACCTCGGTCCGCTCCGCGAATGCAGTGACTTACCGCCTGGCCCACCCCAAGATCGCAGAACTCCTGGCCATTGCCCGCACGTTCCTGCTGGACACCCTCGCGGACACCAATGAGCAGCTCCGCCTGGCGCAGGAGCTGCCTGGCGGGCATCTGGCCGGCCCTGGCGCTCAACTGTCCGGTCCGTCCTCGTGAGTGGGCTGCGCACACTGCGGGCGTTCCTGCCGTCCCGCCGCGACTACGACGGGCTGCGGTCCTCGTGGAAGTCGGACCTCACCGCCGGCATCACGGTCGGGATTGTGGCACTCCCCCTCGCGCTGGCCTTCGGCGTCAGCTCGGGCGTGGGTGCAGAAGCCGGGCTGATCACGGCAGTGGTGGCCGGACTGGTGGCCGCCGTCATGGGCGGGTCCAATGTCCAGGTGTCCGGCCCCACTGGCGCCATGGTGGTGGTCCTCGCCCCCGTGGTAGCCAGCCACGGTGCCGGCAGCATTCCGATTGTGTCGCTGCTGGCGGGGCTGATGGTTTGCGCGCTGGGCATCAGCGGACTGGGCCGCGCCGTCGCCTTCATCCCCTGGCCGGTGGTGGAAGGCTTCACTCTCGGCATTGCCGCCATCATCTTCCTCCAGCAGGTGCCCCTGGCCACCGGAACAGCGGGCATCCCGGGCCACAACACCCTCGTCGCGGCAGTCGAAGCCGCCTCGGGGGCGGCGTTCCCCACCGTCATCCAGACCCTCGCCGTGGTGGCGGGTGTGGGCGCCGTGATGTTCCTGCTCCCTAAGCTGAACAAAGCCCTGCCCGCGAGCCTGATCGCGGTTCTGCTGGCCACCGTGGCCGCGGAAATGCTTGGGCTGGACATCCCCCGAATCGGGGAGCTGCCGCATTCCCTGTCCGCGCCGTCCATGCCTTCCCTGGACGCGTCGACGCTGGGCGGGCTGCTGATGCCCGCGGTCTCCATCGCGGCGCTCGCCGCCATCGAGTCCTTGCTCTCCGCGCGGGTGGCGGCCGGAATGGTTGGACCGGACGGGAGGCCCTCGGGGGTTTACCGCCCCGACCGTGAGCTCACGGGACAGGGGCTGGCGTCCGTCGCGGCGGGGTTCTTTGGTGGAATGCCGGCTACGGGTGCCATCGCCCGGACCGCAGTCAACGTCCGGTCCGGCGCGAAGACCCGGCTCGCCGCGATTGTTCACGCGCTCGTTCTGCTGGCCATTATCTACCTGGCGGCCGGCCTGGTGGGGAAGATCCCGCTCGCGGTACTCGCCGGCATCCTGATGGTCACCGCCACGAGGATGGTCTCGACGCATACGGTGACAGCGATCATGCGTTCCACCCGGGCGGACGCCTTCGTGTTTGTCCTGACGGCCCTGATCACTGTTGCGTTCGACCTGATCGTGGCCATCGAGATCGGGCTCATCGCGGCGGCCCTCTTTACGCTGCGGAAATTCGCCTCGCTCAGCAGGGTGAAGCGCGAAGAAGTTCCGGGACCGCAGGTGGAGGGCGACAGGCACATAGCAATCTTCAGGCTGGACGGCGCCATGTTTTTCGGGGCGGCGGAACGGATCCTGCAGGAAATAAGCGAGGTCAAGGACATCCAGGTGGCCATCATCCGGCTGTCGCAGGTTCGGATGCTGGATGCCACGGGAGCGCACGCGCTGGTGGAGGTCATCTCAGCCCTGGAACTGCGCGGGATCACCGTCCTGCTGAAGGGCGTCCAGCCGGAGCACCTGGAACTGGTGACGAACGTGGGCGTGATCCGGTCCCTCCGGCACCACAAGCACCTGTTCACGTCGCTGCCGGCCGCCGTGGAGCACGCCCGGAGCCATGTCCTGCGGAACGCGGCCGCTACCGCTACCGCTTGAGGTTCTTCCGGACCTGCTGGCCGCGCACCACGATCCCCACAACGTGCAGGACCAGGCCGACGCCGATCACCGGCAAGGAGGCCACGGCGAGGCCCTGGTTGCCGGACGTGTTGCCCACCAGGTTGAGGACAATGCCAACAGCGATCAGGCCCATGGCACTGAAGACGAGCACTTTGTAGGCGGTGGACGCGGTGGCCCAGAATTCAGTCAGCACCGTCCCATTCTAGGTGCCTGGCCTACGTGCCAGCTTCAGAACAAAGACTCCTGCACCGCCGGCACCTCCGAGGAATGGTGGTCGCCGAGCTCCACGGTCCGCGCCCTCAACCGGCCGAGGTTCACCACGAACTCCAGGTCGGCGCCGTCCAGGGCCGCCACCGCGATGCTGCCGCTCACTGCCGCAATGCGGAATCCGTGTGCTCCGGCGTCCAGGTCATGCGGGTAGGCGTGCCGTGGCGCCGGCGTGCACGCGGCGTCGGCCAGTCCCGGCCGGGCCCACCGCTCGTCCACAGTTTCGAAACCTTCGACGCCGGCGCGCACCAGCAGTGCGCGGGCCTCGCCGGCCAGCCGCCGGTTCAGTGCATCCAGTTCGACGGCGGGTGCCGGGGCCACCAGCGCAGCGGCCTTGGCCGCCGAACGGACCTGCTGCGGCAGGCCGGCGTCGCGGGTCAGCATGTCTTCAAGAATCCGGACCACCCGGCCGTCGTCCGCGCGGGCCACATACCGGGCCACCACCGCCCCCTGCTCGGCCAGCCGGTTCCACTTCCGCAGGTTCGACGCAGTGCCCACCTTGCTGGCGCCGTTGGCGAACGTTGCCACATACAACCAGTGCTGCTGCATCAGGTAGGCGCGAAGCCCCTGGGGTACACCGCCGCCGCGGTGGAAGTCGTGGATGAGCCGGAAATCGTCCACCACGAAGCAGCGCTCGCACTGACTGCCTTTGACGGCCGGCGCCTTGGCCGGGCAGAGAACGTGGTCCCGGTGGGCCGGGCCGTGCACCTTATGGTGCCCAAGGCAGGACCTGCAGCCGGCGGCGACGCGGAAAGCCAGCCGGCTGCCGGCGTCGAGCTCCAGCTCCCGGAAACCGCCGGAAGGATCCTGCAGCCGCATTACCGGCGTCCCGCCGTCGCGCTTTCCGGACGGCGCGCCTTCCGCGGAACCGGGCGTCTGTGAAAAACCCGGCGGCGCACCATCCCAAAAGACCCCGTGCACCAGATAGCAGGTATCGGTCACGGGGTCTCCTTTGGCTGGCGGGCTGCCGGGGGCGCTAGAGCGCCGGCTGCACCCCAAAGGCTACCGCGAGCTTCATGATCTTCTCGGCGCGGCCCAGGCGGGGCAGGTCGGAACCGTCGCGGATGACGCGGCCGTTGGCCTCGAAGTCGGCCATGAAGTCCGTGGCCCAGGCGACATCCGACGGCGTCGGGCTGATGACTTCGTTGATGACGTGGGTCTGGTCAATGGCCAGGCAGAGCTTGCCGGTCATGCCCATCATCACGGTAATGCCCGTCTGCTCGCGCAGGATCGGGTGGTTGGTACCGACAGTGGGGCCGTCGATGGGGCCCGGGAGGTTGCCCACCCGGCTGGCAACAACCAGTTTGGCCCGCGGGTAGGCCATGGCCTCGGGGGTGGCCGCCATGCCGGTGTCGCGGCGGAAGTCGCCGGAACCGAAGGCCAGGCGGAAGGCGCCCTGGGCCTTGGCGATGTTGTTGGCTTCCTCGATGCCGACGGCGGACTCCACGAGCGGAATCACGGGGGTTTTGCCGTCCATGCGGTGGAAGCTCTCGGTGACCTGGTCAGCGGACTCGGTCTTGGCCAGCATGATGCCGAGCAGGCCCGGGGTGCCGCGCAGCCCGGCGAGGTCCGCAGCCCAGAACGGGCTGGTGGCGTCATTGATGCGCACCCAGGCCCGGCCGCCGGCGGTGAGCCAGTTGATGACGTGCTCGCGGGCGGTGTCCTTCTGCGAGGGGTCCACCGCGTCTTCGATGTCCAGGATGATCGAGTCCGCGCGCGACATGGCCGACACGTCAAAAAGCTCGGGCTTCATTGCGTTCACCAAAAGCCACGAACGGGCAATTTCGGCGGGGATGTTTCGTTCGGGCCGTGCGGTGTCGACGGCAGCGGAGGTAGAGGTGGTCATACTCCTACCGTATCCGCCCGGCATGCCCTAACGCGAAGTAACAGCTGTCCGCCCTGGAACAATACCGCGAACAATACGACCAAAATCCGGCACGTCCGGCGCGTCAAAGTCCTTCACGGGCCGTTACGGGGCGAAACCGGGCGTCTTGTGACCCGGCGTTGCGTCCTGTTTCCGCTCATTTCCGCGGGTTTCCCGGCGTGACAGCAACGCTTTTTTTGGCCGGAAAGGTGCGCTTACATCGTTCCAGCGGCAGGCAAACAAGCACCGCTGATTCACTCCAAACCTCCCCCAATGCTTACAAAGGATCCCCGAATGAAACGACACCTGACCATCATGAGTGCCGCGGCCGCCGTCGTCATCGCGATGACGGTGTCGGGCTGCGGGGGCAGCGCAGAAGCCGGTGCCGGCGGCGCCGCCGGTGGTGCCACCGAGGTGAAGGAGCTCCGCTACCAGGGCTGGGCCAACACGGTGACGCTCCCCGAGCTGGCCCAGGACCTCGGCTACTTCGGCGACGTCAAGCTCAACTGGGTGGGCAACACCATCAGCGGCCCGCAGGACATCCAGTCGGCAGCCACCGGGCAGACGGATTTCGGCGGTGCTTTCGCCGGGGCTGTTGTCAAGCTCGTGGAAGCGGGCGCCCCGGTGAAAGCGGTCATCAATTATTACGGCGAAGACGAGAAGACGTTCAACGGCTTTTACGTCAAGGAAGACAGCCCCATCCGCACCGCCCGGGACTTCATCGGCAAGAAGATCGCGGTGAACACGCTGGGCGCACACGCGGACGCCGTCATCAACACGTACCTGCAGAAGAACGGCCTGAGCGCCGAGGAAATCAAGCAGGTCCAGCTGGTGGTGGTCCCGCCGAACGACACCGAGGAAGCCATCCGCCGCGGCCAGGTGGACGCCGGGTCCCTCGGCAGCATCCTGCAGGACAAGGCAATCGCCAACGGCGGCCTGCGCTCGGTGTTCAGCGACGCCGAGCTCTTCGGCACCTTCGCCGGCGGCCCGTACGTGCTGCGCACCGACTTCATCGCCAAGAACCCTAACACCACACGGACGTTCACCACCGGCGTGGCGAAGGCCATCGAGTGGGAGCGGACCACGCCGCGCGAGGAAGTCATCGCCCGCTTCACCAAAATCCTGCAGGAGCGCGGACGGAACGAGAACCCGGCTGCCCTGCAGTACTGGAAGAGCGTGGGCGTGCCCGCGAAGGGCGAGATCAAGGACGAGGACTTCACCCGCTGGGGCAAATGGCTCAAGGACACCGGAATCGTCAAGGGCGAGCTCGACCCGAAAAAGATCTACACCAACGAGTTCAACGGACTGGTGAACCCATGAGCCACCGCACTCCTCATGCAGCCGACCGGGACAGCGAAAGGACAGTCATGACGCCGAAAATCAGCCTGCGCAACGTCACCAAGGAATTCGCGGTGCGCCAGGGCAAAACGACGAAGAAACAGGCCGGCCCGTCGGTGCTGACCGCCCTGGATGACCTCAGCCTGGACGTCGCCGCCGGAGAGTTCCTCACCCTCGTGGGGCCCAGCGGCTCCGGCAAGACCACCCTGCTGGACCTGCTCGCCGGCCTCTCCCGGCCCACGTCGGGCAGCGTGTTGGTGGACGGCAAGGAAGTGACAGGACCGGGGCCGGACCGCGCCGTCGTCTTCCAGCAGTACGCACTGTTCCCATGGCGGACTGCCTCCGCCAACGTCTCCATCGGCCTGGAGAACTCTGGCCTTTCACGGAAGGAACGGGCCGCCAAGGCCAGCGAATTCCTGGACCTCGTGGGGCTGGCGGGGTTCGAGGACCGCTATCCGCACGAACTGTCCGGCGGTATGAAGCAGCGCGTGGCCATCGCTAGGAGCCTCGCCTATGAGCCGGACATCCTGCTGATGGACGAGCCGTTTGCCGCCCTCGACGCGCAGACCCGCGAGCAGCTCCAGGACGAGCTGCTGCGGATCTGGAAGGCAACGGGCAAGACCATCGTCTTCATCACGCACGGAATCGACGAGGCCGTCTACCTCGGCCAGCGCGTGGCAGTCCTCAGCGCACGCCCGGGCCGGCTCAAGGAGTTTGTGGACATCAACATCCCGGACCGCGACGGCGGGGACGACGTCCGCTCGCACCCGGCCTTCGTGGAACACCGGCATCAGGTCTGGTCCCTCCTGCACGACGAGGTCAAGCTCGCCCAGGACTCCGGACACCGCAAGATCCTCCCCGATGGATCGGCCCCCGATGAACAACCCCAGGAAAGGAGCGCTGCCTGATGAGCGCTGTGTTGACCCGACCGCCTGAGGCGGCTGCCGCCGTCGAACGTCCATTGCAGGCGGGAGCCGGTCCGGAAAGCGGACCACGCCCGACGCCGGCCGGCCGGCTCGCTGCCCTGGCCGGGATCGCCGGACGGGCCGGCTGGAAATCGCTCGCCGTGCTGCTGTTCCTCGCGCTGTGGGAGCTGGGCCCGACGTACCTTGCCAGCCCCTCCACCCGGGTGTTCCTGCCGCCGCTGCACGAAGTGCTTGCTGCAGGCGCGAAGCTGCTGGAGAACGGGCAGCTGCAGAGCCACCTGCAGGCGAGCCTTACCCGCTCGGTGTCCGGCTTCAGCATCGCGGTGGTGTCCGCCGTCGTGCTGGGGCTGCTGATCGCCTGGTATGGCTGGCTCAGCTCGTTCCTGAACCCGCTGCTGGAACTGTTCCGCAACACGGCCACGCTGGCATTGCTCCCCGTGTTCACGCTGCTGCTGGGCATCGGCGAGGAATCGAAGATCACCATCGTGGCCTACGCGGCGTTCTTCCCGGTGCTGCTGAACACCATCGCCGGCGTCCGGACCGTGGATCCGCTGCTCATCCGGGCGGCGAGGTCGCTGGGGCTGAACAGCTTCAGGCTCTTCCAGAAGGTCATCCTGCCCTCGGCCGTCCCGACGATCTTCACGGGCATCAGGATGGCCGGCACATCCTCCATCCTGGTGCTGATCGCCGCCGAAATGGTGGGGGCCAAGGCCGGGCTGGGCTACCTGATCGTCAATTCCCAGATGAGCTTCCTGATCCCGGACATGTACGCCGGCATCCTCACCGTGTCCGTCCTGGGCCTCACGGTGAACGTCCTCCTGGTCGCCCTCGAGCGGCATTTCTCCCGCTGGCGCACCGCCGTCGGCTCCGGCAACTGACGCTTCAAACTGCATCATCCACACTCACCATCAACCAGTAAGGAAGAAGCAATGACCACCATCACCGAAACCAAGCTCGAATTCGCCAAACTGGGCTCCCGCATCGGGGCTGAAATCCGCGGCCTGGACCTGAGCGGGCACCTGTCCGCGGACACTGTGGCCCGGATCCGTGCCGCCCTGAACGAGCACAAGGCCCTGGTGTTCCGCGAGGCGAACATCCGCACGGACGAGGAGCAGGTGAAGTTCGCCAGCCACTTCGGTCCGCTCACCAAGGCACACCCCACCGTGGCCTCCGTGGAGGGGGAAGAGAACGTCCTGCCGGTGGACAGCGAGAACGGGTCGGCCAACAACTGGCACACCGATGTCACGTTCGTGGTGAACCCGCCGCAGGCATCAACGCTGCGCAGCATCGACCTGCCGGCGTACGGCGGGGAAACGCTGATCGCGTCCTCGGCCGGAGCGTACGCCGACCTGCCGGAGGAGCTGCGGAACTTCGCGGACACCCTGTGGGCCATCCACACCAACGACTACGACTACTCGGTGCCCAAGAACCTGGAGCACCAGAACGCCGAGGAACGGCGCAAGGAGTTCACCCGGCTGAAGTTCGAGACCGCCCACCCGGTGGTCCGGGTCCACCCGCTGACCGGCGAGCGCGGATTGTTCATTGGGGGCTTCGCGCAGCGGCTTCGGATCGTGGGGCTGTCCAACACCGAGTCGAAGGACATCATCCGGCTGCTGCAGGCCTACGTCACGCGTCCGGAGAACGTGGTGCGGGTGAACTGGGAGCCGAATCAGCTGGTGCTGTTCGACAACCGCATCACTCAGCACTACGCCCCGGACAACTACGACGGCCAGCCGCGCAAGCTCAACCGCGTCACCATTGCCGGCGACATTCCGGTGGGCGTGGACGGCAAGCAGAGCCAGGCCCTGCAGGGCGACTCGTCCACGTACTCGGTGGTGGCGCCGCTGTAGGTGCCGCGTCGGCCAGCCCCAATGCGGGCGGCAAGCCCAACTAGGTCGCAGTTAATGTCGTGTTGAGGGCTCATCACGACATCTACTGCGACCTAGTTGGGTTAAGCGGCGGGTTAGGGGATGTTGCTCCCCCGGGCCGTGACCCACAGCCGGTACCACTCGGCGCGGGTCATGGCCGCGGCAACCCGGGCCGCTCCGGCGCAGGCACGGATGCGGTCCGGGTTGGCCGACCCGATCACTGGCGCGATCCCGGCCGGATGCCGCATGAGCCACCCGAGGAGGACCGCCTCCCTGGTGGTCCCCTTGGCCTTCGCCATCTCCGCGACGAGCGCCGCCGTGGCCGCCTCCGCCGGTGTCGGGCTTTCCGGCGGAGCTCCGCTGTAGTGGCCCTGGGCCAGCGCCCCGTAGGCCTGCAGGGTGATCCCCTGCCGGCTGCAGAACTCCACAGTGCCGTGCGGGAAGCTGTAATCCAGCCCCTCCGCGTGGTTCACCAGCACGACGCTTTCCAGCCACGCCCGCCTCAGCAGGCTCATTTCCAGCTGGTTGGCCACCACCGCCGTTTCCAGATGATCCTGCAGCGCCTCGATCTGCGGGGCGGACATGTTGGACACACCCACCTCCCGCACTTTGCCTTCCCGCATCAACTGCCCGACGGCGGACGCCACCTCGGCGGGGTCAGCCAGCGGGTCGGGGCGGTGCAGCAGGAGGACATCCACATAGTCGGTCTTCAGCCGCTTCAGGCTGCCGTTGACCCGCTCGAGGATTCCCTCGCGGCTCAGGTCGTAGTGTGTTTCGAGGCCCTGCTCGTTGAGCCGGATCCCGCACTTGGTCTGGAGCCGGATCCGTTCCCGCAGCCCCGGTGTGATCGCCAGGACCTCGCCGAAGACTGCTTCGGCCTTGCCGCCGCGGTAAATGTCGGCGTGGTCGAACAGCGTGATGCCAGCGTCGAGGGCAGCGTCGATTGCGGCGGCCGCCTGGTCCACGTGCTCAGGGGCGTAGGGCTCGGCGGACCAGCTGCCGCCAAGGCCCATGCAGCCGTAAATCAGTTCCTGGTTACGGTTCAGTTCCTGGCCGGACAGGCTTGCAGATTGTTCAGTCATGTCGTCACTCTTTCACTTGTTCCTCCGAAGGCCCAGCAGCAAAAAGCCCCGGTGGCGGCACCCTGTCCGGGCACCGCCACCGGGACGGGATTCATGATGTGGCTAACGAGGCTGCGTGGCCCGGCCTTAGCGCAGCCAGACCGTGGTGTTGCCGGGCAGCAGCTGCCCGCCCAGCGGTGCGCTGCTGAGTAGCACTTCGCCGGCCGGGAGCTCCACCGGCTCAGCACCGAAGTTGGTCACTGACTGCCAGCCGCCGTGGCGGGTGAACTGCAGCACCTTGGGGTTGCCGGTCTCCACCCACTCCAGTTCCTCGGCCGTCTGCAGTTCGCGGCGCAGCTTCAGGGCCTTGCGGTATAGCTCCAGTGTGGAGCCCTCCACGCCGTCCTGGGCGTCCACGGCGTACCGGCCGAACCAGGCCGGCTGGGGCAGATGGGACCGGCCCGCACCGAAACCGAAGGACGTGCCCTCAGTGGCCCAGGGCAGCGGAACGCGGCACCCGTCACGGCCGATTTCCACACCCTTGTTGCGGAAGAAGGACGGGTCCTGGCGCTCCGCGTCGGGGATGTCGGCAACTTCCTGCAGCCCGAGCTCCTCGCCTTGGTACAGGTAGGCCGAGCCCGGGAGGGCCAGCATCAGCAGGCTGGCCGCACGGGCGCGGCGCAGGCCCAGCTCAACGTCCAGTTCCTCGGCCGGTGCCCCGGCCAGCAGCCAGCCCTTGCCGTCCTGGCCCTTGGCGTGCACTCCGCCGCCCATCGGCAGGCCATAGCGGGTGGCGTGCCGGACGACGTCGTGGTTGGAGAAGACCCAGGTGGAGGAGGCGCCGGTGGCCGTGGCCTCGGCGAGGTTCCGGGTGATGATTTCGTGGAACTCACCGGCGTCGAAATCGGCCTGCAGCAGGTCGAAGTTGAAAGCCTGGCCCAAACCTTGGGGGCTGGCGTAGCGGGCGCGGCGGGTGGCGTGCACCCAGGCTTCGGCGACGGCGGTGCGCGGCGGGTTGTACTCGTTGAACACCTCGCGCCATTCGGCGTAGATCTCGTGGACCTCGTCGCGGTCCCAGAACGGGTGCGATCCGTCGGCGAAACCGTCAGTGCCGGTGTTCGCCTCGCTCAGTTCGACCTTGGAGAGCAGCGGCTCCGTGAGGTCCTTGGTGAGGGCGTGCGCCACGTCCACGCGGAAGCCGTCCACGCCGCGGTCGGACCAGAAGCGCAGCGTCTTCAGGAAGTCGTCGCGGATCTCGCGGTTGGACCAGTTCAGGTCCGGCTGTTCCTTGGCGAAGATGTGCATGTACCACTGGCCGGGGGTGCCGTCCGGTTCGGTGATGCGCTCCCAGGCGGGACCGCCGAAGACGGAGTCCCAGTCCGACGGCGGCAGCTCGCCGTTCTTGCCCAGGCCGTCACGGAAGATGTAGCGCTCGCGGGCAGCTGAGCCCCGCGGGGAGGCCAGGGCTTCCTTGAACCATTCGTGCCGGTCCGAGGAGTGGTTGGGGACGATGTCCGCGATGAGCTTGATGCCGGCTTCGTGCAGCGCGGCGGACATTTCGGCGAAGTCCTCCAAGGTGCCCAGCTTGGGGTCCACGTTGCGGTAATCGTCGACGTCGTAGCCGCCGTCGGCGAGCGCCGACGGGTAGAACGGGCTGAGCCAGACGGCGTCGATCCCCAGTTCCTTCAGGTACGGCACTTTGGCTGTGATGCCCTTGATGTCGCCCAGGCCGTCACCGTTCGAATCCGAGAAGCTGCGCGGATAGATCTGGTATACGGAGGCCTGGCGCCACCAGTTGGGATCGGCTGCGAGGTTTGAATCGGACAGGGTTGCCAGAGTGGCGGTGGTGGACAAAGGAGATTCCTTTTCTGGTGTTGGTTGTTCTTTGGTAAAGGGAAAATTGGATGGGTACCGGGATGCTGCGCCCTGCTTGCTTGCGCCCTGCTTCAGTGCGCTGTCCTACTTCACTGCGCCCCGCATGACTCCGGAGAGTACCCAACGTTGGGCCAGGATGTAAACCACCAGGGTGGGCGCCATGGCCATCAGGTAAGACGCGAAAGCGAGGCTGTAGTTGGTGTTGAATTCGCCCTGGAACAGCATCTGCACTACCGGCAGTGTCTGCAGCGCCGGATCCGCAATCAACATCTGCGGCAACAGGAAATCGTTCCAGGAGCCGAGGAAGGCGAAGATCCCGACCGTGGCGTTCATGGGGGCCAGCAGCGGGAAGATGATCTTGCGGAACACCTGCCACGTGGTGGCGCCGTCCATGCGGGCCGACTCCTCGAGTTCCACCGGGATGGAGCGCACGAAGGCGATGTAGAGCAGGGTGTTGAACGAGATGCCGCCGAGGACGTGCAGGAAGACGACGCCGGCGGGGTTGTCCAGGCCGAGGAGTGCCGTCTGCTTGATCAGGGGCAGGATGATCACCGGGAACGGGATGAACATTGCCGAGAGCAGGTAGACGAAGGAGCCCCGGAAGAACCGGTGGTTCCAGTTCCGCGCAATAGCGTAGGCCACAAGGGAGCTGCTGGCCAGCGAGCCAAGGACGCTCAACACGGTCACGAACGCCGTGGACATAAAGGCCCGCGGGAAGTTGGTGGCCACGTAGGCGGCGGCGAAGTTGTCCCAGTTCATCGGGTTCGGCCAGGCGAGCCCCGTGCCGGTGCCGATCTGGTCCGGGGACTTCAGCGCCATGGCAACGGTGAAGTAGAGCGGCAGCAGGACGGTCAACGAAGCGGCCAGCATCAGCGCGGTGAGCCACCAGTTGATCCTGAAGCCCTCGCGGTTGGACCGGCGGTTGTTGCGGGCGGGGGCGTCCGCTGTCCGATGTTTGGAAGCGGCAAGTGTGGATGCGGTCATTAGAGTGAAACCCCCCGGCGCTGGATGAGGCGCAGCTGGATGACGGAGATCAGCAAGGTGATCAGGAAGTAGATGACGGCGTTCGCCATCTGGTAGGAGTAGTCGCCGCCGGTGAAGCCGGAGAAGATGCGCATGGCCACGGACTGCGTTGCCATGCCGGGGCCGCCGCCGGTGAGGCCCACGATGATCTCATAGGTTCCGAGGAACCCTTTGAAGCCGAGGATCACATTGATCACGAGGTATCCCAGGATCAGCGGGAGCGTCAGGCTGAGGAACTGCCGGAAGCTGCCGGCACCGTCGAGGTCCGCGGCTTCGTAGACCTCGGAAGGCACGCTTTGGAGCCCTGCCAGGTAGATGATGGTGGCGCCGGGCGCCGCCTGCCACACCGTGACGAGGACGATGGCGAGCCAGGCGAGGTTCTCGTTGGCGAGGATGCTCGTGGCCAGCGGGGTCACGCCGAACCGTTCAGCCAGCACCGGAAGCGTGTTGGAGAACAGGTAGTTGAACACGAAGGAGACGATCAGGGCGGAAAGCACCATGGGGATGAAGAACACGGTGCGGATGCCGGTGCGCCATTTGATCTTCGCGTTGAGGCCCAGGGCGATGGCGAGGGCCACGACGTTCACCACCACGGTGGTGGTCAGGGCGAACACAAACGTGAAGATGTACGACTGCAGGACGGCGGGGTCCTTGAAGATGTTCACGTAGTTCATCAGCCCGATGAACTTCCAGTCGCCGTAGCCGGCGTAGTTGGTGAGGCTGAAGAAGACGCCCACGAGTGCCGGCAGGGTGATGAAGAAGGCGAAGAGTGCCAGGACGGGCACCACCATCCAGTAATACGTGGGATCGATCCGGCTCTTGGACCGGACGATGCCGGCGGCGGACATGGGGTTGTTGGGTCCTGCGGGAGGGGCTGTCTGGGCCACCCGGGATGTTGTAGTCATTGAGGCTCCTGGAATCGGGTGGGGGTCAGACCGCGGTACGCTCGGCGACGCGGCGCCATTCGTCGTCGAGGGCGGCGAGGAACTGCTCGCCGTTCTTGCTGTACACAAAGGACTGGATGTAGTTGTTCACGGGCACCGACGGCGGGAAGTAGGTGACAGCGCCCTGGAAGTAGCGCGCCTCCTGCACCGCTGCATTCAGTCCGCTGATCTGTGGATTGCTGACGGCAGGAGCGTCCGTGAGCGGTGAGAACGCCGCGTTCTTCTCGTTGTACGTGTTCACCACGGACGGTTCCAGCAGGTAGTTGACGAACCGCTGTGCCGCGGCCATTTTGGGCGTGTTCCGGGTGATGGAGAGCGCCATGTCCACGTTCACGCGGGCCTTGGTGTCCTCCGGGTTGTTGGTCACCGGCAGCGGGAAGCTTCCCAGCCTGATGTTCTTGTTGGCCGCCACAAGCTGTGAAAGCGCCCACGGGCCCTGCAGGTACATGGCCGCCTGGCCCTTGGCGAACGCGGCGTTGCCGTCCGCGTAGTTCTTGCTGGCCGCACCGTTCTGCGAGAACGAGGCGAGCTGGAGCATCTTGGGGAGGGCGGGGCCGAAGCTGTTGGCAAACGACTCGGGGGCATCCTTCGTGATCTTGGCACCCTTGGCGTTGAGCTTCGTGAAGAATTCCCCGACATCCAGCGCACCGCCGGCCGCGTAGTCGAACATGCCCTGGGCGAGGGTCCACGGATCCTTGTACGTCCCATAGATCGGCGCGATGCCGGCGGCTTTGAACTTCTCGCAGGCCGCAACGAAGCCGTCCCAGGTGGTGGGGACTGACACGCCCTGCGCCTCGAAGATGTCGCGGTTGTAGATCACGCCGGCCGCCGCAAGCGAGAACGGCAGGGCACTGGTCTCGGTCCCGTTGTACTGGCCCCAGGAGTTGACGAGCTCCTGCATCTTCGGGTCGATGGTCTTAGCCACGGGCATGCCAGAGAGGTCGGCGAAGATGCCCTTTTTGACGAAGTCGGCAGTGGCCTGGGCGAAGCCGCGGGTCACCACATCCGGCGGATCGTTGCGGACGAGGCCCGGAACGAAGTTTCCCTCGTTGAAGTCCTGGACCACGCGGATGTCCGGGTTCAGCGCCTCGAAGCCTTTGATGACCTCGTTGAAGTAGTCCACCACCTCGGGTTTGTTCTGCATGAACCGGAGCGTGGTAACTCCGTTCTGTGCAGCGGGCGGGGCGCCGCAGCCGGAGAGGGGAACCATCAAGGCGGCCCCGGCGAGGCCGGCGGTCCGGAGCAGGGAACGCCTGCTGAGCAGTGATGCGGGTAGGGCCGCGTTCACAGGGCGGGGGCTGACGTGCGGTGGTGAGTGGGCTGTGCCTGCGGTGCGGGCTGGCAGTGCTTCAGGATGCGGTTCACAGTTGCTCCTTTGCAAAAGGCTGAGTGAAGGGCTGGGAGTAGAGCCTGCAGTCGGCGGCCGTCCGGTCCACGATGCTCTAAGTTTATATGGAATCTAAATTTAGTTCCTCAAGTATTATGTGGTGCAAAGCACAGAGAGGTCAACACCATGTCGGAAATGACGGCGGCAACGCCCCAGCTGCTGCGCCGTGTGAGCGCCGGGGCAGTGCTTGAGTTCATGCGCGCTTCCCAGGCGGTGACGGTCACGGAGGTCATGGAAGCCACGGGACTCACGCGGGCCACCGCCATTGCCGTCTGTGAGGACCTCATGCAGCGCGGCTGGATCAGGGAGCTGGAAAACCAGCGGGCCTTCGGCGGCTACCAGAAGGGAAGGCCGGCGCGCCGGTTCGAGCTCAACGAGCGCGCAGGGTGCGTCCTGGGCATGGACGTTGGCATTTCCAAAGCCACGGTGGTGGTGTCCGATCTCCGCGGCAGGGCCCTGGGCCGGTCCAGCCAGCCGTTCGCAGGTGCCGAGATCTCGGCGGAAGAACGGGTCGCCGTCGTCGACCGGACCGCCTTGATGGCCCTCCACAGTGTCGGTGCCTCCCCCGACTCCGTGCTCGCCGTTGGTGCCGGAATCGCCGCACCCGTGGACCGCAACGGGGATGTGCTGGTGACCCAGCACTTCTGGGGACTGTTCGACGTCGGCCTGAAGGCTGCGCTCAAGGACCTGCACGGCTGGACAGTCCTCCTGGAAAACGACGCCAACCTCGCCGCCCTGGGTGAGCGCTGGCGCGGTGCGGCGGCCGGCGTGGACGACGTCGTCGTGATTCTCGCCAGTGAACGCCTCGGTTCGGGAGTGATCGACGGCGGGCGGCTGCTGCACGGCCGTGCCGGCGGTGCCGGCGAGCTTGCGTTCCTTGACATGGTGGAGGGTGTCGGCGACACCTTCGGCATCGCTGCCCTGGCCCGTGTCTGGGCTGCCGAAGCCCTTGCAGGGAAGGCCAGGACCCTGCTCCGGGAGCACGCAGGCGACGGCGTCGAGGCGGAGCATGTTTTTGCCGCAGCCGCCGCGGGGGATGCCGTTGCCCTGGCAATCCTCGACCGGCTGGCGGACAGGATGGCCAGGGTTATCGGGGCCGTGGCCACCATCATCAACCCCGAGCTGGTGGTGATCGGCGGCGCCGTGGCAAACTCGGCAGGCGTGCTGCTGGGGCCGATCGCTGAACGCCTGCCCGGGTACACCGCCACTCCCCCGGCCGTGGCGGCGTCCCCGCTGGGTGACTCAATCGTGACCGTGGGTGCCGTCCGCTGCGCCCTGGACTTCGTGGAGAAGAACACGCTTGACCTGGAGCTCGCGGCCCCCGCCTAGGCATCGTCGCCCCAAGCAGGCCCGTCCCAGGCCGCCAGTCCAGAAAGCGCGAACGGACACTTGAGGCCCCGGAATCCGGGGCCTCAAGTGTCCGTTCGCGCTGATCCTACTCCGGCATGATCATGGTGCGCAGGTCCAGCTGGCGCAGCACACGGTCCGCGACTTCCGGATCCATGTCCGGTTCGTTCCGGGCGGCCACCACTTCCTGGCGGGCGGCATCGAGCGCAACGGTCTGCACGGCGATGGCCAGTTCCCGCCCGCGCTGGCGTTTCTCGTCCAGGGATTCGTGCCGGAGGCTTCCATCCAGCAGTTCGGCGTGCAGCCTCGTCATCTTTTCCTTGACGAGCGCCACTTTCTCCGGCGGGAGCTCCTTGACGAGGTCGTTGTCCTTCAGGGCGGCGATTGCGGCCTGCTGGGCGCGTTTGGCCAGGACCCGGGCCGCGTCCCGTTCTTCCGAACCGTCGCCGCTGGCCTTCAGGACTTTCATCAGCCAGGGCAGCGTCAGGCCGGGCAGCACCAGTGTGGCCAGCAGTACCGCGCAGGCGATGACCAGCAGCTGGTCCCGGGCAGGGAACGGCGTGCCGTCGGCCAGCGTCAGGGGCAGGGCGAGGGCTAGCGCCAGGGTGGCGAGGCCCCGCATGCCGCACCAGGTCAGGATGAGGACCTCCTTGGCGGACGTGGGCTGCAGGAGGTTCTCCCGCTTCCGCGCCGAGGCCGCCAGCAGGGCCAGCCACAGGAAACGGACCGCAAACACGATGACGCACACCACCACCGCGGTGCCGATCATGCCGTAGATCTCCGTACCCTCGTCGTGGATGACCTGGCGGATCTCCAGCCCCACCAGCCCGAAGGCCAGCCCGGTTACCAGCAGCTCCACCACGTCCCAGAAGGCCGTGCGGGTGACCCGTTCGGCGGCGTCCTGCGGCCGCGAGTGCCGCTTCATCTCCAAGGCGGTAACCACGACGGCGATCACGCCTGAGGCGTGCACCTCTTCCGCCAGGATGTAGGCGGCAAACGGCACCACCAGGGTGACCGCGCTGCGCGCCACCATGGAGGTCACCAGCCGCGTGATCAGCGCCGTGACCCAGCCCATGGCGATGCCGACCAGCACCGCAACCGCAGCCCCCGCCACGAACTTGAGGACGACGTCGGGCCCTACCCTGCTGCCCGAAACGGTGGCAGCCACGGCAGCCTGGAAAATGACGATGGCGGCGGCGTCGTTGAAGAGGCCCTCGCTTTGCAGGACCGTGATGAGCCGCCGCGGCATGTGCACGCGGCCGGCCACGGATTCGACGGCCACCGGGTCCGGCGGGGCCACCATGGCGCCCAGGGCGATCGCGGCGGGAATTCCGATGCCCGGGATCATCAGCCAGGCCGCCCCTGCCACGGCAGCGGTGGACACGACCACCAGGGCCACCGCGAGCATGATCAGCGTGCGCCAGCGGACCCGGAACACGGCCCAGGAGCTGCGCTGGGCCGTCGCGAACAGCAGCGGCGGCAGGAAGATGGGCAGGATCAGCTCCGGCGAGATGTCCATTTCAGGAAAGCCGGGGATGAAGGTCAGCGATGCCGCCAGGATCAGCATCAGTACGGGATAGGGCAGCCGGAGCTTATCCCCCAGACCCACCGCCACCACCGTGGCAAGCAGCAGTCCGATAATCAGTGCCAACTGGTCCATAGGCTCACTTTCCCCGAAGTGGAGGCGCCGCAGTGCTCTGCAGGCGCCTCCTCCCACGATATCGGGTGCGGGCCGGTGGCTACTCCGTGTTCAGGCGGCGGGGCCTACTGCGCCGGCTGCAGCGCCGCTGCGACGGGCAGGGTGCCGTCCCGGAACTCGATGGTGCGTCCGGCGGTTTCCGGCAAGCCCAGGACGGCGGCGGTCACGAGTGCCACGTTGGCCCGTGATGTGGCGGTGCCGGCGGAGGTGTCCGCCGGATCGACGTCGATGAGGCCGTTGCCGGGGCCGTCCGTCAGGGTTCCGGGGCCCAGGATGGTCCAGGCCAGGTCCGTGCCGCGCAGGTGCTGGTCCGCGGCGGCCTTCGCCTCGGCGTAAGCGTGGAAGCTGTTGTCCGCCGGGACTCCGTGGTCCGGTCCGGCGCCGAAGTAGGACACCATGACGTAACGCCCGACGCCGGCTTCCGCCGCCGCCTCCATCGAACGGATGGCCGCGTCCCGGTCCACCGCATAGGTGCGGTCGGGGCTGCCGCCGCCGGCGCCGGCGGACCACACCACGGCGTCCTGGCCGCTGAGGGCGGCGGCGAGTTCCGCCGTCGTCGAGTGTTCAACATCCAGGACCGAGGGCGTGGCGCCCGTTGCCGCGACGTCCTCCGTATGGTCCGGGTTGCGGAAGAAGGACGTGACGTCCTCTCCCTCCGTGGTGAGAATCCTGGCCAGTTCCAAAGCCACTTTGCCGTGGCCGCCGATGATTGCGATGCGCGTCATTGACCCATTCTGTCCCAAGAGCTAAGAGTTGGCACAGATAGGATACTCGCTAGCTGACCGGTCCCCACATGAAGGCATCATGACACAACCCATAGCAGTAAGGCATCGTGCCGCAGCGGTGCCAAAGCCAAGACGAAAAGACATCCAGGGGCTGCGCGCCGTCGCTGTCCTGGCAGTGATCGCTAACCACGTCTTCGGATTTCCTGGCGGCGGCTTCGTTGGCGTCGATGTCTTTTTCGTCATCTCCGGATTCGTGATCACGGGCGTCCTGCTGCGCGAGCATGACCGGCACGGTCGAATCGATTTCGTTGGCTTCTATAAGCACCGGGTCCGCCGGATCATCCCAGCGTCCACCGTGGCACTTGTTGCCACGGCTATTGCCGCCTGGCTGACCTACTTGCCCGGCCGCGCCAATACCACCATCACTGACGGAGTGTGGGCGCTTCTATTTGCGGGGAACTGGCGGTTTGCGAGCAACGGCACCGACTATTGGGCCGCCGACGCGCCTGTTTCGCCGCTGCAGCACTACTGGTCGCTAGGCGTCGAAGAACAGTTCTACTTCGTTTGGCCCGCCATTGTCGCGTTGGTACTTGTTGGTGCCGGCGCGAAACGAGCCGGCGGCCGGGTCCCCCTCGCGCTCACCCTCACGGTGCTCCTGCTTGCCTCGTTCGCGTGGGCGGTCCATGAGACGGCCGCAAGCCCGTCCTGGGCCTACTTCTCCACCTTCTCCCGCGCCTGGGAACTGTGTGTCGGCGCGCTCGTCGCAGTCACGGCGGGAGCATTCGCTCGCATCCCGGCATCGGCGCGCCCGGTGCTGGCGTGGATCGGTTTGGCCGGCATTGCTGCCAGTCTCGCGGCAGTGACCAAGGAGTCGGCTTTCCCCGCGCCCTGGGCTGCCCTTCCGGTCATTGCAACGGCGCTGATCATCATTAGCGGAACCGGCGTTGAGTCACGCGGCATCCGCCCGCTGACCTGCCGGCCAATGACGTACGTGGGCGATATCTCCTACTCCTTGTATCTTTGGCATTTCCCGGTAGCAATCCTGCTGGCGGCATTTCTGCCCGGTGCCGGCCCGATCTACTATCTGACGGCGTGCGCGGCCACGGCATTACTGTCTGTGCTCTCCTACTACTTCGTTGAACAAGCGGTGCTGAAGTCGGCGTGGCTGAATACCCCGCCCGGGAAGACGGCCTCTGCCCGGCTCTCCGCAGGTCAACGGACCGGGCTTTTCGTCGTTGGGGCCACAGCTGTTGCCATACTGTGCCTGGCCATCACCACACCGGCAGCCCCGGGAGGTGCTGGCGCACCAATGGCCTCAACGCCTTCTGTTCCGGGGTCCGCGGATACCGGAGCGCCGGCGAACCAGGCAGCGCTGACTGCCCGACTTGACGCAGCGCTTGCCAGCACGGACTGGCCGGAACTGAAGCCGTCCCTGGATACAATCCTGTCTGACACCCGCCCGGACGAGGACAAAGAAGGGTGCGGAAAGACCGATCTCAGCAAGCCCGACTGTTCGTGGGACACCGGTAAGCGGGAAACGGTGGTTGTGCTTGGCGATTCCACCGGCATCACCCTCCTTCCCACGGTGAGGGCCGCGTTGGAAGACAGCTACAACATACGCGGTATGACCATGGCCGGTTGCGGGGCCACCGACGTGCAGGTCAAGGCGGACAAGCAGGAGTTTACGGAGGAGTGCGCCCGGTTCAGGGCCGAATCAATTGCAGCCATCAACACCCTTAGACCCTCCATGGTGTTCCTGTCCAGCACTTCCGATGTGCTGGACAAACTGGCCTCCGGCATTCCCGAGGAGCAGGCCGGAGCCGAATGGCGGCAAGGCACCGCCAAGGTGTTGAACGCACTGGCGCCGAGCGGAGCCAAACTCTTCGTAGTGTCGGGCCCCCCTGCAGGTAAGCCTCCGGTCGAGTGCGCCACGCGGTCCAGCACACCAATGGACTGCCAGTACGCGGTGCCGCCGAGTTTCACCATTACCGCAAACGCCATGGAGGATGCGGCAGCAGAGGCGGGCTCCAGCTTCATTGACACGAGCGCCTGGTTTTGCTCCGGAAACAAGTGCCCGGCCTTCATCGGAGAAACCCCGCTCAAACGCGACGCCGTGCATACCACCAAACAGTACGCCGCGCTCCTCTCGAAAGTGTTCAAGGAGGCCGTTGCCTCCGGGCGTTAGCGGACAGGGCACCCGGCCGCGGCCGGAGGGGCCGCGCCGGAGAGTGGCACCGGCGTCGTCAGTCCCACAAGTCCCTGCTTGTGCGTAAGCTTGTCGGAATTGGGCGGGCAAGGGCCGGCTCACCTCAATTGATGCACGGCTGGCCATGTGCCCAGCCGATCGGGAGAACGTGAAAAACAACCTGAAGATGTGGGACGTCCTGAGGATGCTCGTCCCTCTGCTCGCCGTACCGTACTTGTTCCAACAGGCCATGCTCGACGGACTCGATCTTAAGGTCTACTGGGCCGCAACCAGGGAGTTGGCCAACGGGGGCGAGCTTTATGCGCCAGGGCTGCCGGGGACCCCCTACGGGGGCATGGCGTTTACTTACCCGCCCTTCGCGGCAGCGATCCTGGCTCCAATGGCGATGCTCCCGGTGGAAGCGGCCCTCGTGATCCAGACCCTCTCCAACTTCCTCATTGCTGCGGCTCTGGGCGCCGGGATAACGCGCTATCTCTTCATCAAGGGCGTAATCCGGGTGCCGCCCGGACTAACGCAGTATCTCCTGACCTCCGCTTTCGTCATGGGCCTGCTTCTCATGCTCGGCCCGTGGCGGAACTCGATGGCACTTGGTCAAATAAACCCTTTGCTGATGGGGCTCATCGTGGCTGACCTGCTCGGTTCAACCCGCCGCCGGCCTAACGGGCTCCTTCCGCGGGGAATCCTCACCGGCATCGCTGCCGGGATTAAGCTCACTCCCCTGGTCTTCCTGCTCTATTTTGTGGTCCGGAAGGACTTCAAAGGCGCCGCGCGGATGCTGGGAACGTTCGCGGCCACCGTGGCGATCATGGCGGTGACAGCACCGTCGTTGTCGCTTCAGTACTGGCTATCGTCGCTGCGGGACACCAATCGTGTGGGAACTCTTTCACGCTTTGAAAACGTCTCCATCCGTGGCTTCATCGCCCGGCTCAGGGTGGACGATGGGCTGGCCTCTATCTTGTGGATCGTGGCGTCACTGGCCGTCATCGGCCTCGGGGCGCTGGCGGTCTACCGCCTGCGGTCGATGGAAGACCACTGGGCGGCGGTGTCAGCGACAGCACTCGTTATGCTGTTGATTTCGCCGGTCTCCTGGAGCCACCACTGGGTGTGGGTGGCAGTCGTGGTCCCGGCTCTTATGGGCCGCTTCGCCAACGAGGGCACGGAACCGTTCCAGTGGCGGAGGTTCCTGGGATCTTGGCCCGGAGTGCTCTCGATGCTGGTGGTCGCCACATTCGCCTTGCAGCCGCCCGAAGCCGCCAAAGTGTCCGGCTCCCCTGAACCGTATGCGGCAATATCAACCATCTCCGAAGTCGTGGTCGAAAGCGGAATCTTTGCAGGCGTGCTCACCTTGTTGTGGTTTGCACTGGCGCGCATCCCAGGCAACGAAGCTCGGATTCCTGGATTCAGCCCCGCTACGAGTATCTGAGGCTGAGGAGCATGGTCTTCAGCTGCGCATATCGTTCGCTCCCCATCCATTCCCGCGCCGCATCTGGCGTGGCGAAGACGGGCTGTTTTTCGGAGTCGAACACGACATAGGCCGACATGACGCCGTTGGGCAGGCGGATCTGGTTGGTGCCGGAACTGTCCTGGGTGGGCAGGAATTCCTGCGCCAGCCTGACGTCCATGAAGTAGTAGGCGGGGGTGCTGTCCGCGGGCTCCGTGGGGTCCGGCATCCCGGGATAGGGGACGGGGAGGATCTGGTCAGCGGCGAAACCGAACTCGGCAGGGTTCCCTGACGTGTCGGTGATGCCTGGTACGGGCGCATGGTCAAGAACAGTGCGCTTGACGCTGCCTGCCGCCCCGTCGCCGTACATCCCGCTGAGGACCCGGGCCACCTCCGCGCCGGCGTCGTCAGTCACCACCGCGACGACGGCCCCGGTCTTTGCCTCCTCAGTCAGGTACGGTCCCTGTTCCGTCCGGACACTCCACTCCCGCGGATGCGAGAACGACAGGTGCCCGTCAGGGAAGACAAAGGTTCCGAGGGCTGCGGGCCGGGCCGGCGCCGCTGACGGTACTGTCGGCGTCGCCGTCGGGTTTTCCGATGCGGTGACGGTCGTGGCCGGTCCTGGCGCGGACGTCACCGGACCGAGGTTGGTGGCCGCCAGCACACCGGCGGTGACTGCGGCAGCTGCCAAGGTGATCACGCCGGCCAGGCGTGCGCGCCGCAGCCTGCGCTCCTCGAGCGAGGTTGCTCCCGCCGGGAGTCGGTCGCTGAACGCGGCAGGTTCGGACAGCATCCGACGAAGCGCCGCTTCACCGTCGGGGGTGGACGGATCGTTGCGCACGGGATCGGTCGCGGAAATCCTGTTCTTGATCGGATCCATTTCAGGCACCCATCCTCTGTGTGATCGATTCTGCGCCCGCAGGCATGTTTTTCCGGAACGCCGCCCGCGCCCGGTGCAGGCGGACCTTGGCGGCGGACTCGCTGCACTGCAGCACACCGGCGATCTCCGCCGTGCCCAAGCCGTCCCAGTAGGCCAGCTGGAGAATGTCCCGGTCTTTCTCCCGCAGACCGGCCAGGGCATCATGCACGGCCAGGTTTTCGGATCCGGCTCCGAAACTCAGGACCGCCGTGGCACGCAGCCTCTCCTGCAGCGCCCGCTGGCGGTCACGGCTCCGATACGCATTACCGATCAGGTTCCGGGCAATCGACAACAGCCAGGCGATCTCGGGGCCCTGCTCGTCAGTTTCTTTCTGCCACACCACACGAAAGACATCGGCAGCGATTTCCTCCGCCACCTCCGGGGATTCCACCCTCCGGCGCACGAACCTGAAAACCGCTGGATAGCTGTCTTTGTGTAACGCGATAAACGCCAGTTCCCGCTCGGAAAGCACGATATCCCCCTGATGAGTAGTCCTGAGCCGCCCTCTATCCGTATTGTTTCCGGACCGCCGCCACCCGTTACGCAAGTCCCAGGAAATTTTCGGCCTTCCCCGGCCGGCTTTGTCCGGGATCACCGCTGCGAGGGAACGTGACCGTTACCGGGCGCAGGCCGCTGCGTGACTACGAACTGCTGTGCCAGGGTCCAGAGGTTGGAAACGGTCCAGTAGATCAGGACACCGATGGGGAAGACGATTCCACCGGCCCCGAAGACGACGGGAAGGATGTAAAGGATCATCTTCTGCTGCATCATGACCGGACCCGACGGCACTTCCTCGGACGGGGTCCTGGCCATGATCAGCTTCTGCGTGAAGAACTGTGCCGCCGTCATGGCCAGGATCATCACGATCGAGAGGGTCCAAACAGCCACCACGTTGCCGCCAGCAGGCGTGCCGTGCAGCAGGGTGGCGGACAGCGGGGCACCGAAAATGCTCGACTCGTCGAACTGGACAACTTGTTCGTGGCTCATGGCGCCAATGCCGGCACCCTTATCGCGGGCCGCCGTGATGCCGGAGAGCACCTGGAAGAGGGCCAGGAAGAAGGGCGTCTGGATCAGCAGGGGCAGGCACGCCGAGAACGGGTTGGTTCCGTGCTTCTTGTAGAGCTCCATCTGCTCCTGCGCCATGGCCTGGCGCGACAGCTGGTCGGTCTTGCCCTTGTACTTGTCCTGCAGCTTCTTCAGGTCCGGTTGCAGGAGGCGCATGCGGCGCTGGGCGTTGACCTGTTTCAGGAACACGGGGATCAGCGCGGCGCGGATGACCAGTACCAGCCCGATGATGGCGAGCGTCCAGGTCCAGCCGCTGGCGGCCGGCATGCCGAGGGTTCCCAGCCCTTCGTGGAAGCCCACGATGATGACGGAAACCAGCCACTTGAACGGAAGCATGATTGCTTCAATGAAGTCCACTGAGATCCCCGTCCGCCAGTTGCTGCAAAGCTACTGCGAATCGTGGCGCTTGTCACGGTGCAGGCCTGCGGCACGTCCGCCCGCTGGACTGGAAGGGAAAACAGGAAAGCCCCCGGAATCTTGAGGATTCCGGGGGCTTGTCCTGTAGCGGTGGGGAGGCTCGATCTCCCGACCTCACGATTATGAGTCGTGCGCTCTAACCAACTGAGCTACACCGCCACGAATGAGAAAAACCTGCATCAAGCCGGTCAAAAACCGCCTTGACACAGGCCCTCATTCAGAGCCCCCCACCGGAATCGATCCGGTGACCTCGTTCTTACCAAGAACGCGCTCTACCACTGAGCTAGGGGGGCAACGAGTAAATACTCTACCGGAAGATTCCGCTCCCAACAAATCGGCGGCGACACAGCTCTGCGGCGCGGATAAATCAGCGGAAAAGCGCGGAAATCCGGGCCAAAAACTGCCGCAGCGGCCTTTGCAGGGGCTCCCGGCGGCCAGCCCGCCGCTCCGATGTGATGAAGCGAACACTGGCGAAAACAGGCGGCCGGTTAAAGAAAAACGGGCCGGCTCGAAAGCCGGCCCGTTTTCAGCGCCTGGTGCTGCTAGGGCTTACCACTTGCCCTTGCGGTTGAAGTCGCGGTGTCCGCCTTCGTTGCCGTGGCGGGGCTTGCGTGCGCCGTCGCCGTGGCCGCCAAAGCGGGAGTCGCTGGCCTGGCCGCGGTTGGCGCCGCTGTCGGCGCCAACGCTGCGCTCCGAGCGGTCGCTGTAAGAGCGGCCGCCGCGGTCAGCGGAGGACCGCTCTCCGTCGGTCTTGCGGAATTCCTTCTTGAACCCGCCGCTGCCCTTGAAGTTGCCGCCGCGGTCGCCGCCGCCGGAGTAGCCGCCGCGGTCGCCGCCACGGTTGCCCTGGTAACCGCCACGCTCGCCGCCGCCGGACGGCTTGCGGCCGTTGTCCAGCTCGAGGTGGATCAGCTCGCCGCCGATCCGTGTGCGGGACAGGGCGCGCAGCTGCTCGGGGCTCAGGTCTGCCGGGAGCTCCACGAGGGAGTGGTCCGAGCGGATGTCGATGCCGCCGATTTGGGCGGAGGAGATGCCGCCTTCGTTGGCAATGGCGCCAACGATGGAACCCGGCATAACGCGCTGACGGCGTCCGACGGCGATCCGGTAGGTGGCGTTGCCCTCGGTCAGGGTGCGGGTCGGGCCGCGTGAGCCGAAGCCGTCCTTGGAGCGCTCACGCTTCTGGAACTCGGGAGCCGCGGGCAGTTCCTTGACCAGGAGCGGCTGGCCGCCCTGGGCCATGACGGCCAGTGCCGCCGCGATCTCCGAGGCAGGAACGTTGTGCTCTTCCTCGTAAGAGGAGATGAGGTCGCGGAAAGCTGCAACGTCCTCGGACTCCAGGGTCTCGGTGATGCGCTCGGCGAACTTGCCCAGGCGCAGCGTGTTCACGGTCTCGGCCGTGGGAAGGTGCATCTGCTCCACCGGCTGGCGGGTTGCCTTCTCGATGGAACGCAGCAGGTACTTCTCCCGCGGCGTCATGAACAGGATGGCGTCGCCGGACCGGCCTGCACGGCCGGTGCGGCCGATGCGGTGGACGTAGGACTCCGTGTCGTGGGGAATGTCGTAGTTGACCACGTGGCTGATGCGCTCCACGTCAAGGCCGCGGGCCGCGACGTCGGTGGCTACCAGGATGTCGATGCGGCCTTCCTTCAGCGCGTCGACAGTGCGTTCGCGCTGCTGCTGCGGAATGTCGCCGTTGATGGCGGCAGCCTGGAAGCCCCGGGCCTTCAGCTTGTCGGCCAGGTCCTCGGTGGCCATCTTGGTGCGAACGAAGGCGATGACGCCGTCGAACTCTTCAACCTCGAGGATGCGGGTCAGCGCGTCGAGCTTGTGCGGGCCCATGACCTGCAGGTAGCGCTGGCGGGTGTTCGCTCCGGTGGTGGTCTTGGACTTCACCGAGATCTCGGCCGGGTTGTTCAGGTACTGCTTGGACATCCGGCGGATCTGGCTCGGCATGGTGGCCGAGAACAGTGCGACCTGACGGTCCGAAGGCGTCTGCTGGAAGATCTGCTCCACGTCTTCGGCGAAGCCCATGCGGAGCATTTCGTCGGCCTCGTCCAGCACCAGGTACTGGAGTTCGGACAGGTCCAGGGAACCCTTGGAGATGTGGTCGATCACACGGCCGGGCGTACCGACAACAACCTGGGCACCGCGGCGCAGGCCGGCGAGCTGGGGGCCGTAGGCGGAGCCGCCGTAGACGGGGAGGACGGTGAAGTCGTCGATGTGCTTGGCGTAGGAGGTGAAAGCCTCGGCGACCTGGAGCGCGAGCTCGCGGGTCGGAGCGAGGACCAGGGCCTGCGTCTTGCGGGACGGACCGTTGAGGTCGTGGAGCTCGGCCAGGCGGGACAGTGCCGGTACTGCGAATGCTGCAGTCTTACCGGTTCCGGTCTGGGCCAGGCCCACGACGTCGCGGCCTTCGAGCAGCAGCGGGATGGTTGCTGCCTGGATGGGGGACGGCTTCTCGTAGCCGACGTCCTGCAGGGCGGCGAGGACGCGGCCGTCGATGCCGAGGTCGGCGAAGCGGACACCTTCAGCTTCGGTGTCATCGTCGCCGCTGGTCGGATCAGCCTTGGGGGCTTCGGCCTTCGGGGCTTCGGTGGCGGCAGGCGCCTCGGCCTTCGGGGCTTCGGCGGCAGGCGCTTCGGCAGGTGCCGGGGCCTCGGTGAAGACGGGGGCGGAGCCGGCTACGGGAGCAGCGGTCTCGGGGGTTTCTACGGCCGTCTCGGCAGTTGCTGCTTCGGCGGTGGCGTCGTTGTGATTTTCGGGCATAGGGAAGTTTTCCTCATCCATAGGGGGCCAGGCGGCACAACCCGAGGTGAGCGGAGCCGCAGTGCATGTGCCGTTTGGATGCCGGGCAAACATTGACCGGCCGGTCACGTAGAAGTCCGGCGCTTTCGCAATCCCGTGGCAGGACTTCCCGCTGCATCTCTTGGCTGCTATCCCAGCAGTCTGTACAGCGTTTTCTTTAGCCGGCTCTCCCTATGAAAATGCCCGCATCGCTTGTGCGGGCCCCAACACTTGCCAGTCCTGCCTCAAAAATTGGGCAGGAATAAGGGATTTCCGGAGTGGGGGATATTTCAAGTGTAAGGCATGGTTCCGCGTTGCACTAACCCGCCAGCCGCCCAAGGGCGGTGACGTTGCGCACACAGGCTGCGCGGGGCCCGGGAGCTAGACGCCAAGGCGCCGCTGAAGCTTCTCGAATTCCTCGTGGTATTCCGGCTGCAGGCGGATCTCCCCGTCGGCATCTGCATCACGCAGCGCTTCCACATCCTCGATGGTGGGCTCGCTGAACCACTTGCCGATGGTGACGCCGTGCTTGGGAACGAACAGACGGTGGATGTGGTCCCCGGCCCGGATGGTCCCCGGCTTAATGACCCGGAGGTAAGTGCCCACCCGACCCGCCTCGGTAAAACGCTTCACCCACTGGGGTTCGTCCATGCGGCGCTGGAAAGTGGCGCAGGGAACGCGGGGAGATGTAACTTCGACCTCGACGTCGAGGCCGATCTGCCACCGTTCGCCGATCACCGCGGTGGTGGTCCCGATGCCGGCAACGCGCAGGTTCTCGCCGAACACCCCCGGCAGGAGGTCGCGTTGCAGCTCCCCCACCCAGTAGTCGGCGTCATCCTGTGAATAGGCATACAGCGCTTGGTCCACGCCGCCGTGGTGGATGCGGCTCGCCTGGATGTCCCCGTGGAGTCCGAGCTTGTGCACCTTGACCGGACCGTCGACGGCACGTTTGTCGATGGCCGTGACGCCCACGCTCCCCTCATCACTCAGGAGCTGGTGTACCCGGCAGACGGCAAGCACAGATGCGGTGTCCATGGCTACAGTCTAGGTTCTTCCGTCCGGATTGCCGCGGACGCTTCCCGCCAGCCTCCGGCGCTTTGGCGTCAGGGATCGAAGCGGTACCCCATCCCGGCCTCCGTGTGCAGGTGGCGCGGCCTCGCCGGGTCCTGCTCCAGTTTGCGCCGCAGCTGTGCCAGGTAGACGCGAAGGTACTGGGTTTCCTTCGCGTACGCCTGTCCCCACACCTGGGTGAGCAGCTGCTGCTGGCTGACCAGCTTGCCGGCATTGCGGACCAAGAGCTCGAGGATATTCCACTCCGTGGGCGTGAGCCGGACTTCCTGCCCGTCCCGGACCACTTTCCGGGCGGCGAGGTCCACCACGAAGTCCGCCGTCTCCACCGTGGGCGCTTCGCGCTGCGCCGGCGAGCGCCGGGAAGCGGCCCGCAGCCGCGCCAGGAGCTCGTCGAGGCCGAACGGCTTGGTCACGTAGTCGTCCGCCCCGGCGTCGAGCGCTTCCACTTTGTCCTCCGAGGCGTGGCGGGCGGACAACACAATGACGGGCACGGAGCTCCACCCCCGGATCCCCCGGATGACGTCCACACCGTCCATATCCGGCAGCCCGAGGTCCAGGACCACGATGTCCACCGGGTGCTGGGCGGCCAGTTTCAGTCCGTCCGCGCCGAAGCCCGCGGTGATGGCCTGGTAGCCGTGGGCGCGGAGGTTGATCTGCATGGCCCGGGCCAGCTGGGCTTCGTCTTCGATGATCAGTACCAGGGTCACGGCATCGGACCTTCCCACAGCGGCAGGGTGACCACCATGGTCAGCCCGCCGCCCGGCGTCGGCTCCGCTGCCAGGGTTCCGCCCATGGCTTCGCTGAAGCCGTTGGCAACAGCAAGGCCCAGTCCGATCCCCACGGTGCGGCCACTGCCGGTGCGCTGGTAATCGTTGAGCCGCTGGAACGGCTGGAACATGTCCATCACGGCGGCCGGGGCCACCCCTGAGCCGTGGTCCACCACGCGGAACTCGCTGGCCGGCCTGCCACCGAGCGCGATCCCCTCCCCCGCACGGGCTGTCAGCACCACATCGGCCTCCGGCGCGTATTTGAGCGCGTTCTCCACCAGGTTCGCCACCACGCGCTCCAACATCCCGGCATCGGCTTCCACACGAGGGAGGTTGGGCGGCAGTTCCACCCGGATCCGTGCCGCGGGCAGCCCCCTCAGCGCATCCGGCAGGACGTCCGTCCAGCCCAGTCCGCGCAGGAGCGGGTTGACCGAATCAGCCGTAATCCTGGACATGTCCAGCAGGTTGCCGATCAGGTGGTCCAGACGGTCGGCCGAGTCCTCGATGGTGGCGAGCAGCTCGCGTTCGTCTTCCGGGGAAAACTTCACATCCTCCTGGCGGAGGCTGCTGACCGCCAGCTTGATGCCGGCCAGCGGGGTGCGGAGGTCGTGGCTGACGGCCCGCAGGATGGATGTGCGCATCTTGTTGCCCTCGGACAGCCGCTGGTTGTCCTCCATGCTCGCCACGAGCTGCCGCCGTTCCAGGATGGCCACCAGGAACGCCCCGAAGGCGGCCAGCATCCGCTGGTGCTGGCCGGTAAAGGGCTGACCGGCCGGCGGCCCGCCGTTGATCAGCAGCGTGTATCGGGAATCGACGACGACGGCGTGGTGGGCGGCCGCGCGGGTCACCGGCGGGGTGGTCCCGGCGCTGGCAAGCACTGTCCCGCCGGCGTTGCTGTCCGTCCCTGGTCCAGGACCGCGGCCGACGGCGGATCCCGTACCCCGGGCGCCGCCCGGGGTACGGGAGCCACCCGGTGCGCTTCCCGCCACCAGGGTGACTGCATCTACTCCCAACCGGCTGCGGACCTTCTCGAGGAACGTCTCCAGGCTGCCGTCGGAACTGAGGATCCGCAGGGAGAGCTCGCTCAGTGCCGTGGCTTCGGCCCCGGAACGCGCGGCTTCCTGCGCCCGGCGGCTCGCCAGGCCCACGGCAAGGGCCACACTGCAGGCCACCGCCAGGAACACCAGGAGGGTGAACAGGGTGGAGGGATCGGCAATGGACAGCGAACCCACCGGATCGGCGGAGAAGTAATTGAGGAGCGTTGTGCCCAGGACCGCCGCCACGACGGCGGGCCAGAATCCCCCGATCGCAGCCACCGCCACGGCGACCGCAAGGTGGAGCAACATGATGATGGCGAAGTTCCGATATCCCGCGAGCGTCACCAGGACTTCCACGGCAGGCGGCAGCACCGCCGCAAGCACGATGCCGATGAGGAAACGGCTCCGCCCGATTCCCTGGAGCGCGGAGCGCGCCCTCCCGGAACCTGCCGTCCCCGAACGTACTGTCCGCGCACGTACTGTCCGCGCACCTGTCGTCCCGGAACCGCCAGGGCCGGATCGAGCGGCGCCACCGCGAGCGGATTCAACTGCTGCCATGGCTCCATCTTGGCATGGGCAGCTCTCCCCCGTTTTCCGTTAACAGCGCCTCGGTCCAGGCACTAGGCTGACTTCAGGATTTACACAGCTGTGTCTTGCCGGGACGGCCTTCCCGCACGTGCTTCTACGCCCGTGGCCGGTCACAGATTGAGCATGGACAACCGAGGGGGACCCATGGAACCGCAGGACCCGAACCAGGATCCTTCAAAGGATCCGAAGAACACCCGTTCCGGTCAACAGGGCGGCACGCCGGAAGGGACCCCCGGTCCGGAAGGCTCCACGCCAGGCTGGATGACCGCGCCCGGGGATTTCACGCCGCAGCCGCACGATCCCGCCACCGGGCAACTACCGCCCTGGCAGGTGCCCAAACCAGAGCTTCGACCGGAACTGCTCAACGGTTCCGCGGCGGGCGGCCGGACTGCCGAAGCCGGGAAGCCGGACGCCGGGAAAAAGGCCGGGCGGCGGCAAAAGGCCGCGGCTGCAGGGCAGGGTCCCGTGTCAGGACCGGGTATGCCCGGAGCGCCGGGCACCGGTCCGGACCCTGTGATCGACCCCTTCGAACACGAACGCGAGCGGGAAGCAGCGGCACGTAAGAAGCGCTCGCAACGCCGTACCGTCGTCGTCGGCCTCGGCGTCACTGCCCTGCTGGCAGGCACCATCACCGCCATTGTGGCCAGCAACGAGGCGGAGGCCGACTACGCGCAGGTCTGCTTCAACGACGAAACCGGCGAGCGCGTGGATGACGCCCAGTGCGACAACAGCAGCAGCGCCGGCCGGAGCTCCGCCATCTACGCCTGGTACTTCTACTCCCGCGGCTCCAGCGTCCCGGCCGTCGGGCAGAACCGCTCGCAGTACCCCAGCTTCACGAAGACCGCTCCGCAGGGGGCGAAAACGTCCAAGGGCTACAGCACCAAGGGCGGCACGGTCAGCAGGGGCGGCTTCGGCAGCAGCTCCAAGGGCGGAAGTACGGGAGGCTAGGCATGAAGAGACTGAGTGCAACCCCCAGGCCCGACTGGAAACAGAAGATCGAGGAACAGGGGCTCGTCTTTTCCACCACCACCATGCCGGACGGCAAGAAGATCGAGTACTGGAACGAATCGGCCTACTACGAATTCACCATGGACGAGGTGGAAACCCTCGAAAAGACGGCCGAGGATATGCACCTGATGTGCCTTGAGGCGGCCAAGTACCTTGCAACCGGAGCCATGGGCAACATCGGGATCGGACCGCAGGCGCTGGAGCTGGCCGCTGAATCCCTGCAGGCCGGGGACATGGACATCTACGGCCGGTTCGATTTCGTCTACGACGGTCACGGCGGCCCGGCCAAGATGCTGGAGTACAACGCGGACACCCCCACTGGGCTGATCGAGGCTTCGGTGGCGCAGTGGTTCTGGCTGCAGGACGTGTTCCCGGAGAAGGACCAATGGAACGGCATCCATGAAGCCCTGATCCGGCAGTGGAAGAAGCTCCAGTACCGCACCGGCATGAGCACCCTGCACATTGCGCACTCGGAAGCGGAGCAGTCCGGCGAGGACTGGATGACGGCGGCCTACATGCGCGACGTCGCGGGCCAGGGCGGCTGGACCACCATCGGCATCAACATGTCCGACATCGGCTGGGACCCCAACCTGAACCGCTTTGTGGACCTGGACAACTTCATGATCAGCACCATCTTCAAGCTGTATCCGTGGGAGCTGATGATGAAGGAGCCCTTCGGCCAGCGGCTGCTCCAGCGCGCCCACAATCCGCGCTGGGTGGAGCCGGCGTGGAAGATGCTGCTGTCCAACAAGGCGCTCCTGGCAGCGCTGTGGCACCTGTACCCGGAGCACCCGAACCTCCTCCCGGCGTACCTGAACGAGCCCGGACCGCTGAAGGAATGGGTGGCGAAGCCCCTGCACGGCCGCGAGGGGGACAACATCAAGATCCACGCGGCCGGCATCAACATGGAACAGCCGGGCGGCTACGGGCGCGAAGGCTGGTGCTACCAGCAGTTCCACTCGCTGCCCGATTTCGACGGCAACCACCCCGTCCTGGGGCTGTGGGTGGTGGATGGCGAGTCCGTGGGCTGCGGCATCCGCGAATCCGACGGCCCCATCACCGATTACTTCTGCCGGTTCGTCCCCAACACGATCGACGCCCCGGCCCCTCTTTCAGTCCAGGCCGCCTCGGCCTCCTCCAGCAAAGCAGGTATCGCACTATGAGCACAGGGAACTCGACGGCGGGAGTTCCGTCCAAGGGGCTGCGTGCCGGCATCCTGGACCTGGGCGACTCCGTCATGCTGGGCCTGGCTTCCACCGCTCCTGTCTATTCGCTGGCCGCCACGCTGGGCCTGATCGTCGCAGTGAACGGCAACTACACGCCGCTGATCCTGCTCCTGGGCTTTGTGCCGGTGCTCTTCATCGCCTACGCCTTCCGGGAACTCAACAGCGCCATGCCGGACTGCGGCACCACCTTCATCTGGGCCCGCCGGACGTTCGGCCCGTGGGCCGGCTGGCTGGGCGGCTGGGGCGTTGCCCTGGCCGGCATCGTGGTGCTCGCCAACCTGGCCCAGGTGGCCGGGCAGTACCTGTGGCTGCTGATCGGCGACGGTTCGCTGGCGGAAAACGACCTGCTGGTGACGGCCACGGGCGTAGTGTTCATCATTTTCATGACACTGGTGAACTACCGCGGCATCCGGCTTGGCGAGCATGTCCAGCGGGTCCTGACGTACGTGCAGTATGTCTCGCTGGGCATATTTGCCCTGGCCATCGTGTTCCGGATCGCCGGCGGGGCGCCGGAGGGCCAGGCTTTCAACATCGAGTGGTTCAACCCAGCAGGCGCCTTTGCCGACCCCGGCGCAGTGGTGCACGGCGCCCTCCTGGCACTCTTCATCTACTGGGGCTGGGACACCTGCCTGGCCGTGAACGAGGAAACCGAGAATCCGGCAACGACGCCCGGCCGCGGCGCCGTCATCTCCGCCTTCGTCCTTATGGCGATCTACGTCTCGGTGGCGCTGCTGGTGATGATGTATGCCACGGTGGGCACGGACGGCATCGGCCTGGGCAACGCCGAGAACCAGGACGACGTCTTCCTCGCAATGAAGGACGTTGTGCTGGGGCCCTGGGGCTGGCTGATCGTGGTGGCGGTACTGGCGTCGGTTCTGTCCTCGACCCAGACCACCATCCTGCCCACCGCCCGCGGCACGCTGTCCATGGGCGTCCACGGCGCCCTGCCGGCCAAGTTCGGCGAGGTCCACCCGCGCAACCAGACGCCGGGGTTCTCCACGCAGGTGATGGGGGCTGCCGCCGTCGTGTATTACGTGGCCATGAGCTTCCTCAGCCAGAACCTCCTCTCCGACTCGATCAGCGCCATCAGCCTGTTCATCGCGTTCTACTACGCACTGACCGGCTTCGCGTGCTTCTGGTTCTTCCGCGGGACGCTGCGCGATTCCGCCCGCAACCTGTGGTTCCGGGGCCTCCTGCCGCTGATTGGCGCCCTGATGCTGACCGCCGCGTTCTTCATCTCCGCCGTCCAGATGTGGGATCCGTCGTACGGCGACACGGAGATCTTCGGCGTGGGCGGTGCCTTCGTCAGCGGCGTGGTGCTGCTGGCCTTGGGCGTCGTGCTGGCCGTGGTGTGCCGCTTCGCCCCTGCCACCCGGGACTACTTCCTGGCGAAGCGGCCGGCGCCCAGCAGACTCTAGCCGCCGCGGGATGAAGCCTCGCGAAAGGCGGAAGCCGTAGGATGCTCCAATGAGCAACGCCGCTGACCTGCCCTCTGTTTCGGACACCTCCGATGTCCTCGCCCTGGACGCCCTGCTGACCGCTGAAGAGCTGGCGGTCCGTGAGCGGATCCGCGATTTCACGGAGCAACGGATCAAGCCGGACATTGCCCGCTGGTACGACGACGCCGTCTTTCCGCTCGATCTTGCCCCCGAACTGGGCGAGCTGGGCGTTCTCGGCATGCATCTGCAGGGTTACCGCTGCCCGGGCCGTTCCGCCGTCGAGTACGGTCTGGCCGCCATGGAGCTGGAGGCCGGGGACTCCGGGATCCGCACCTTCGTCTCGGTCCAGGGATCCCTTGCCATGACGGCCATCCACCGCTGGGGGTCAGAGGACCAGAAGCAGGAATGGCTCCCCCGGATGGCAGCCGGCGAGGTGATCGGCTGCTTCGCCCTGACTGAACCTTCGGCGGGCTCGGATCCTTCCTCAATGACCACCGTCGCACGCCGCGACGGTTCCGGGGACGACGCCGGCTGGGTGCTCGACGGCGCCAAGCGCTGGATCGGGCTCGCGTCCGTTGCCGGCGTGATGGTGGTCTGGGCCATGACCGACGACGGCGTCCGCGGCTTCCTGGTCCCGGCCGGAACACCCGGGGTCACCGCGACGCCGATCGGCCGGAAGCTTTCGATGCGCGCCTCGATCCAGTGCGATGTGATGTTCGACGGCGTGCGGCTGGGACCCGAGGCCCTGCTGCCGGGTGCCCGCGGCCTCAGCGGCCCCTTCACCTGCCTTAACGAAGCGCGGTACGGGATTGCCTGGGGTGCGATGGGGGCTGCCCGCGATTCCTACGAAGCCGCGCTCAAGTACTCGCAGGACCGGCTCCAGTTCGGCAGGCCGCTGGCCGGCTACCAGCTCACCCAGGAGAAGCTGGTGAACATGCTCGTGGAGATCCAGAAAGGCACCCTGCTGGCACTCCATCTGGGCCGGCTGAAGGACGCCGGCACGCTGAAGCCGGAACAGATCTCCCTCGGCAAGCTGAACAATGTCCGCGAGGCGTTGGCCATTGCCCGGGAGGCCCGCTCCATCCTGGGAGGCAACGGGATCACGCTGGACTACTCGCCGCTGCGGCACGCTGCCAACCTCGAGTCGGTGCGGACCTACGAGGGCACGGACGAGGTCCACACGCTGATCCTGGGCCAGCACATCACCGGCATCGGCGCCTTCCGCTAGGTCTCTCCCAACTGGCTCGCAGTTAACGTCGCGAAAAGCGCGTTTGACGACGTTAACTGCGAGCCAGTTGGGCTGACGCGGGAAACCTAGGCCGAGAAGCCGCCGTCGGACTTGATCAGCTGCCCGGACACCCAGCGGCCCTCGGGCGAGAGCAGGAACGCCACCGTTCCCGCCACATCCGCAGGGGTTCCGAGCCGCCCGCCGGGCTGGCGCCGGGTGAGGTCCTCGCGTACCTGTTGGTCCATCCAGCCGGTGTCCACCGGGCCGGGATTCAGCACGTTTGCCGTGATGCCCAGCGGGCCCAGCTCCCGGGCCGCGGCAATGACGGTCCGGTCCAGCGCTCCCTTGGATGCGCCGTACGGCAGGTTGAACGCTGTGTGGTCACTGGTCAGCGCCACGATCGCGCCGCCGTCGTGCGCCGCCTGCCGGGCGAAGGCGGCGATCAGCTGCCAGCTGGCCCGGGTATTCACGGCGAAGTGCCGTTCCCAGCTTGCCAGCGTGGTGTCGAGGATGCCGGAGTCCACGGACTCGGCGTGGCTGAGCACCAGCCCCTGCAATGTGCCGGCCTGCTCTGCCACTGACTCCATGAGCCGGTCCACGGCCTGTGGATCCTCCAGGTCCGCCGGTAGCGCAAAGACGCGGGCGCCGGTTGCTTCCAGCTCCGCTGCGAGGCGTTCGACGTCGTCCGGCTGGACTCCCCAGGGCATCCGGGAGTCGTAGTCCTGCCAGTACGTCAGCACCAGGTCCCAGCCTTCGGCGGCCAGGCGCCTGGCGATGCCGGCACCGATTCCGGCCAGGCGGCCGACGCCTGTGACCATTGCCGTCCGGTTCATCCGGGCACGTCAGCCAGCGAGCCACGCCGGAGCACCACGAGCCAGCAGGCCAGGATGGCCACCGCGCAGAAAACGCCGGCGCTGGAGGCCATGAGCCAGGGCTCGGGCACCTGGAAGTCCAGGTTCTCCGCGCCCAGGGCCTCGCCGATGCTTTTGGGCGAAAAGAAGAACACGATAATGGATGCCCCAAGCACGCCGCCCATGACCCAGCGGGTTGCCCGGTGGCGGTACGGCGTCTCGCGGAGGGTCCATGCGAAGGCCGGAAGCACGGCTGCCATCCAGACCCAATGGTGGGACCAGGAGACAGGGCTGATGAGGAGCATGGTGAGGGCCGTCGCGGAAATGGCCACCACGCGGGCGCCCTGCTCGCTCGCAGCCTTGATAACCATGGCACCCATGCCCGTCACCAGCAGGCTCAGCAGCAGCCAGGGGACGGTGACGCCGGCTTCGGGAACACCGAAATGCAGCAGCGCGCCCTTGATGGAGAGGTTGTCCACATAGCCCGCCCCGCCGATCCTGGACGTGTCCGGGAGGATTTCCAGCCAGAACGTGAACGATTCCGCCGGGCGGACCAGCCAGCCCAGAAGCACGGTGAACGCGAACCCGCCGGCCATGTTGAAAAGTCCGCGCCAGTCCTTGCGCACCAGGAAGTACAGCCCGAAGACCAGCGGTGTCAGCTTGATGCCGGCGGCCATGCCGACGAGGAAGCCGCGGCCCGGAAAACCCTGGTTCCAGCGCTGGTTCCCGGCCAGGAGGTCGGCGGCCATGAGCCCCATGAGCAGGATGTTGACCTGGCCGAACGCCAGTGTCTCGCGCCAGGGGCCCAGGTTGATGACGGCGAGCAGCAGGATGACGGCACCCCACCGGTTGCGGGTTGCCTTTAACCCGGCGCCTCCGAAGGTGCTGCGCCAGTCCTGCTTGGCGCTCCAGTAACGCACACCGCGCACGGCGACCCACACTGCCACGGCCACCCCGGCGGCGTTGAAGAGCATCAGGGCGGATTCCTCCGGCAGCCTGGCCAGCAGGCCGAACAGCAGCGCGGCGAACGGCGGGTACGTGAACGGCAGTTCCGGGCCTCCGGCCCAGCCCACAGTCCTGCTGTACAGGTTCGACGGCGCCTGGCCGGCTTCGTTGAGGATCTTGCCGCCGTGCCAGTAAACGCTGAAGTCCAGGCCCTGCTCACCCCAGGCATCAAGCCTTGAGGACAGAAAGACGGCGGTAGCCAGGATGGCCAGCAACGTCACCAGCTCGCCGGAGATGCCCAGCGCCAGCCGGCCGCGGTACCTGGCCCCGGCGGTTCTGGGTGCGGCAGTCATCGGTGCGGCAGTCCTCAGCGCGGCGGTCCTCAGCGCGGTGGTTCCCTTGCCGGCGTCGTTTTCGGCGTCGAGCAGTGCCATCCCGTGTCCCCAAACGTTTGTTCCTGCAGAGCGGCGCCACTGTGGGCGCGTTAGCGCGTATCGCGATGTTGTGCCGGCTGACTCGCGCCGGATCAGGCGCGTCCTCCCCACATCCTACTGAAGCAGCGGGCCCGTCCCCTGCTACGCAGCTCGGCGTGGCACGGGCACCCGGCCCTCAGCTGTCAGCGCCCAGTACTCAGCGTCCGGCGGTTAGCACTCAGCGCTCAGCGGTCCTGGCCTCCACCAGGACCGGTTCCCGCGCAGCGGCGTCCTTGCGGATGGTGGCGCTGATGACGGCGGCAATGGTGCACATGGCAGCTGCGCCGAACCAGGCGTAGGTGTACTGGCCGGTCGCGTCGCGGATGGCGCCGGCGGCCAGGGCTGCGGCGGCCGCGCCGAGCTGGTGGGCGGCGAACACCCAGCCGAACACCACACTGCCGTCGGCGCCGAAGACCTGACGGCAGATGGCGGCGGTGGGCGGAACGGTGGCCACCCAGTCCAGTCCGTAGATCACCACGAAAACGATCATGCTGGGCTGGACCGTGGCGCTCAGCAGCAGCGGCAGCACCAGCAGCCCGATGCCGCGGAACTGGTAGTACACCGCAAGCAGGATCCGCGGATTGAAGCGGTCCGTCAGCCAGCCGGAGGCGATGGTGCCCACGATGTCGAAGATGCCGACGACGGCGAGCAGGCCCGCCGCCGTGGTTTCCGCCATGCCGTGGTCGTGCGCGGAGGGGATGAAGTGGGTGCCGATGAGCCCGTTAGTGGTGGCACCGCAGATCGCGAAGCCGGCCACCAGTGCCCAGAACGTCCGGACCTTGCTGGCGCGTTTGAGCACCTGGAGTGCCCGGACTGCCGCATTCCCGGCGGGTGCTGCAGCACCCCCGGGCACGGTTGTACCGGGCGCGGGTTCAGGCGCCTGTTCCGGGACGGCGTCGGCGCCATAGGGCAGCACTCCGGCGTCGGCGGGTGAGTTCTTGAGGAATTTGAGCACCAGCGGCACCACCGCGAGGGCGCCGGCGGCGATGAGCAATGATGCCTGCCGCCAGCCGGGATCCTGGGCGAGCATGGCAATGAAGGGCAGGAAGACCAGCTGCCCCGCGGCGCTGCCCGCCGTCAGGATGCCGATCACCAGGCCGCGGCTCTTGCTGAACCAGGTGTTGGCGATGGTGGCGGCGAAGACCAGTGCCATGGACCCCGTGCCCAGTCCGATCAGCAGCCCCCAGGTCAGCAGGATCTGCCACGACTGGTTCACCAGCACCGTCAACGCACTGCCGGCCCCGATCAGCACGAGGGCCACCGAGGTCACCGCCCGGATGCCGAACCGTTCCATGAGCGCGGCGGCGAACGGCGCGGTGAGGCCGAACAGCACCAGGTTGATGCTGACGGCAGCGGACAGCACAGTGGTGGACCAGCCGAACTCGTTCTGCAGCGGCACCATCAGGACGCCGGGGGCGGCCCGGAAGCCGGCAGCGCCCACCAGTGCCAGGAACGCAACGGCGGCCACAATCCACGCGGGGTGCAGCTTTCTGCGCGTCCGTTTGGTGGGCGCGGGCTGCAGGGCGGTCTCGGGGGCGTTCATGCTGCGGGTCCGTTCTGTGAAAATGCGTCGCGGGAGGGAGCCGGGGCGGTGGCCAGCCGGACCGGCTCCGGTGTGCGGGTGAGGCTGTGCCAGCTGGTGTTTTCGGCAGTGAGCCGCTCACCGCAGGCGGTGCAGCTGTCCGCGGAGGTCGTGCGCTGACCGCACGTTGTGTGGATGACAAACATGTGCGCCTGTTCGGACGGCGCCGGGAGGTGCTTTTCGGCCCAGATCACGACGGCGTTGAGCACCGGCAGTGCGTCCTCACCCTTCTCGGTGAGCACATATTCCTGCCTGGTGCGGCCGCCGTCGTCGTACGGTTTCCGCTCCAGCAGCCCGGCGTCCACCAGACCCGCAAGGCGTTTGGTGAGCACGGAATCGGCCACCATCAGCCGATTCTTCATGGCATCGAAGCGGCCGTTGCCGAAGAAGACCTCGCGGAGCACAAGCATGCTCCATGGGTCGCCAAGGATGTCCAGGCCGCGCGCCATGGCGCAGCTGCGTTGGGACCAGTCGGAACGGAGTGCCATGCAGGCAACCGTAGCTGACTTTCTTCAAGAAAGCTAGCATTCTCCCGAGGCCCACGGGGCCCCGGGGTTACGGGCGGAGCGCGGCCCTCGAGGGGTGGTACGCGAGGGCCCAGTAGGCGAGCATGGCGATGCCGCACACCACGCCCAGGCTGGACACGGTGAGCTGCCACTGCGTCTGCGGGTCCTTGCCCCATTCGGCTGCTCCGGCCCAGACGGCCAGGTTCTTTGGCGTCATGTAGAAGGCGATGGTGGAGAAGACCACGATGACCCAGCCGGCCGTGCGCATCCTGCCGTTTCGTGACGGCACGCGGTGCATCGCGAAGGCCATGCTGGGCAGTGCTACAGCAACCCAGACCCAGTGGTGCGACCAGGAAACCGGGCTGATCAACAGCATCAGGACGGCGGTGGCGGACACTGCGATGAAGTTCTCGTCAGCGTCCACCGCCCATTTGATGACCAGGGCGGCGAGAACCACCAGCGCCAGCGAGAGGCCCAGCCACGCCAGGTTGGTCAGTGACGAGTCCGGCATGCCGACGTGCAGGAGCAGCCCCTTGACGGACAGGTTGTCCACGTAGCCGGGACCGCCGATCCGTCCGGTGTCCGGCAGGATCTTGGTCCAGAAGGTCAGCGAGGCATTCGGCAGCAGCGCCCAGGACAGCGCAATGGAACCGAAGAAGCCGGCGGCCATCCAGGCCAGCGCCTTGAAATCGCGGCGCACCAGGAAGTACAGGCCGAACGCGAGCGGGGTGAGCTTCACTCCGGCGGCCAGACCGATCAGCAGGCCTGCGGGCCAGCGGATTTCGCCCGCACGCGACTTCCCGTACAACGCGAAATCAGCCAGGATTACGCCCATCAGGATGATGTTGATCTGGCCGAAGACAAACGTGTCCCGCCATGGCCCCAGGAGCAGGATCGCCCCGGTTCCCAACAAGGCGGTGGTCCTGAAGCGGTAGTCGGCGAAGGCCGCGCGCCATGTCTTCATGCCGAAGTAGTGCCGGGCCAGCCAGCCGGCCACCACCGCGGCGCCGGCCAGGGCGGCACCGATGAAAAGCAGGCTGCTCGCGCCGAAGTCCATGGTGGCCAGGGCGGCAAAGAGCAGCGCAGCGAACGGCGGGTACGTAAACGGCAGGCCGTCCCGCGGCGCGTAGAGCTCGTTGACGCCGCCTTCACCCGTTGCCAGCACGCGGCCGCCGCCGTAGTAGTAGACCTCGAAGTCGTTCATGAACGGCTTGTAGTCCGTGTACAGGAACCACACTGCAAAGGCCAGGATCAGGGCACCCGCCGCCGTCGCGAGCCAGCCGCGGGTGGTGGGCGATACGGCCCGAAGCGAGATGGTCACCGGCTGCTAGCTGCCCGTCCCGATGAAGGTGAAGGCGTGCTCCAGGTCCGCGATGAGGTCCTCGACGTCCTCGATGCCGCAGGAGAGCCGGATCAGGTTGACCGGAACAGCCAGCTCGGTTCCCTTGACGGAGGCGTGGGTCATTTCGGAGGGGTAGTTCATGAGCGATTCGATGCCGCCGAGGGATTCGGCCAGGGTGAAGACCGAGGTGTTCTCCGCGACCGTGCGGGCCGCGGCTTCACCGCCCTTGAACTGCACGGAGATCATGCCGCCGAACTTCTTCATCTGCTTCTTCGCGAGCTCGTGGCCCGGGTGCGAGGGCAGGCCCGGGTAGAGCACGGCCTCCACTTCGGGGCGCTCCAGCAGCCACTCGGCCACGGCCTGGGCGTTGTCGCTGTGCCGGTCCATCCGGACACCGAGGGTCTTGAGCCCGCGGGTGGTGAGGAAGGCGTCCATGGGGCCGGACACCGCGCCAACGGCGAACTGGACGAAGCCGATCTTCTCGGCAAACCCGGCGTCGTTGACCACGATCGCACCGCCGACGACGTCGGAGTGGCCGCCGATGTATTTGGTGGTGGAGTGCACCACGATGTCGGCGCCGAGCGCCAGCGGGGTCTGCAGGTAAGGAGAGGCGAAGGTGTTGTCCACCACCAGGAGGGCCCCGGCGTCGTGCGCCAGCTTGGCCAGGGCGGCGATGTCGGTGATCTTCATCATCGGGTTCGACGGCGTTTCCACCCATACAAGGCGCGTCTTGCCGCCGTTTGTTCCGCCCGCGGCAACGGCCGTGGCGACGGCGTCGAGGTCCGACATGTCCACGGGCGTGTTGCCGATTCCCCATTCACCCAGCACACGGCTGATCAGGCGGTAGGTTCCGCCGTAGGCGTCGTTGCCCAGCACGATGTGGTCCCCGGGGCGGGTGAGGGCACGGATGAGGGAGTCCTCCGCGGCCAGGCCGGAGCTGAAGGAGTACGCGTGCGAGCCCCCTTCGAGCGCGGCCAGCTGCTCCTGCAGGGCGTCGCGGGTGGGGTTTCCGCCGCGGCCGTATTCATAGCCGTCACGGAGCCCGCCGATTCCGTCCTGGGCATACGTGGAACTGAAGTGCAGCGGGGGCACGACAGCGCCGGTCCGCGGCTCGAAGGCCTGGCCGGCATGGACGGCGCGGGTGTTGAAACCTTGGTTTTCAGAAACAGACATTGAAGGTCCTTTCATACGGTGATCGAGCCCGCATCCGGAGATCGAACTTGTCGATCCGGGTTTCGACAGGCTCAAGCACCGGAAGTTAGTTACTGAGGTAGGCGAGCAGGTCGTGGCGGGTCAGGATGCCCACGGGGGCGCCGACGAAGGTGACCATCACGGTGTCGACGTCGGAGAGCAGTTCGCGGGCGGCGGAGATGGTCTCCAGGGACCCGATCACGGGCAGTCGCTCCCCCATGTGTTCGGAGATCTTGTCGGTCAGCTTCGCCTCGCCGCGGAACAGCTTGGAGGTGAGGCTCCGCTCGTCCACGGCGCCCAGCACTTCGCCCATGACCACCGGCGGCTCCTGGGACAGGACGGGGATATGGGAGACGCCGAACTCGTTCATGATGTTGATGACATCGCGGACGGTTTCGTTCGGGTGGATGTGCACCAGCGCCGGAAGTTCACCGGTCTTCGACTTGAGCACCTCGCCGACAGAGGCCTCTTCGCCGCCGGACAGGAAGCCGTAGGAGCGCATCCACTGGTCGTTGAAGATCTTGGCCAGGTAGCCGCGGCCCGAGTCGGGCAGGATCACCACCACCACGGCGTCCTCGGGCAGGTCCTTGGCCACCTGGAGTGCGGCCACCACGGCCATGCCCGAGGAGCCACCCACCAGCAGGCCCTCTTCGCGGGCCAGCCTGCGGGTCATCTCGAAGGACTCGGCGTCGCTGACGGCAATCACGTCGTCCGGGACGGCCTTGTCGTAGTTCGCCGGCCACATGTCCTCGCCGACGCCCTCCACGAAGTAGGGGCGGCCGGTGCCGCCGGAGTAAACCGAGCCTTCGGGGTCGGCGCCGATGATCCGGACGCGTCCGCCGTCGGCCTCGGGACGGTTGGCGGACACCTCCTTGAGGTAGCGGCCCGTTCCGGTGATGGTGCCGCCGGTCCCGGCGCCGATCACGCAGTGCGTGACCCGGCCGTCGGTGTCGCGCCAGATTTCGGGCCCGGTGGTCTCGTAGTGGCTGCCGGGCGCGGCGGGGTTGGAGAACTGGTCCGGCTTGTAGGCGCCGGGGATTTCGGTGACCAGTCGGTCCGACACGCTGTAATAGCTTTGCGGGCTGTCCGGGGCGACGGCGGTCGGCGTCACCACCACTTCGGCACCGTAGGCCTGCAGGACGGCGCGCTTGTCCTCGCCCACCTTGTCCGGCACCACGAAGACGCACCGGTAGCCCTTCTGCTGTGCCACGAGGGCCAGGCCAACACCGGTGTTCCCGGACGTGGGTTCAACAATGGTTCCGCCGGGGAGCAGTTTGCCGTCCCGTTCGGCCTCTTCGATCATCTTCGCCGCGATCCGGTCCTTGATGGACCCGCCAGGGTTCAGGTATTCCACCTTGGCCAGGACGGTGGCTTGGATGCCATCGGTGACGTGGTTGAGCTTGACGAGAGGCGTGTTGCCGATGAGGTCCAGGACGGACTGGGCGTACTTCATAGGTACAAAGTTACCGTCTCGGGACCGCTGAACCCGCTTTGGCAGCGAGGGTGGGACGATTGGGCAGTGCATCGGTTCGCATGGCTGACAAAGATCAAGAGTTACCTCCTGCCGGGAGCCACTCTCGCGGCAGGCGTGGCCGCCCTTGCCGCGGGCTCGCTCCCCGAACCTGCCTTCGCGGAACTGGCAGGCCGCACCATTCCCATCCTGTCCTTCGTGCTGGCAATGTCACTCGTCACTGAGCTTCTGGACGAGGCCGGCCTGTTCCGGGTGGTGACGGACCGCCTGGCTGCCCTGGGCCGCGGCCGCGTTTTCATCCTGTGGCTCCTGGTTATTGCGGTGGCCACGGTTTCCACGGTGTTCCTGTCCCTGGACACCACGGCGGTGCTGGTGACTCCGGTGGTGGTGCTCCTGGCTGTTCATGCCCGCATTCCGCCCCTGCCGTTCGCCCTGACCAGCATTTGGCTGGCCAACACGGCCTCCCTGCTCCTTCCGGTGTCCAACCTGACGAACCTGCTGGCCCAGGACAGGCTCGGGCTCAGCCCACTGGGATTCGCGGGCCTTGTCTGGGCACCTGCCCTGATGGGAGTGCTGGTTCCGCTCACCCTGTTGTGGCTGGCGTTCAGGCGGGAGCTGCGGGGAAAGTACGGGCCGCAGCCGGTCCACCGCGTCCGGGACCGTGGCCTGCTGATGGCTGCGGCGGGTACGGTGCTGGTGTTGCTGCCCGCGCTAGTGTCCGGAGTGCCGGTGCAGTACCCAGCCATGGCTGCCGCTGCCTTCCTCCTGGCACTCTTCCTGAGGCGGCGCCCTGCCGCGCTGCGATGGTCCATGGTTCCGTGGCGCCCGCTGATGCTCACGGTGGGCCTGTTCATGCTGGTGGAGGCACTGCACGCCAATGGCCTGACCGTTCTCCTGGCGGGGACGGCCGGATCGGGCGACAGCCTGCCCGCCCTCCTGCAGCTGGCCGGACTGGGCGCGGGCGCCGCCAATGCAGCCAACAACCTCCCCGCGTACCTGGCCCTGGAACCGGTGGCGGGATCGCCCGTGAGGCTGGCGGCCCTGCTCATCGGCGTAAACCTTGGTCCGTTGGTCAGTCCGTGGGCGTCCCTGGCCACGTTGCTCTGGCATGAACGGCTCCGGGCGCTGAACGTCCGGATCAAATGGGGCGGATTCGCGCTCGCAGGCCTGGCAGCCGTGGCGCTGACCGTTCCGTTGGCTGTCGTGGCGCTGTGGGTGGTCTCAGGGATGCACTGAGGGGGATGCGCTCAGGCGCTACGCTCCGATGTCGTTCGCTGCGGCGTCGGAGCTGGCGGCAGGGTTGGAGCCGGGTTCGGCGTTCTGCCACAGGCCGACGATGTTGCCTTCGCTGTCCTTGAAATACGCGTTCCATCCCATGCCCGGAACCTCCATTTTGGCCCGGTGGACCGCACCGCCCAGGGCGGCAATTTTCTCCAGGGCCGCGTCAATGTCCTCGACGTCAACAGTGACAACCGGGGCGGTCAAGTCCCCGCGCCTGAACAGACCGCCGTTGATGGACCCGGGAACAGTGGGCCTGCCCGTTTCGTCCATCGGCGTGGTCATCGCCAGGCTGTATTCCATTTCGGGCATGACCTGAAATTCCCACCCGAAAGCGGATGTGTAGAAGTCCCGTGCGCGGTTTTCGTCGTCCGCGGGGATCTCGAAGTGCACCACTCCTCCGGCCACTGTTTCTCACCTGGCATTCCACAGTCCGGCCCTACAGGGCCGGGCGCGGGCGGTCCGCGCCACAACTGGAGTCTAGGCCCGGGCATGCCTGACGGGCAGGGCCGTTTGGCCTTGCCCGTTTCCTGCATTGCCGTTTCCGGCACTGCCCGTTTCTGGAACTGCCCGTTTCCGGCACTGTCAGCCCAGCGTGGGACGATTGTTAAATGACCATCGCAGACGTCCCCGCCGGCCTGGCCGCCGCGGCGGACGCCTCGCTGCGGTGGCATCCCGGCGGCCCGTTCAGCCTGCTGCAGTCCCTCGGAACCTTGATGCGCGGCAACGGTGATCCCGCTTTTGCGTCGGGGCCGGACGGGCTCTGGATGGCGTTCACGACGCCGGGCGGCCCGGTGACGCTGCGTCTCGCCGTTTCCGGGGACCCCCGCGAACCGGCAGTCGACGTTCAGGCATGGGGACCGGGTTCGGAGGAGGCCGTGGCCGCCGCCCCGCGGCTGCTGGGCAGCGGGGACGACTGGTCCGCTTTTGACCACCCGGAGTTCCACGCCACGCTCCCCCGGATGGTGGTGGAGGCCCGACGCCGGAACCTGGCGCTGCGACTCCCTGCCACCGGCCGGATGATTGACTCGCTGGTGCCCACCATTCTTGAGCAGAAGGTCACGGTCATCGAAGCGCGCCGGGGTTACCGCTACCTGGTGTACCGCTTCGGCACCGCGGCACCCTGCGCGGGCACGGTCGCACCGGCGGGGCTGCGGCTTCAGCCCACCCCGGAGCAGTGGCTGCGCGTCCCGTCGTGGGAGTGGCACAAGGCCGGCGTGGGACCGCAGCGTTCGGCAACAGTCATGCGGGCGCTGCGTTCCGCCGTCGCCCTTGAACGTCTGGCGAAGGTGCCGGCCGCGGAAGCAGCGGCCAAGATGCAGACCATTCCCGGCATCGGCATCTGGACCACGGCGGAGGTGGTGCAGAGAACCCATGGCTGCCCGGACTCCATCGCTGTGGGCGACTACCACCTCGCGGCCTACGTGGGGGCCGCGCTGACCGGACGGAGGACTGACGACGCCGGCATGCTGCGGCTGCTGGCCCCGTGGCAGGGACACCGGCAGCGGGTGGTGCGGATGATCGGCCTCAGCGGCTTCCGGAAACCCACGTTCGGCCCCCGCATGACCATCCAGGACCACCGCCGGCACTAGCTACAGTGCGCGCAAGGAGCGCGAACGGACACTTGCGGCCCCATTGATCACAGCCCCAGCCGTGCCACGGCCTCGTGCCGCATCTCCACCTTGCGGATCTTTCCCGAAACGGTCATCGGGAAGCTGTCGCGGACCTCCACGTAGCGCGGGATCTTGTAGTGGGCCAGCCTCCCCCGGCAGAACTCGGCGACGGCGGGCGCGTCCAGCGGCTCCGCGCCGGGCTTGAGGATGACGCAGGCCATGAGTTCCTCGCCGTACTTGGCATCGGGGACGCCGATCACCTGCACATCCTGGATCGAGGGGTGCGTGTAGAGGAATTCCTCGATCTCGCGCGGGTAGATGTTTTCGCCGCCGCGGATCACCATGTCCTTGATCCTGCCCTCGATCACCACATACCCGTCCGCGTCCATGCGGGCCAGGTCGCCGGTGTGCATCCAGCCGTCCGCGTCGATGGCCTCGGCGGTCTTGTCCGGCTGGTTCCAGTACCCCTTCATCACGGCGTAGCCGCGGGTGCACAGCTCGCCGATCTCGCCTCGCTCCAGCACGCTGCCCGTCACCGGGTCCACCACCTGGCTCTCAAGCTGCGGCATGGTCCGGCCGACGGTCTCCGTGCGCTGCTGCATGGTGTCCCCCGCGCGGGTCATGGTGGACACCGGCGACGTTTCCGTCATGCCGTAGCAGATGGCCACATCCTTCATGTTCATCTCCGTGATGACCCGGTTCATCACCTCAACCGGACAGAGTGACCCGGCCATGACGCCGGTGCGGAGCGTGGACAGGTCGTACGAGGCGAAGTCCGGCAGCGCCAGCTCGGCGATGAACATGGTGGGCACGCCGTACAGGGACGTCCCGCCGAAGTCCTGGACCGCTTCCAGCGCGGCCGCCGGAGTGAAGGAGCGTCCCGGAATGATGGTGGCTGCGCCGTGGCTCAGGGCATTCAGGTTCCCGATCACCATCCCGAAGCAGTGGTAGAAGGGCACCGGAACCACCACCCGGTCATGCTCCGTATAGCCCAGCAGCTCACCGATGGAATAGCCGTTGTTCAGGATGTTGCGGTGCGTCAGCGTGGCGCCTTTGGGGAACCCGGTGGTGCCCGACGTGTACTGCAGGTTGATGGGGTCGTCCGGGTCCAGCCCCGCCAGGCGGGCCTTCAGGACGGAATGCCCGACGTCGTCGGCCCGCTTGAGCAGCTCGGCATACGTCATTTCCGCCTCCGTTTCAGGATCGCCGGCCTGCAGCTGGGGCTGGCCGCCGTCGGGCAGGAAGACGAGTTCCTTCAGTTCCGGGCATTCGCCGAGGGCCTGCCGGGCCATCCCGGTGTAGTCGCTGGCCCGGTCCGACGGCGCCGCCACGAGCATCCTCATGCCGCTCTGCCTGACCACAAACTCCAGTTCATGGCTGCGGTACGCCGGGTTCACGTTCACCAGGATCGCCCCGATCTTGGCCGTGGCGTACTGCAGGATGGTCCACTCCGCGCAGTTGGGGCTCCAGATGCCGATCCGCTCCCCCGCTGTGACGCCCCGGGCGAGCAGTGCGCGGGCCAGCCTGTCGACGTCGTCGTTCAGTTTGGTGTAACTCCAGCGGCGGGCATCGGCGCCGGGGACGGGAGCCGCCTCAATCAGGGCGTCGTGGAACGGAAAGCCGGCCACGATCCGTTCGAAGTTCTGGCCGATGGTCTCGTCAAGCAGCGGGACGTCAGTGTCCCCGGCTGTATAAGCGCGCATGTTGGCACGCTACCAACAGACCACCAGTAAAAGAAGCGTAGGAGAAGCAAAAAGCTAGGAAGCCCTACAAAATATTTCGGGACGGCAGGCGATGGCCCGGTAGGGTAAAACGCATGAGTGCACCGATTGACCTGAAGGCAACGTTCATCCCCAACGACGGCGAATTCTTCCGCGTGAAGCTCGCCCTCGAAATCGCGATCGACGAGGTGGTGAATGAGCCCGGCTGCATCCGTTACGAACTGACGGAGGCCACCGAGGAAAAGCTGGTGCTGACTGAGCAGTGGGCATCGGAGGAAGACCTGGAGAAGCATTCCAAGGGCACCGCCGTCCAGGACCTCAACGAGTCGCTGAGCGCGCTGCTGGCCGAACCTGTCCAGCTCGAACGGCTATAGCCCGCCGCCGATCAGAACAACTTTCCGAGCAAAACAACGCGGGGCCACTTAGCCGGCATGAACCTGGGTTCATCGGCTGAAGCGGCCCCGCGTTGGAGTTTAAGGCTCTGTGCAGCGGATTTGTGCAGCGGGGCCTTTAGGCCTCGGGAATCTGGGCGCCGTCCTGCTTGCCGGCAGCCGCGGCCGCCTCAGCCTGCGACCGTGCCACGTGCGCGTGGACTTCTTCCATGTCCAGTGCCTTGACGGCGTCAACCACCTGTTCCAGCTGCTGGGCGTTCAGCGCGCCGGGCTGCGAGAACACCAGCACCTTTTCGCGGAAGGCCATCAGCGTGGGGATGGACGTGATCCCTGCCTCGGCGGCCAGCTGCTGTTCGGCTTCGGTGTCCACCTTGGTGAAGACGACGTCCGGGTGCTTCTCGGAAACTGCGGAATACGTGGGTCCAAACTGCTTGCAGGGACCACACCATTCGGCCCAGAAATCAACGAGGACGATGTCGTTGTTCTCGACGGTTGATGCGAACTGTTCACCTGTAATGTCTACGGTAGCCATGGGTCAACGGTACGCGAGCCGTCCGGCGATGTCCCGATCGTTTCGCTCATGGCACACCTCTTGCCGTGCGACGGTTGCTGCACGGTGCCTGGTCTCAGTGCCAGAAGTGGGGCGCCTCGCGGCGGGAACCGGGCAGCGCGTTGGTTTCGCGCCACTCGTGAATCCACGCCGGCAGTTCGAGCCCGGCCGGCGGCTCGCCGAACTCCCGGAGAATCTCCTCCTGGCTCACCGGCCTCCCCTTGCTGACCAGCCGCGTGGCAATGTATGCGCGGGCGTAGATCTCCCCGTCCGCCACCATGCGCTGCTCGAAGTAGATGGCCTTGGCATCCAGCCCGATGATGCGGGTTTCGATGGTGTACTGCTGCCAAAGCTGCAGGGACTTCCGGAAGGCGATGGTCTCCCCGGCGGCCACGGGCGACCAACCCCGCCGGCGCATCTTCTGCCAGGTCCCGCTCCGCGCCATGAGGTCAAAACGGCCCAGATCCATCAGCGAGAAGTACATCCCGTTGTTGACGTGCATGGCGATGTCGATGTCCGTGGGCAGTACCCGCAGCTGCAGCGACGAGCTGCCCCAGATACTCAGGGGCGGCCTGCGGGAGGAAGTGAAGAGGAGCAGGAGCGTTCGCAAAAGGAGGTGCATGCCACCATGTTACCCGCGAGTAACATCAGGGCCAAGAGCACCCGCGCTTAGGATTTCACCATGACGCAGCAACGCTACAGGGACATCGCAGAGTGGCCCCTGATGGGAACAGCACTCGTTTTCCTGACAGCCTATGCCTGGCAGGTGATCGGACACATCGAAGGGCGGCAGGCCGACGTCCTTGAAGGCGTCATGTGGATCACTTGGGCTGTCTTCGTTGCTGACTATGCCGCCAACCTGTGGCTCGCGGACAACAGGAAGCGCTGGTTCATCCTCAACCTGCACGAACTGCTGATCGTTGCCCTGCCGTTTTTCCGGCCGCTCCGGCTGCTCCGGCTGGTCACCCTGCTCTCCGTTCTGCACCGGACGGTGGGCGAGACCCTTCGTGGCCGCGTGGTCACGTACGTGGGCGGCTCCGCTGTACTGCTGGTGTTCGTGGGCGCGCTGGCCGTCCTCGACGTCGAACAAAACGCCCCTGACGCCAAGATCCTCACGTTCGGGGACGCCGCCTGGTGGGCCATCACCACCATCACCACAGTGGGCTACGGAGACCTCTTTCCTGTCACCCCGATTGGCCGGATGGTGGCCGCGGCCCTGATGATGAGCGGCATCGCAGTGCTGGGTGTGGTCACGGCCTCCATTGCATCCTGGCTGGTGCAGAGGGTCGAGGAAAACACGGAAGCGGCTGTGGGATCGGCCGAACTTCCGGTCCGCGCGGACGTCCGGGAACTGCTCGTGGAAGTGGCTGCCCTGCGCCAGGAATTGGCGGAGCTGCGCCGCGAACGCCAGAACGAGACATAATTCCGGCAGGCCATGCGAATTCCAGAAAGGCAGCCATCGGACACCTTGAACCGATGACTGCCTTTTTTGTGCAATTAATCCACTCGGGTGAATTAGATAAACACTCAAGATTCCCTCAATATCCTGGATTAGCCCCCGGGTGAACTAATTAACCAGCCCTGCCCGCACGTACGTAGGCGCGGCACCTGCGGGCTCTGGATAGCGGGGCAGTAGGGGCATACTCACCCCGGAGCGAGTAGCCTCCCGCCCCTTAGCGAGTGTTCCCGCCGTCGAATAACGAAGCCGTTAGGTATCCAGCGCACAGGCGCGGGTGCCGCGCACGAATAGTCGGGTAATTCCCACTCGTGCAGTGATTACACCCCATTCATAGACTCGATATTCCTAGGGAAAGCAGCATTCCGGAATTACACATGGCCACTAAGTGGGCATGGGTCTAATCATTCGGCCTCCGAAATTACTCATCATTTCGGCAGGTCACTTCATGCGCCTCCATGCAACGGCCGCACGTCACCGCGGCCTGCTCCCGGCGCACCGCCACCCTGGGGCCCGCTGTCCTGTTGACCCCAAGGCATTGACTCTCGGGGGGAACCGATGGATCAAAACGAGCTTTACTCCGGGGGCAGAGCACCTGCCCCAGCCACTACAAAAAGTAGCGCCACAACCACCAGGCTGAGGACACTGTTGGCCGCGGGAGCCATAGTCACCGCAGTTGCGGTGACGGCCGTAGGCTACTCCGCCGCAGCGCAGACGTCCCGCGTCAGCGACGCCCAGGCAATAACGGCGCCTGTGCCCGAAACCGACAAGTCCCCAGACAGGCCGGCGACAGCCGGTGCGGGGACGCCGGAGGCGGCCGTTGCTGCCGTCCCGGAAGCCGCTGCGGCACCAGCCCCGGCGGCCGAACCGGCCCCGGCACCTGCACCAGAACCGGCACCCGCCTCAGCTCCAGAGCCGCCCAACATGTACACCGTGGTGGCCGGCGACACCGTGGGGGCCATCGCAGCCCGCTTCGGCGTCGATATGAACGCCATGCTGGCGGCCAACGGCCTGGGCGTGTACTCGCCGATCGTGCCCGGACAGGTGCTGAAGCTGACGGGACCCGCCGTCGCCGCGCCGGCGCCCGCGGCAGCTCCGGCACCGGCGGCGGCGGCGGCACCAGCCCCGGCCCCAGCGCCAGCCCCCGCTCCGGCACCCCCTCCGGCTCCTGCCGTCCGCACGATCTATGTGGCGGGGGCCGGCGGCCAGTCAATGGTCGACGCCTGTATCGGCCCCATCCACTTCACACCCACCGATGCCTACGCCCTGTTCATCACGGAGCACGACTTCTGCGGCGGGTGGGCACGGTTCTCGGGCATCGGAGTGGGCGAGACTGTCAGCATTCCGGGCTACGGGACCTACACGGTAGTCGGACGCGGACAGGTGCCGAATCCGGGCACCACCAACAATGTCTCAGCGATCTTCGGCGGTTTCCCGCGGGTCATCCTGCAGACCTGCATCCCGGGAACCAATCAGATGCTGGTGATTGGCCTCAACTAAGGGTCCTAGGCTTGTCCGCGGTTCCGAACCTTCAAGGCCAGGAGCCGCGGACAAGACTCTGCCGGAAGGCGATCCTGACCCTAAGATCCTGACCATTAAACAGAAAAGTCTCCGGAACCTGGTGGTTCCGGAGACTTTTCCTTGGGTGGCAGATGAGGGATTCGAACCCCCGTAGGCGTTGCCAGCTGATTTACAGTCAGCCCCCTTTGGCCGCTCGGGTAATCTGCCGAACTTCAAAAGAAGATCACTCGCGGCTTCTATGTTCAGAACGGCTGTTTCCAGTCCGTTTCGCTTCCAGTAACCGCGGGCAAGACAACTTTACAGAACTTCTGCCGAAGAATCGAATCGAGCCCCGAAGGACCCCGAATACCCCGGAATTCCGCCAAAAATCAGGCTTCACCAAGAATGCGGCCGGCCAGTTTCGCTTCGAACTTCGCTGCCTGCTCCTCGGTGATCTGGTTCAGCTGCACCGCCCGCATCAGATCCGAGTGGACACCGTCCAGCCGGGAAGAAGCATCTGCAACGGGGCCCAGGATGATCGAGGCGGCCACCGCGGCGGCTGCGACGGAAGTGGCTGCGGTGGCGAGGGTGGTGGCGGCCGCGGCAGTCGAGCGGGTGACGTAGCGGACGGCTTTCTGGTGCATGTGCGTTCCTTCCGGGGCAATTCTTCCAACCCCTCCAACTCTGGGGGCCAAGACTTCGTTCCCGCCATGTGTCCGCTATGAGGAAACTGTGAATCGGGCGGAGCGGCCCCGGGCCTTCACTTGGACGCCATCCGTACTAGGCTGGAATGCAGACAGCACCGCCCCTGAAGGGGCATCCAGGCGATCAGCAGGAGGACAGTTATGGCAGGCGAATCCACATTCGACGTCGTCAGCAAGGTAGACAAGCAGGAAGTTGCCAACGCGCTGAACCAGGCGCAGAAGGAACTGGCCCAGCGCTACGACTTCAAGGGCGTTGGCGCGGAAGTCGATTTCAGCGGTGAAAAGATCCTGATGAAGGCGAACTCGGAGGAGCGCGTCCTCGCCGTCCTGGACGTTCTGCAGTCCAAGCTCATCCGCCGCGGGATCTCCCTGAAGTCGCTGGACACCGGCGAACCCTATGCATCCGGCAAGGAGTACCGGCTTGAGGCCTCCATCAAGGAGGGCATCGCCCAGGACCTCGCCAAGAAGATCAACAAGCTGATCCGCGACGAGGCACCGAAGTCCGTCAAGTCCCAGATCCAGGGCGACGAGCTCCGCGTCACCTCCAAGTCGCGCGACGATCTCCAGGCCACCATGGCCCTCCTGAAGGACTTTGACGAGGCCGACCTGCAGTTCGTCAACTTCCGCAGCTAGCGTTCCCGCCGCCGTTTTCGACGCGCAAAAATCCTGACGCTACGCAAGAAGGCCGGCGACCCCCGTATTCGGGAGTCGCCGGCATTTTTGCGTGTCGAGGGCCTTTTTGCGTGTCGCCGGTCAGTTTGCGCGTCGAGGGCGTTTTTGCGTGTCGCCGGAGGAAAAGTACGACGGCGGCAGCTCAGCCGAGCGGTCCGCGCGCCATCAGTTCGAGCCGGGCGATGCGGTCCTGCATCGCCGGATGCGTTGCGAACATCCGAGCCACGCCACCGCCACGGAACGGATTGGCGATCATCAGGTGCGAGGTGTTCACCAGCTTCTGGTCCGGCGGGAGCGGCACCATCTGTACGCCCTGATGGATCTTGCGGAGGGCTGAGGCGAGCGCCAGCGGATCGCCGGTCAGCGCGGAACCGTCCTCGTCGGCGTCGTACTCCCTGGTCCGGGAGATGGCCGACTGGATCACCATCGCCGCGAGTGGCGCAAGCAGTGCCATGGCGAGCATGGCAAGCGGGTTCGAATTGCGCCGGTCACCGCCGCCGAAGAACAGCAGCATCTGCCCCACCGAGGTGATCACGCCGGCCACGGCCGCAGCCACGGACGAGGTGAGAATGTCCCGGTTGTAGACATGCATGAGTTCATGGCCCAGCACCCCGCGAAGCTCCCGGGTGCTCAGAAGCCGCAGGATCCCTTCGGTGCAGCAGACCGCGGCGTTCTGCGGGTTCCGTCCGGTGGCAAAGGCATTCGGCGCCGGCGTGGGCGAGACGAAGATCCGCGGCATGGGCTGGTTGGCCTTAGCGGAGAGCTCACGGACAATCTGGTAAAGCTGGGGAGCCTGCTCCTCGGTGACGGGGTAGGCCTGCATGGACCGGAGGGCGATCTTGTCGCTGTTCCAGTAACCGTATGCCGTGGTGCCTACGCCCACCAGCGCCATGATCCAGATGGGGGTGGTGCTCCGCATGCTGCTGCCGATCACGGCGCCCAGCCCCAGCAGCACCGCCCAGAGAACCCCGAACAGCGCCGCGGTCTTCAGTCCGTTGTGGTGATTATGCACTGTGCCTCCTTGCCGAAGATACTGCCCTCACGAAAGTACTGCCCTTACGGAGTTTGCCGGGGCGGCGCCGCTACGGAACGGGATTCCGCGCGTCGTACTTCAGGAAACCCGACTGCCAGCGTGCCACCGCCCACGCCACTGCGATGCACAACAGGCCGCCCAGCAGCAAGACCCAACCTTCACTCAAAAGTTTAGTGCCGCCGCCGGCCAGCATGTCGCCGATCCTCGGACCGCCTGCCACCACCACCACAAACACGCCCTGGAGCCGCCCGCGCAGGTGGTCCGGCGTCGCCGCTTGGAGGATGGTGGTGCGGAAGACGGCGCTCACGGAATCCGAAATGCCGGCCAGGGCGCAGCAGAGCGCGGCGGGCAGCAACCACCACGTCACGCCGTCCTCCCCGGAGCGACCGGCCAGGACCACCACCAGCCCGAAACCGGCAATGGACGCGCCCCAGCCCATGACGGACCACACCACCGCGCTTCCCTGCCGCCGGATGCCGCCCAGCGGCCCGGAAAACAGCCCGGCAAGGAACGCACCCACGGCCGTGGACGCGAGGAGCACGCCCACGGTGGCCTCGCCGCCGCCGATCATCACCGCGCCGATGGCCGGCATCAGGGCCCGCGGCTGCGCGAAGATCATGGCCACGAGGTCGATCACGAACGTCATCCGCAGGTTCGGGCGCGTGCCCAGGAAACGGAAACCCTCGACGACGGAACGCAGCCCGGCGCGGTGCGCCTCCTTGCCCGGCGGCATCGGCGGAAGCTTCAGCAGGGCCCAGAAGGCAAACACGAAGCTCACCACGTCCAGCGTGTAGGTCCAGCCGAAGCCGACCCACGCCACCAGTACACCGGCCAGGAGCGGACCGGCCGTCATGGCCAGGCCGAAGCTGATCATGCTCAAGGCATTGGCCGCCGGCAGCAGTTCCTTGCGGACCAGCATCGGGATGATGGCGCTGCGGGCCGGCTGGTTGATGGCCTGCGCTCCGCTCTGCACGGCCACCAGCACATACAGCAGCCACACGTTCCCAACCTCCAGCCAGGCCTGAGCCGCCAACGCGGCCGTGGTCAGCCACAGCACGCTCGTTGCCAGGAGGGCCACCCTGCGGCGGTCGTGGGCATCGGCGATGGAGCCGCCCAGCAGTCCTCCCAGCACCAGGGGAACCAGCGCGAAAATACTCAGGAGCCCCACGTAGAGGCTGTCCTGGGTCAGCCGGTACACCTCCAGGCTCACCGCAACCAGGGTCAACTGGCTGCCGAGGTTGGAGACGGCGGATCCGAGCCAGAGCCTGCGGAAGTCGGGGCTTTCGCGCAGCGGGGTGAGGTCAGCCAGAAGTTTTGCCACTGGGCAACTCTAGCCGCGCACGCCGGTGGAACCGGGGCACCCTGCGGTGGACTGCCGTGCGGGGTACGGGCTGCGGTGGGGGCTGCCGAGCCGCGGCCGGGCAGCCGGCCCCGAAGGTTCACCTTGGCCTTGATAGTCTCGGGGATAACCCCGGGCGGGGAATCACAACGGTGGAGGGAGTGCGCATGCAGTTGTCCAGACGGCTGCTTTTCGGCTCGTCGGTCTGGGAGGTCACCCGGCCGCGCACTCCGCTGACCTCCGGCCACCTGATGATCCGCCTCAGCGATCCGGCAACGGCCCTGGACCACCGTTCGGCCGCCGACTGGCTGCGTTGCCACAACGCTGCCCGCAGAGCACTGGCCGACGTCCTGGGGGCTGATACCTGCACCCTGCTCTTCGCGCACCGCTGGCATGCGCTCGGTGCCTCCATCGGCGAACCGGCTGCGGAATCTTCCACCCCCACGTTCCACCTTTTCGGTCGCTGGGACGGCGAACCGGTCACCCCGGCGGAACAGCTCTCCCTGCCGGCGCAGCGCAGGAAGCCTGCGTCGGACCGGGACCTGGACAAGTACGACGCCGGCCTGCGCACCGCGTTGCTGAACGCGGCAGGCCCGGCGGCAAGCCCGGCGGTACGCCCGGAAGCTGGCCCGGAATCCGGTGCGCCGCTGCCCGCCATCCGCGCCTGGCCGCCGTCGACCCCGGCAGGGTCCCACCACACGGTCCTGTCCCCCGAGCGGCCCCTCGGGTCCGTGGAGGATGTGGCCCCGGGGGAACTGCTGGCCCTGGCCGCGGCTTTGGAGGCCCTGGCGCTCCGTCAGGCCGTCACCGGCCTGAGCTGCATCGTGCCGGACACTGCCGTCACAGGCCGCCTGGAACTGCACGCGCTGGGCCGCTCCGCCGGTGAAGCCGTCAACCCCTTTGAAATGTTGCTGCATTCTCCGGAGATTAGCCCCGCCTTATTGTGATTTAGTCATAATAAGTGCTTGAATGGGGCTATGACAGTTCACGAGGCCGGCCAGGATGCATGGGCAGCTGCCCTGCGCGCCCACGGCCGCCGGGTGACCAAACAGCGGCTGGCGGTCCTCACCGCCGTCGAACACCACCCTCACTCGCCGGCTGAAAGCATCCTTGCCGCCGCGCGTGAGGAGCTGCCCGAGATGACCGCACAATCCGTATATGTGGTCCTTGGAGACCTCACGGACCTGCATATGCTGCGCCGGTTCGAACCACCCCACTCCCCTGCGCTGTACGAGACGCGGGTGGGCGACAACCACCACCACGCCATCTGCATCAGTTGCGGGCGGGTGGAGGACGTGGACTGCGCCGTGGGCCATGCGCCCTGCCTCACGCCGCACTGGGACGAAAACTCCGAGCCGATGACCATCCAGATCGCTGACGTTATGTACCAGGGCATCTGCCAGGACTGCCAGCGCACCCAAAAGCTACCCGCCGAACGAAACTAAGCAAGAAAACCAACCAAAGGAGAAAGATGACCTTGAACATCTCTGCGCCCGCTGTGTCCACCACACAGTCCGGTGCTCCCGTCACTTCCGATGCACACTCGAAGGCTGTCGGCGCTGACGGCGCCATCATCCTGACCGACCACTACCTGATCGAGAAGCTCGCACAGTTCAACCGCGAGCGCGTCCCGGAGCGTGTAGTGCACGCCAAGGGCGGCGGAGCCTTCGGTAAGTTCACCACGTCCGAGGACGTCTCCAAGTACACCAAGGCCGCGTTCCTGCAGCCGGGCGTCGAGACCGAAATGCTGATCCGTTTCTCCTCGGTCGCCGGCGAGAACGGCTCCCCCGACACCTGGCGCGATCCCCGCGGCTTCGCCGTCAAGTTCTACACCTCCGAGGGCAACTACGACCTCGTGGGCAACAACACCCCGGTATTCTTCATCCGCGACGGCATCAAGTTCCCGGACTTCATCCACTCGCAGAAGCGCCTCCCGGGCACCCACCTGCGCGATGCCGACATGCAGTGGGACTTCTGGACCCTGTCCCCGGAGTCCGCACACCAGGTCACGTGGCTCATGGGCGACCGCGGCCTGCCGGCTTCCTGGCGCGAAATGCAGGGCTACGGCTCGCACACCTACCAGTGGATCAACGCCGAGGGTGAGCGCTTCTGGGTCAAGTACCACTTCAAGTCCAACCAGGGCGTCAAGACCATCACCGGCGACCGCGCCGAAGAGCTGGCCGGTTCGGATGCGGACTTCTACATCCGCGACCTCCAGGAGAACATTGCCGCCGGCAACTTCCCCTCCTGGGACCTGCACGTCCAGGTCATGCCTTACGAGGACGCCAAGACCTACCGCTTCAACCCGTTCGACCTCACCAAGGTGTGGCCGCACTCGGATTACCCGCTGATCAAGGTGGGCACCATGGAGCTGAACCGGAACCCGGAGAACTACTTCGCGCAGATCGAGCAGGCCACCTTCGCGCCGTCGAACTTCGTGCCGGGTATCGCCGCTTCGCCGGACAAGATGCTGCAGGCCCGCATCTTCTCCTACGCTGACGCGCACCGCTACCGCGTGGGCACCAACCACGCCCAGATCCCGGTGAACCAGCCTAAGAACCAGGTCAACAACTACAGCCAAGACGGCGCCGGGCGTTACCACTTCAACGCCCCCTCCGTTCCGGTCTACGCCCCGAACTCGGTTGGCGGCCCCGCTGCCGTTGAGCCCGCAGTTGCAGGCGGCGGCTGGGAGAACGACGGCGAGCTGACGCTCTCCGCACACTCCCTGCACGCCGAGGACGGCGACTTCGGCCAGGCCGGCACGCTGTACCGCGAAGTGTTCGACGACGGCGCCAAGGCCCGTCTGCTGGACACCATCACCGGTGCGGTGGGCGGCGTCAAGACGCCCGAGATCAAGGAACGCGCCATCCAGTACTGGACCAACGTTGACGCCGACCTCGGCGCCAAGCTGCGCGCCAACCTGGGCGCCGGCCAGACCGAATCCGACGCCGAGGCAGCCAACAAGCTGTAGCCTCGTTGTTCTGCGGCGCCCCCGGCGCCGCTGACTGCGATTCACAAGGACACCCCGCTGCGGAGCATCCGCGGCGGGGTGTTCTGCGTTTGCCGTTTGCGGCTCTTCCCCGCCGTTTGGCTCTTACCCGCTGTTTTCCACAAGCCGTTTTCCACATACGGGCCCCCGGCCACTGGCCCGGCCGGCGACGCCGCCCTAGGCTCCCTACATGAACACATTCGCCGGTATCCCCGCCGCTGCCTTCGGCTTTTATGCCGAACTTGAGCAGAACAACAACCGGGAGTGGTGGCTGGAGCACAAGCCCGGCTACGAAACGCTCGTCCGGGAACCGCTGACTGCCCTGCTGGCCGAACTGGAGCCGAGGTTCGGGCCCGCGAAGATCTTCCGCCCCAACCGGGATGTCCGGTTCTCGCCGGACAAGTCCCCGTACAAGACGGCCCAGGGGGCCCTCGCGTCCTTCCAGGAAGGCGTGGGCTACTACGTGCAGATCAGCGCCGACGGCCTCCTGGTGGGCGGCGGCTGCCATTCGAGCTCACCGGCCCAGCTTGCCCGCTTCCGGAATTCGGTGGACGCGACCGGAACGGGCGAATCCTTGGAGCAGATCGTCCGTAGGGTCGCCGAGGCCGGCTTTACTGTCGAAGGGGAACGGCTCAAGACCGTGCCGCGGGGCTTCCCGCGTGAACATCCCCGGGCGGAGCTCCTCAAATACAAGTCGCTCTCCGCCGGCCGGGTGCTGGGTGAACCGGACTGGCTGTCCACGCCTGCAGCCGCTGAGGAAATTGGCCGGCTCTGGGACGAACTGCGGCCCCTCGTTGAATGGATGGGCCGCCACGCAGCACCCTAGGCCCGCGCTTAAAGCTCAGAAGTGCTGGCCGTCGGTGGCCAGGCGGTGCTCAAGGTTCGAGAAGAAGACGGCCACCATCAGTTCGAAGGCCTTTGTTGCTTCCTCGGGCTGGTTCATCACCACAAAGTCGAACTGCAGGCCGTAGAAGGTGGACGTGAAGAGTCGGGCGTCAGTGTCCGCGTACTCGGGGCGGATGCCCTGCACCACCAGCCAGTCGCGCGCTTTGTCGTGAAGCATGCGGAAGTGGTCCTGCGCTGTTCCGCGGGGCGAGGCCGCCACGACGTCCTGCGCGGTGGCCTCAAATTCCAGCCTGGCCAGGTGGCGGTTCCGCTGGGCCATGGTCCACTGCCAGGATTCCATCAGGAAAGACCGCCAGGCGTCCCTGTCAATGTCGCGCACGTCCGTGGTGCGCATGCTGTCCAGCCGGGATTCGATGGAGCGGATGATCTCGTTGACCAGCTGTTCCCGGTTGCCGAAGTGGTAGACCAGAACGTAGGAGCTGATGCCCAGGCCCTCTGCGAGGCTCCGGAACGTGAGCTCGGCCAGGGTCTTGTCCATCAGGTAGTCCTGGATGGCGGACAGCAGCTCCGCCTTGCGCTCGGGTTTAACAGCTCTGGCCATGACTCCATCTTATGGAGTCATGGCCAGAGCGAATTCCGCGGGAGTCCGCAGGACGGGCGTGAGATCAGTTACGCGTGAGCGCGTCCTCGTCCTCCGGCGTTGCCTTCGGGGCGGCGTTCGGAGCGGCCTTCGGAGCGCCGTTGACGGCAGCCTTGGCTTCCGCGAACTTCTCATTCAGCCGGGAGTGCCGCTGGCCGTAGGAGAAGTAGATCGCCACGCCGATGACCAGCCAGATGGCGAAGAAGATCCACGTCTCGACTGCCAGGTTGGTCATCAGGTAGAGGCACAGGAGTGCGGACACTACCGGGAGGACCTTGCCGAACGGCACGCGGAAAGCCGGCTTCAGGTCCGGGCGCTTCTTCCGCAGGACCAGGATGCCCAGGCTCACCATCACAAAGGCGGACAGCGTGCCGATGTTGATCATTTCCTCGAGCAGGTCCACGTTGGTCAGGCCTGCCACGACGGCCACAGCCGCGCCGCAGATGATCTGGAGGCGGACCGGCGTCGCACGGATGGTGCTGGTCTTGGACAGCGAACGCGGCAGCAGGCCGTCGCGGCTCATGGCCAGGACCACGCGGGACAGGCCCATCAGCAGCACCATGATCACCGTGGTGAGGCCCACGAGGGAGCCGAACGCGATGACCTTGGCGGCGTCGGTGTTGCCCACGGCTTCGAAGGCGGTGGTCAGTGTGGGGTTCTTGGCCTCGGCCAGCTGCGTGTAGGACACCATGCCGGTCAGGGCGAGCGACACCAGGATGTAGAGGACAGTGACGATCGCCAGGCCGCCGAAGATGCCGCGCGGCAGGGTCTTCTGCGGGTTCTTGACCTCTTCGGCCGAGGTTGCCACGACGTCGAATCCGATGAAGGCGAAGAAGACGAGCGCCGCGCCGGCGAAGATGCCCAGGGTGCCGTACTGTGCCGGAACTGCTCCGGTCAGGAACCCGAAGAAGGACTGCTTGAGCACGTCGGCGGTGCCCGAGGCGGCCGTGGGTTCGGAGGCCGGAACGAACGGCGAGTAGTTCTCGACCTTCACGTAGGTGAAGCCGACCACGATGACGAACAGCACGACGGCGATCTTGATCAGGGTGAAGATGTTGCCAACGCGGGCGGACAGCTTTGTCCCCAGCACCAGCAGGACGGTGAAGACTGCCACGATCAGGAAGGCACCCCAGTAGAGGTCGATGCCGCCGAGCGAGATGGCGGGCGGAATGTCCACGCCCATGAGCGCGAAGACCTTGCTGAGGTAGATGCCCCAGTACTTGGCGATCACGGCCGCGGCGGTGAAGAGTTCCAGGATGAGGTTCCAGCCGATGAGCCAGGCCAGCAGCTCGCCCATGGTGGCGTACGTGAAGACGTAGGCGGAACCGGCCACCGGGATGGCCGTGGCAAACTCGGCGTAGCACATGATGGCCAGCGCACAGGTGACCGCGGCAATGGCGAAGGAAACCGTCACGGCGGGGCCGGCGAAGTTCGCGGCGGCCTTGGCTCCGACGGAGAAGATCCCGGCACCAACTGCGACGGCGACGCCCATGATCATGAGGTCCCACGTGCTCAGGGAACGCTTCAGCTTGCGTCCGGGTTCATCGGCGTCGGCGATCGACTGCTCGATGGATTTCGTCCGGAAAAGGTTCATAGGAAAGTCCACAATCTCGATAGCTTGCTGGAAACAGACTTATCAAGAGTAGTGTCCATCCAGTGGACGGTCACATTTATCCCAGATAGTGAGACGCCAAAGAGCGCGAACGAACAGTTGGGGCCCCTCGGGAGAAGGGCCCCAACTGTTCGTTCGCGCTCCTGTTGGGCGCTGTTTGGGAGGGCAGCTCAGGACGGCCAGTCCATCAGCTTTGACCGGATCAGGAACCGCTTCCCTTCCGGCGCCTCAACCGAGAACCCGCTCCCCCGGCCCGGCACCACGTCCACGGTCAGGTGGGTGTGGCTCCAGTAGTTGAACTGCTCCTTGGACATCCAGAACTCAAGGGGCTGCGGCTCCACGCCGTCGGCGATGTCGAACAGCCCCAGGAGGACGTCCGCGCCGGCGGTGATGAACTCCCCGGCCGGATAACACATGGGCGAGGATCCGTCACAGCAACCGCCGGACTGGTGGAACATCAGAGGCCCGTGTTGGATCCAGAGTTTCCTGAGCAGCTCCACCGCTTCGGCGGTGAGCGCCACCCGGGAGATGTCCTCCCCGGGTAGCGTCACTGCGGCATGAAGCCTCGCCTCCGACATCAGTACTTGATGACGACGCGGCCGTCGATCTTGGCGTGCTTCATCTCGTCAAGAACGGCGTTGACTTCGGAGAGCTCCCGGGTGGACACGGTGGGGTGGATCTTGCCCTCTGCGTAGAACTCGAGTGCTTCCTCGAGGTCCTGCCGGGTACCCACGATGGAGCCCCGGACCGTCAGGCCCTTGAGCACGATCTCAAAGATCGGCGCAGGGAAGTCGCCCGGCGGCAGCCCGTTGAACACGATGGTTCCGCCACGGCGCGCCATCCCGATCGCCTGCCCGAATGCTGACGGGTGCACAGCAGTGACCAGGACTCCATGGCAACCTCCGGTTTCACGTTGGATGACTTCGGCGGGATCGTCGTGCAGCGCGTTCACGGTGAGTTCCGCGCCGTGCTTCTTGGCCAGGGCCAGTTTGTCGTCCGCAATGTCCACGGCGGCGACCCGCAGACCCATCGCCACGGCGTACTGGACGGCGATGTGCCCGAGCCCGCCGATGCCGGAAATGGTGACCCACTGACCCGGCTTGGCCTCGGTCATTTTCAGTCCCTTGTAGACGGTGACCCCGGCGCAGAGCACCGGTGCCACCTCCACGGGGTCCGAACCCGCGGGAATCCTGGCGGCAAAGCGGCTGTCCACCAGCATGTACTGCCCGAACGAGCCGTCAACGCTGTAACCGGCGTTCTTCTGCGCTTCACACAACGTTTCCCAGCCGGTGCGGCAGTACTGGCAGTCCCCGCAGGCGGACCAGAGCCAGGCGTTGCCCACGAGGTCTCCGACAGCCAAATCAGTGACACCTTCACCCAAGGCAACAACTTCGCCTACGCCTTCGTGGCCGGGGATGAACGGCGGTGAGGGCTTGACCGGCCAGTCGCCCTCGGCTGCGTGAAGGTCCGTGTGGCAGACACCGGTGGTGATGACCTTGACCAGCGCCTCACCGCGCCCCGGGGTGGGAATGGGGAGGGTCTGGATCTGAAGATCCTTGCCGAATTCAGTTACTACGGCTGCTTGCATTGTCGTCGTCATTGGCGAAATCCTTGCGTCGTTAAAGCATTGCTTTTGAGGGGGCGGTAAAGGGTCGTGCTGCCTTCCTGAGGGGTGGCCAGGTGGTGCGGGCGGGGACGGATGCGTGCAATCCGTCCCCGCCCGGGCTCAGAGCGGCCTAGAAGAAGCCGAGCTTGTTTTCGTTGTAGCTGACCAGGAGGTTCTTGGTCTGCTGGTAGTGGTCCAGCATCATGGAGTGGTTTTCACGTCCGATGCCGGAGGACTTGTATCCGCCGAACGCGGCGCCGGCCGGGTAGGCGTGGTAGTTGTTGACCCAGACACGGCCCGCCTGGATTTCGCGGCCGGCACGGTACGCAACGTTGCCGTTGCGGGACCAGACACCGGCGCCCAGGCCGTAGAGCGTGTCGTTGGCGATGTCCATGGCGTCGCTGTAATCGCTGAAGCGGGTCACGGAAACCACCGGGCCGAAGATCTCCTCCTGGAAAATCCGCATCTTGTTGTTGCCTTCGAAAACGGTCGGCTGGACGTAATAGCCGCCCGCCAGATCGCCTTCCAGCTGGGCGCGGGCGCCGCCGGTGAGCACCTTGGCACCTTCCTGCTTGCCGATGTCGATGTAGGAGAGGATCTTTTCCAGCTGGTCGTTGGAGGCCTGTGCGCCCACCTGGGTTTCGGTGTCCAGCGGATTGCCTTGAATCATCTTCTCCACACGGGCCACGGCGTCGGCCATGAAGGAGTCGTAGATGTCTTCCTGGACCAGGGCTCGGGAGGGGCAGGTGCAGACTTCGCCCTGGTTGAAGGCGAACAGCGCGAAGCCTTCCTGTGCCTTGTCATAGAACGCGTCGTCGGACTCGGCAACGTCGTTGAAGAAGATGTTCGGGCTCTTGCCGCCGAGCTCCAGGGTGACCGGGATCAGGTTCTGGCTGGCGTACTGGCTGATCAGCCGGCCAGTGGACGTCTCGCCGGTGAAGGCGATCTTGCGGATCCGGGGGCTGGAGGCGAGGGGCTTGCCGGCCTCGACGCCGAAGCCGTTGACCACGTTGAGCACGCCGGCAGGCAGCAGATCGCCGATGAGTTCCATCAGGACCAGGATCGAGGAGGGCGTCTGCTCTGCGGGCTTAAGGACCACGGCGTTGCCCGCGGCCAGTGCCGGGGCGAGCTTCCAGACGGCCATGAGGATGGGGAAGTTCCACGGGATGATCTGGCCTACGACGCCGAGGGGCTCGTGGTAGTGGTAGGCGGTGGTGTCGTCGTCGAGCTGTGACAGCCGGCCTTCCTGGGCCCGGACGGCGGAGGCGAAGTAGCGGAAGTGGTCGGCGGCCAGCGGAATGTCCGCGTTGAGGGTTTCGCGGATCGGCTTGCCGTTGTCCCAGGACTCGGCGACGGCGAGCATCTCGAGGTTCTCGTCGATGCGGTCCGCGATCTTGTTCAGGATGGCTGCGCGCTCGGCGACGGAGGTCTTGCCCCAGGAGGGCGCGATCTTGTGTGCGGCGTCCAGTGCCAGTTCGATGTCCTCGGCCGTGCCGCGGGCCACCTCGCAGAATGCCTTGCCGGTGACCGGGGTGATGTTTTCGAAGTACTGGCCCTTGACGGGGGCAACCCACTCGCCGCCGATCCAGTTCTCGTAGCGGTCCTTGAACGTGACCTTCGAACCTTCGGTACCGGGCTGTGCGTAGACAGTCATTGCTAGCTCCTTTGCTGTGCAAGATGATTAGCGGCCAGTACTGCGGCCGCCGTTGCATTCAGCGTAGGAGCGGGGAGGTTGCAGTCAGGTTGCAACCCAAGTGACGCGGCTCACGTTGTGAGGTCAGGCGCTGAGTTCAGTTTCCAGCCGTTCAAGATCGGCGACGAGGGCGGCCCGCTTGGGCGAGCGCGGCGGCAGGAGCTTCAGTGCGGCGATGCGGACGCCGACGTCGTCCTTTGCTTCCGGCAGTTCCGCGTACTTCAGCAGCGCATCAGCGCTGCCGTCGGTGAGCACCGCTTCGCGCAGCAGCGAGGATACGCGGTCCCTGAGTTCGACGATGCCCGGCGCTTCCGAGCGGGGCAGCACGGCGCCGCGGTAGATCTCCAGGGCGATGCGGTGCGCCCCGCGCTGCAGGCAGTTGAGGACCTGGCCGGAATCCGGCATGAGGTCCATCGGCAGCCGATAGGGTCGGGACCCGGGGACGGCCTCCGGGCTGAGCTGCTGCAGGACCTTGCGCAGGCGCACCATCTCGGGGCGGAGCGTCATGGAGGTGCCCTCGCCCGGGTACAACAGGGTGCAGAGTTCCTCCGCGCTGAGACCGTCCGGATGGACGCTGAGAAGTGCCAGGATTTCGCTGTGCCGGGCCGAGAGCGCCACGGTGCGGCCCTCAATGCTGAGCAGTGCCTGATCCCGTCCCAGGATCTGGAGGCTGTTGCGGTAGAGGCTGCCGGTACCCGCGGCGGACGCAGTGCGCCCCGCGGCAGCCGCGGACCGCCGTCGGGCAGGTGCGGCCTGGCGGGCGGCCGCCAGCTGGAGCCGCTCCACGCGCAACTGGGCCTGGGCTGCCGCAACGGTGGCTTCCACCAGTGAGAGCGTGTGCGGTGCGACGGCGGATTCGGTGCCGGTGATGTCCACGACCCCCAGGAGGGCGCCGGAGTCCGGGTCGTGGAACGGCACGGCCGTGCAGCTCCACGGGTGGACGGAGCGCTTGTAGTGCTCGGCGCCGGAAATCTGGATGCTGCGGCCCAGGGCCAGGGCTGTGCCCGGGGCACTGGTGCCCACACTGGCCTCGGACCAGTCGGCGCCGGCCACGAACATCATGCCCTCGGCCCGGCGCTGCGTCACGGCGTCGCCCTCCACCCAGAGGAGGCGGCCCACCTCGTCACCCACGGCTACCAGCAGGCCGCTGTCGTGGCTGGGCAGGACCAGTAGCTTATGGATGACGGGCATGATGGTGGCCAGGGGATGCTGCCGGCGGTATTCCTCGAGCTCTTCCTGGTCCATGGCCAGCGGCGCTTCGGGGTTGTCCGGATTCGCGCGGAACTGGACTGATCGCTGCCAGGATTCCTCCACGAGGCTTCGCAGTCCGGGCACGCGAACGTTATTGGCCTGACCGGAGCTGCCGGCACCGAGCGGGCCGGGTCCGGCCAGCAGTTCGTGACCCGCGAGGGCATGCCGCTGGAGCAGTGCCGCAGCGTCAACGCTGTCCGCGCTGCCAGGGACGGCCGGCTGCATTGTTTTCCTCATTGGACTCCCCTGCCGGCACAACAGTGTGCCAGGCGTGACGGCATGCCGAAGTGGCTTGGTCCGGCCAGTCTAGTTCCCGCCCGGCGCCGCCGCCACCGGTCCGTTGGTCCACCGGAGCGGGTCAGTCCTCAGCGCTGCGGGAGATGCGGATCATTTCCTCGCGCGGCACAACCTTCACCCGTTCACGCACGACGCCGGTCTCCGCCTCCGCTTCCGTCCACGCCTTCCCGAGGGCTGCTTCGTGGGCGTCGAGCCTGTTCCAGCCTTCCCAGGTGGTGTACTCCACCCCGCGCTCCTCAAGGAGGGCGATGATGGCGTGCGGATCCGGGTTCTGCGCCGGCGGCAGGGTCAGCCGGTCCTCGAGCAGGCAGCCGATGGTCTCCAGGGCATCGCCCTTGGTGTGCCCGATGAGGCCGACGGGACCGCGCTTGATCCAGCCGGTGGCGTAGATCCCCGGGACGGGGTTGCCGGCAGCGTCCAGGACGCGGCCGCCCTCGTTGGGGATCACGCCTGCTTTGGCGTCGTATTCCAGTTCGTCCAGCGGCGATCCGTGATAGCCGATGGCCCGGTAGACAGCCTGGACGGGGTAGTCGATGTACTCTCCGGTGCCCTTGACGTTGCCTGTGCCGTCCAGCTGCATCCGCTCAAACTTGATCCCCGCAACCTTGCCGTTGCCCGCGGCGCTACCCGCGGCGTCGTAGATCTCGACCGGGCTGTGCAGGAAGTGCAGGTGGAGCCGGCGGGAGGAGGGCACTTCGGCTTCGGCGTGCTCTTCAACCAGCCAGTTGGTCATGGTGTTCACCATGGTCTTGGTCTGGTTGTTGGTGCGGATGGCTTCCTCGGAGGCTTCGTCGAACTCAAAGTCCTCGGGGTACAGCACGATGTCAACGTCCTTGGCGTGGCTCAGTTCGCGCAGCTCCAGCGGGGTGAACTTCACCTGGGCGGGGCCGCGGCGGCCGAAGACGTGGACGTCCGTGACCGGGGAGTTTTTCAGCGTCCGGTAGACGTTGTCCGGGATTTCCGTGGACAGCAGCTCGTCGGCGTGCTTCACCAGCATGCGGGCCACGTCCAGGGCCACGTTGCCGTTGCCGATGACCGCGATTTCCTTTGCGTCCAGCGGCCAGTCACGGGACACGTCGGGGTGGCCGTCGTACCAGGAGACGAAGTCGGCGCCCCCGTAGGAGCCCTCGAGCTCGACGCCGGGAATGTTCAGGTCCGCGTCCTTGATGGCGCCGGTGGAGAAAATCACGGCGTCGTAAAAAGCGCGGAAATCATGGAGTTTCAGGTCGCGGCCATACGTCACGTTGCCGAGGAAGCGGATGTCGCCCCGGTCCAGCACCTTGTGGAGCGCGTTGACGATGCCCTTGATGCGCGGGTGGTCCGGAGCCACGCCGTAGCGGATCAGGCCGTACGGTGCAGGGTAGGCCTCGAAGAGGTCGATGCTGACTTCAAAGTCGCCGTCCTTGACCTCATTGGACTTGGTCAGGATGTCCGCAGCGTAGACGCCTGCCGGTCCGGCGCCGACGATCGCGACGCGGAGCGGACGTTTGGGGGTGGTTTCGGCCGAATTGGACACCGGGAGCCCTTCCAGAACTGAGAGACTGCGCCAGGTCACTTAGCGCACAATTCCCCCATTCTAAGTGGTCAGCCCGCTTTCCCCGGGGAGTTATTGAGGGATACGACGTCGCCCTCCTGGTACAGCAGGGCGCGCAGTTCGGATTCGGCCGAGCCCGTCCGGCGCGGGTCGATGGTCTCCCCCGCGGAAAAATGATCCAGCAGGCGCGGATCCACATAGCTTTTACGGGCGATCGACGGCGTGTTCCCGAGCACCGCCGCGGCGTCCTGCATCGCCAGGCTGATGGCCCGCTTCTTCGCCACCACCGTCGCCTGCGGCCCGGACCGGGCGAGACTGACCGCCGCCGCCACCGTGCCTCGAAGGGTGCGGAAATCCTTGGCGGTGAAGTCCGCGCCGGTGCGTTCCTTCACGTATTCATTGATGTCAGCGCTGCCCACCGGATGCCAGCTGCGCCCGTTCTTGTACGCCAGGAGCCTGGCGTTACCACCGCGGCGCTTGAGCGAACGGACCAGGGCGGCGAGGTCGGCGTCGTCGATCTCCGAGTCCCAGGTCTTGCCGCTCTTGGCGGGGAAGCTGAGCTGGAGGGTCTCCTGCTTCACTTTCACGTGCGCGCACAGCAGGGTGGCCAGGCCGTGGCTGCCGTTCTCGTTGGTGTACCGCTCGGATCCGACCCGCAGCGATCCGCTGTCCAGCATCCTGAAGGCACCCGCCAGGACGCGTTCGCGGGAGAATCCCTCGTTGCGGAGGTCCATGGTGACCAGCCTGCGTGCCCCTGGCAGGGATTCGGCGAGCTGAAGGGCCCGGTCGAACTTGAGCCGGTCCTTCTTTTCACGCCAGGCCGGGTGGTAGATGTACTGGCGGCGGCCCACCGCGTCCAGTCCGGTGGCCTGGATGTGGCCGTTGTCGTAGGGCGCAATCCACACATCGGTCCACGCCGGCGGGATGCCGATGCTCTCCAGCCGCTCCCGGACAGGCCCCGGGGGCAGCGTGGAACCGTCCAGGTCGCGGTAGGTGAAGCCGGTGCCTGCGGCCAGCCGCCGGTAGCCCCTGCCCGAGGCGTTGCTGTGGCGGAGCCTCACCGGAGCGCCCGCTCAGAATGCGCGTTCATATTGGTAAGCCTACTGAGTACCGCAAGCCCCTGGGGTACCGTTCTCGCAGTATCGGCATTGTGTTGGCGGAATACCGCCGGCGGAGGTGGTGTTATTGATCGTGTGCCTACACCCGACGGAACCGCCACCCCTATTGCTATGACCGCACCGGGCAGCCCTGTTTCCGCTGCCGCGTCCAACAGCGCTTCCGGCGGACAGCCGGCACGCCCCGGAGCCGCGCTTAAGGCCGTGGACAAGGACACGACGGCGGGTGTCCTCTTCGGGATCGGCGCATATGGACTCTGGGGGCTGCTGCCCCTTTACTTCTTCGTGCTGCAGCCCGCAGGTGCGGTGGAAATCGTGGCCAACCGGGTGGTGTGGTCGCTGGTGTTCTGCACGCTGCTGGTGACGGTCACCCGTTCCTGGGGCGTCCTGGCGGCTGCGTTCCGTGACCGGGCCATCTTCGGCACCTTGTCCATCGCCGCGGCCCTCATCGCCGTCAACTGGCTGACCTACACGTACGGTGTGACCACCGGCCAGGCCGTGGAGGCGTCCCTGGGCTACTTCATCAACCCCCTCGTCTCCGTCCTGCTGGGCGTGTTCGTACTCAAGGAAAAGCTGCGTCCGCTCCAGTGGGCCGCCGTCGGGATCGGGTTCATCGCCGTGGTGGTCCTGACGATTTCGTACGGCAAACTCCCGTGGATCGCGCTGACGCTGGCGGTGAGCTTCGGGCTCTACGGCTTCGTAAAGAAGCGGATCGGCCCCAAGGCGGACGCCATCACCAGCCTGACGATGGAGACCGTGGTGCTCACTCCCCTGGCGGCCGCCACGATGATCTTCCTCGCCGTCAGCGGCACCAACACCCTCGGAACCCAGGGCTCCGCGCACTTCTGGCTCCTGGTTTCCTCGGGCGTGATCACGGCCGTGCCGCTGCTGTTCTTCGGAGCCTCTGCCCGCCGCCTGCCCATGACCACCATCGGGCTGCTGCAGTACTTCGCGCCCGTGCTCCAGTTCATCGTTGCCCTGGTGGTGTTCAAGGAAGCCATGACCCTGGACCGCTGGATCGGCTTCGGCGTGGTGTGGCTGGCTCTGCTGGTGCTGACCGTGGACATGCTGGCCGCGACGCGCCGGAACTCCGTGGCCCGGAAGCGTGCGCTGCGGGAAGCGCGAACGGGCAGATAATGCCCTGATTTCCGCTTTTGGGGCATTATCTGCCCGTTGGCGCTCTGCCCGTTCGCGCTCTAGTGGGTCAGGGCGCCATGGCGGTGTCCACCCGCTCGTACTCGCGCGGGATGACCACCATGGGCACCGGCAGCGCGCGGAGCACCTTGTTGGCCGTGCTTCCAATGAACAGCTTGTTCTTCTCGGCCAGGCGCGAGGAACCCACAATCAGAATCTCGCCGTCATCCCATTCGAGGTCATCGATGCATTCCTCGATGGTGCGGCCGTGGGCAACTTCCACCGTGACTTTGTGCCCGTCAGGAAGACGGCGCGACGCTTCGGTGAGCACGGTGTTCGCGTGGATGTGCGCCGCGTTGACCACTTCGCCCGGGTCGCCTTCGGCGTCGAGTTCCACCAGGGAAACCATCCGCAGCGGCACGCTCCGGCGTCCCGCCGCCCCGATGGCGACGTCGATCGCCGCTTCCGCGCCCGCGCGCTGGCCGACGGCGAGGGTCAGCCGGTTGATCGCCTCGGTCCGGCGGTAGCCGCGCGGAGCCAGCGCGACGGGCACGGGCGATGCATGCAGGAGGCCGTTGGCCACGCTGCCCACGGTGTGGCGTTTGAACAGTCCGTTGCTCGCCGCCCCAACCACAATAAGTGCGGCGTCATTGTCAACGGCGGCCTCGATCAGTCCCGCGGCGAACGAGTCCGCGTGGCGCGCATGGAACTCCACGGGGACGTCGTCGGGGACGAGGCTGAGCCCTTCGCGCTGCGCGTCCTGCACTGCCTTCTCGTTGGCGAGGACATGGCCGCTCGCTACGTCCTGGGCAACATGCAGCCCTTTGTCCACCACAAAGACCAGATCCAGCTGCGCGCCCTGCGCCCGGGCCAATGCGGTGGCCAGGGCAACGGCATCCGCCCCGCGCTCGTTTGGTGTGTAGCCGACTACGTATCGCATGGGTGAACCCCTCTTTGGGTCTGGGGCAGAATCCAGCCTCGCTCGGGGTTCCCGGGCGACGTCGGCCGGTCTGCGTTCCTGCAGTGGTACTGCTGACTCTAGCCCACACGGGCACCAATCAGGGGGGACATTCTCCAGCGGAAAACACGGAGAGGCGCGGACGGTCTGTCCGCGGCTCTCCGGTTGTAATGAGGGTGGTTAGGCGTGCGCCTTGATGGCGGCGGCCAGCACCTCGAGGCCGTCCAGCAGCAGCTCGTCGCCGATGACCAGCGGCGGCAGCAGCCGGATGACGTTGCCGTACGTACCGCAGGTGAGGATGATGACGCCTTCCTTCAGGCACGCAGCTGCAACGGCCTTGGTCAGCTCCGGATTCGGTTCCTTGGAGCCGGCCTGCACGAGCTCGATGGCCAGCATGGCGCCGCGTCCGCGGATGTCGCCGATCACGGATTTCTCCGAAGCGGCAAGCTCGGCCTGCAGTTCGCGGAGGCGGCCGGTGGCCAGTTCCTCGATGTGCTTGGCGCGGCCGTTGAGGTCGTATTCCTCCATGGAGCCGATGGACGCGAGGGCAGCGGCGCAGGCAACCGGGTTGCCGCCGTAGGTGCCGCCGAGGCCGCCCGGGTGGACGGCGTCGAGCAGGTCTGCCCGGCCGGTGATCGCGGAGAGCGGCATGCCGCCGGCGATGCCCTTGGCCATGGTGATGATGTCCGGGACTACACCTTCGTGGTTGACGGCGAACCATTCACCCGTGCGGCAGAAGCCGGACTGGACCTCGTCGGCAATGAAGACGATGCCCTTTTCCTTGGCCCAGGCGGCCAGTGCCGGCAGGAAGCCGTCGGCCGGGACGATGAAGCCGCCCTCGCCCTGGATCGGTTCGATGATGATCGCAGCTACGGACTCGCCGCCGATCTGCTTCTCAATCATGGTGATGGCGCGCTTGGCAGCCTCTGCACCGGTGATTGAGGGGTTTTCCTCGCGGAACGGGTAGCTCATGGGCATGCGGTAGACCTCGGGCGCGAACGGGCCGAAGTTGGTCTTGTACGGCATGGCCTTGGCGGTCAGGGCCATGGTCAGGTTGGTGCGGCCGTGGTAGGCGTGGTCAAAGGCGACGACGGCGTCACGGCCGGTGGCCAGGCGGGCCACCTTGACGGCGTTTTCCACGGCTTCGGCACCGGAGTTGAACAGTACCGTGCGCTTTTCGTGGTCGCCGGGGGTGAGACGGTTCAGCTGCTCGGCGACGGCCACGTAGCCTTCGTACGGGGTGACCATGAAGCAGGTGTGGGTGAAGTGCTCCACGGCTTCCTTCACGGCGCCGACGACGGCGGGATCGGACGCGCCGACGCTGGTCACGGCGATGCCGGAACCAAGGTCGATGAAGGAGTTGCCGTCGACGTCGTGGATGATCCCGCCGTCGGCATCCGCGACGTAGACGGGGACGCTGGAGGCGACGCCGGCTGCCACGACAGCCTTGCGGCGTTCGGTCAGCGCGATGGACTTGGGGCCCGGGAAGTCGGCCTGGACGCGGCGTTTCTGCTCGAGACGGAAGGTGATGTCATGGGCGGTTGCAGTCATGGGAATGCCTTTCTGGAAAATCGTGGAGTGAGTGAAGCGTCGGAGTTATGCGTCTGCTTTATGCATCCAGTGCACTCATCACGTGCTTGATGCGCGTGTAGTCTTCGACGCCGTACATGGAAAGGTCCTTGCCGTAGCCGGACTGCTTGAAGCCGCCGTGCGGCATTTCGGCGGTCAGCAGGATGTGGGTGTTGATCCACACCGCGCCGAAATCCAGGTCGCGGCTGACGCGCATGGCGGTGCCGTGGTCGGTGGTCCAGACGCTGGAGGCCAGGGCGTAGTCGACGTCGTTCGCCAGCTCCACGGCCTCGGCCTCGGAGCTGAACGTCTGGACTGTGATGACCGGTCCGAAGGTTTCCTTCTGGACGATGTCGTCGGTCTGCTTGGCGCCGGTGATGATGGTGGGTTCGAAGAAGAAGCCCTTGTCCCCTGCCCGGTGGCCGCCGGTGACAATCTTGCAGTTCGCGGGCAGGTGCTCCACAACCGACGTCACGGCGTTGAAGTGGTTCACGTTGTTGAGCGGGCCGAAGTAGTTGTCTTCGTCGTTCTGCGAGCCGGTGTGAAGGGTCTTGGTGTGTTCCACCATGGCTGCCACGACGTCGTCGTGAACGGAGTCTTCCACCAGGACCCGGGTGATGGCGGTGCAGTCCTGGCCGGCGTTGAAGAAGGCGAACTCGGCGATGGCCGCGGCGCTCTTCTTGATGTCGGCGTCCTTGAAGACGATGGCCGGGGCCTTGCCGCCGAGCTCCAGGTGGGCGCGCTTGAGTCCCTTGGCAGCGCCGGAGGCCACGGCGATGCCGGCCCGGACGGAGCCGGTGATGGAGACAAGGCCGGGGACCTTGTGCTCCACCATCATGGCGCCGGTTTCACCGGTGCCAAGCACCACGTTGAGGACGCCGGCCGGGAAGATCTCGCCGGCAAGGCGGGCAAGGACCAGGGTGGACTCGGGGGTGGTGTCCGATGGCTTGAGCACCACGGTGTTCCCGGCGGCGAGCGCGGGGCCGATCTTCCAGATGGCCATCAGGAACGGGTAGTTCCAGGGGGCAACCTGGGCCACGACGCCGATGGGTTCACGTCGCACGTAGGAGGTGTGGCCTTCGAAGTACTCGCCGGCTGACTTGCCTTCGAGGATGCGGGCGGCGCCGGCGAAGAAGCGCAGCTGGTCGGCGCCGGCGGCGACTTCCTCCGACGCGATCAGTGAACGCACCTGGCCGGTGTTGCGGTGCTGGGCTTCGACGAGTTCATCGCTGTTGGCCTCGACGGCGTCGGCAAGCTTGAGGAGCATCAGCTGCCGCTGGGCCGGGGTGACGTGCTTCCAGGTCTTGAAGGCATCCTTGGCAGCCGTCATGGCGGCGTCGACGTCGGCCTGCACGGAGATGGGCGATTTGGCCACCACCTCACCGTTGGTGGGATTCACGATGTCCAGCAGACCGGTGCCGGCGGGTGTGACGAATTCGCCGTTGATGAAGTTCTGCAAGGTTTGGACCACGGTGTTCAACCTCTTTCATGCTGGTTTCTGTAACCGGTTCTGCGACCGGCCCAGTGTTGCGACTGCTCATGAGCCTATGCCAGGGCCCGTACGCAGGGAATAGCCACCTGCACACCATCCCCTGAATCCTTTAGTGCGGTTGCCCAGCGCGCAGCTATCCTGAATCCATGGCAATTTCCCTCGCCGCCCTGCTGGGCGTCCAGTCGCTCAAGCTCGTCAAATCCGGCCTCGCCGAGACGACGTGGCACCAGGACATCCACTGGGTCGCCGTCACCGAGCAGGAGGACCCGCAGCGCTTCCTCAATGGCGGCGAGCTGGTGCTCACCACCGGGATGCGGCTGAAGTCCGCCCCGGACCAGCGCCGCTTTGTGCGGCAGGTGCAGCGGGCGGGTGCGGTGGGGATCGGTTTCGGGATCGGGCTGACGCACGACGCCGTTCCGCCGGCGCTGATTGCAGAGGCCAACCGCTGGGGCCTTCCCGTGGTGGAGGTCCCCTACGAGACACCGTTCATTGCCATCACCAAGCTGGTGGCGGATGCCCAGTCGGCGGACCACTACGCGAAACTGGAACGGCTCATCGCGGGACACCAAATCCTGGCCCGCGCCCTGCTGACCGGCGGCGGCCTCTCCGAGCTGCTCAAGAACCTCGGCTCCATGCTGCGCACGGATATTGTCCTGACCCAGTTCACTGCGCAGCTGTACAACAGCGTTCCCGGCAACCCCGCCCCCACGGCCGACACGTGGGCGTCCTACCCCATCCCCACCGGCCGGCGCGACGCGTGCACCCTCTGGGTCCGGCAGCCGTTCGAGGACTCCGGCATCGTCGGTTATGCCCAGAACCTCATCAGCGTGGAGTTGAACAACATGGTCAAGCAGCGGCAGGCCCAGCGGGCGCTGTCCGGCCAGGTCCTGGAGGACGTGATCCACGGGACCCTGGAATCCAGCGAGGCGGCCCGGCGGCTTGCCGGCATCGGCATCAACAGCACCCGCAAGAGCGTGGTCCTCCTCGCCGAGTCCGCGGCTCATCCCAAGCAGCTGGTGAGCTCCTCGATGCCGCGGCCGCTGGAGCACGGCGTGACCGCCGTCGTCGGGAAGGACCTGATCGTCGTTGTGCAGGACGACGGCAGCGGGGCCGCCGCCCTGGCGAAGAGCCTCAGCGACCATCTGGCCGAGGCCGGCATCCACGCCACGATCGGCATCGGCGGCGCCTACACCAAACCCAACGGGGTGCGCTGGAGCTACTTCGAGGCGCGCGACGCGGCCAGCCACGGCCTGCCCGTCAACGAGCCCGAGCGCCTCAGCCTCACGTCGCTGCTCCTGGCCAGCGAGGACGTGCCGCTGGCGGACATGGCGAACGAGTCCCTCAACCCGCTGCGGAACTTCGACGCCCTGCACGGGGCCGAGCTGATGGCCACGCTGGAGAGCTACCTGAACAACAACGGCTCGGTGGCCGCCGTCGCCGAAGCACTGACGCTGCACCGCAACACCGTGCGGTACAGGCTGGCGCAGATCACCGAGCTGACCGGCTACGATCCCGCGCAGACCCAGGACCGTGTACAGCTGTGGCTGGCGCTGGCGGTCCAGCGGCTGAACCAGCGCCAGCAGCGGTAAGAAGCGGCTTTTCGGCCAGCACCGATTGCAGAGGGCCGCTTCGTTAGATGATCACCTGCGCCCCGGTGCTCGGGCTCCAGACAATGCGCCCGCCTTGAAAGTTCTGGATCACGGTTCCGCTGGAGCCAACGTATTCACTGGTGGTGGGATAGCCGAGCGGACCGTTCTCAAAACCCGTATTGGCCCAAGCCTGCCGGATACCGCCCTTGGACACGTGTGCGCCCGTGGCAGGGGACCAAACGATGGCGCCGCCTTCAAACATTTGGTAGGCCCCGCCATCCCGCAGACCCTTGATTTCATTCGTGTACGGGTATCCCAGTGGGCCATTCTGGAGTCCGCTCCACACCCAGGTGCTGCGGATCGCGCCCGTTGATACCTTCGCCCCGGTGGAGGCGGACCAGACAATCGACCCGCGTTGGAAATCCTGGTTCGCTCCGCCATTCCTTAGCCCGCCCACCTCACTGGCGACCGGATACCCCAGCGTGCCCGATTCATATCCCACGCCGCCCCAGGCAACCCGGATAGCGCCTCTCGACGTGTGGGCGCCGGTAACCGGGGACCATACAATGGCGCCCCCCTGGTACATCTGATAAACCCCACCCGACACGAGGCCACCGATTTCATCCGTCACCGGGTAGCCGAGGGGACCACTTTCCATTCCGGACCACAGCCAGGTGTTTCGGATGGCCCCAGTGGACTCGTACGCGCCGCTCGCTGCCGACCAGACGGCGGTGCCACGCTGATAGTCACGGTAGGCGCCGTAATTGGCGAGCCCCAGCGCCGCTGCCCTAACAGGACTACCCAGGCTGTTCCGGGCGGCAGCCTGATCGAGTTGGCTCACGATGGCCGGGGAGACGGAGTCAACTGTTACGGACGCCGATGTCGAAGTGATGTCGTTGACCCGGATCTGCACGCCGGCGTAGGTCGTAAACACTCCGCCGCGTTGCCATGCGAGGTTGGAGCCGTACCAGCCGCTGAAGGCAAGGGTACTGGGCGGAAGAAGCAGTGACGATCCCGGTTCCGGGCCCGCTTTGAGGATCTGGACGCCTTTGTTGCCGTTGACCGCGGTTGCCGAGTCGTAGCCGACGGGAAGCCGAAGCTGAACGTAGTAGGTCTCGCCGCTGCCCGGATCCTGGAACTTCACGGCTCGAGCAGCGGAATTACTGGCCCACGGAAGTAGCGTGACTGTCTGGCTGCCCTGCAATGTTCCAAGATCGCGGATCTCGTCCCCGCTCCCAAACGAACCGTAGTCGTAAAGGGCGGCGTTAAGGTAGGGCTGTGCGTACTGGGAGACGCCCATCAAATCAGTTCCGTCGCCATACTCGCGGGCATAACACTCGCCGTCGCCCACCGCCCAGGCTGTGACGGCCGTGTCCGCGCGTCCACTAGAGCAGTCGAGGGAGTTGGCATGCTGCAAACCGAACACGTGCCCGAACTCGTGCGCCAGGACTGGCGAAGTGAACCCACTGGTCAGCGGCATCACGATTCGCCCGGTGGTGGCTCCGGACGACCAGCCGGCGCCCAGGTTGCCGCCGACGGAATACACGACGACGTCTGACCTCGGAATGAATACGACGAGGGCCTGGCCCGGGTCAGCCTTCCACCCCAGCTCCCTGGTGATGGTCTCCAGAATCACATCGAAGTTGTCGCCGGAGCTGGCGCTGGTGACGAATCCCAGCTTGAGGCTGGCGAGGCTGATGGTCAGCTTGCCGTCGCTGATCGTTCGCCAGTAGTCCCCTGCCGAAGTAACGGCCGCCTTGGCTTTAGTGACATCGATGGATGCAACGTCGGCGTCAGTTTTATCTCTCGTCTTCGCCGTGACCAGGGTGACCTTGATGTCGGCTGCGCGCGCGCCAACTCCCGCGGATTGACGGACGATGGTTCTCTGGGCACCAGACTCTGCGGGCGCGGCCACCACAGGATCGGGCACCGCTGGCTCGGTCGTAGCGTTGGCGGCCGGCAGGCCGGCCATGACCAATAGGGAAGCGGCGGCAAAGGCAGCGGCAACTCGTATGAAGTATGGGGTGAAATTGGACATCAGCCACTCCCGGCAGGACTAACGGTTAACTCTGCGGAAGGACTCCCCCAGAAACTGCCAGCGGCTGGCGTGGACCCCCATGCTTTACGCCGACACTACGAATGGTAAGGCCACGAAGCACATTTGGGAACACTGTTCACATCAGTCACATACGGCGCATGCGTTTCGGGATTACGGTACGTCCGGAACTCGGGCCTTCCGGAGATGTTTGCCACATCTTTACAAACATCAAACGTCTAACGTCTAATGTTTAAGTATGGCAACCACGACGACGGCGGCACCGCCCGGAACTGACACCCCACCTGCCGAGCGGGCAAAGGCAGCCCGGCCCCGCGCCGTCGTCGTCTTCGGAATCGTGGCCTTTGTGCTGATCGGCCTCAACCTCCGCGCAGGCATCACCGGGGCCTCGGCCCTCCTCCATGACCTCCAGGAAGTCCTGGGCTACGGTGCATTCATTGCCGCCGTCATCCCCTCCGTTCCCACCCTGTGCTTTGCAGTCGCCGGGGCGGCCACGTCCTGGCTGACGCGCCGGATGGGGGTGGAAAAAGCCATCCTGCTGGCCCTGGGAATGCTGGCCGTCGGCCTTCTGGTGCGCGGTATCCCGTCCACGGGCATGCTGCTGGCCGGAACGGTGGTGGGGATGTCCGGGCTCGCTGTCTGCAACGTTGCCATGCCGTCCTTCATCCGCGAGCACTACGCCGACCGCACCTCCCTCATGACGGCCCTCTACACGGTCACCATGACCACGGGCGCCACCGTTACGGCCGTGATGGTGGTCCCGGTGGCCCAGCTCCTGGGTTCGGCGTCGGCGGGACTTGGCTCCATCGGACTGCTCTCCGTGGCCGCTTTCCTTGGCTTTCTCCCGGTGGCACTCCACGCACACCGGAACGCGGCCCCCGGCCGGGGCACCAGCATTTCCCCGTGGCCGCTGATTCGCACCCGCAAGGGCGCACTGCTCACCTCCATCTTCACCCTCCAGGCGCTGCTCGCCTATGCGGTGCTGAGCTGGTTCCCGTACATGCTCACCACCACCGGGCTGACCGCCACGGACAGCGGCCTGATGTACGGCCTGATGCAGCTGGTCTCCGTTCCGGCGGGCATGGTGCTCCTGGCCATCGGCTCCCGTCCGCGGATGCTCCGCCCGGCCTTCTACCTGGCAAGCGTCACCATGCTCCTGGGCATTACTGCCCTGATGCTGCTGCCTGCCGCGCTGGCCGCTGTTCCGGCCGCGCTGCTGGGGTTCGGCCTGGGCATCTTCCCGCTGGTCATGGTGATGATCAGCCGGAGCGGCCGGTCGACGGCGGAAACCACCGCCATGTCCACGCTGGCGCAGTCGGTGGGGTATCTGCTGGCCACAGTGGGCCCGTTCGGCATGGGCCTGCTGCACAGCGCTACCGGCGGCTGGACCGTACCGTTGGTTCTGCTGCTGGCCATCGCCCTTACCCAGATCGTGGTGGGGCACCTTCTGACGGCAAGGACCAAGCCATGACTCTTACCGCTTCGCACCGGCCTGTTCTGGCGGACGAGATTACGGACAAGCTCCGCGAGATGATCCATTCCGGCGAATGGCAGCTGCAACAGAAGATCCCCGCGGAGCCCGAGCTGATGGCCCGGCTGGGTGTGTCCCGGGGCACCCTGCGCGAGGCCATCAAGGCGCTGGCCCACAGCGGGATGCTGGAGGTCCGCCGCGGTGACGGCACCTACGTCCGGGCCACCAGCGAGATCTCCGGCGCGGCTCAGCGCATGTACAAGGACCACACCCAGGAGCACATCCTCGAGGTCCGGGTGGGCCTGGACACCCAGGCGGCCCGGCTGGCCGCCCGCAACGCACAACCTGAACACATTGCCGCCATGAAAGCGCTGCTGGCGGAGCGGCGTGACGCCTGGAACGCTGAGGACTACCCCGTTTGGGCCCGCGCCGACTGGGATTTCCATGTGCTGGTGGCGCAGGCTTCGGGGAATCCGCTGCTGCATGAGCTGTACGTCAGCTTTGGCGGCGTGTTCCATGCCGACCTGCTTCGGCAGCAGCGCCGCAGCGGCTTCAACGGTCTCCCCGACGAAGGGCACGGCGAGCTGGTGGATGCCATCGAGGCGCACAATGAAGCAGCTGCCGTGGACAGCGTCAACCGGAACCTGAACTCCTGCGCGGAGTGGCTCGGCGTGTAGCCGGGGCCATAACTCAGTAGGCTTAGCTATTTGGGGAGTTCTCATCCCGGCCTCGGCCGGTCCGGGCGTCCCGTTTCTGCACGCTGACGAATTGGAGTACCCCTTGGCCAGATCAGTCGACATCACGGTGGACGGCAAGCGCCCGGACCCCTGGGCAGACGGCCTGGGCAGGGTGGGCGTCCGCTCGGCCCAGATCCTGCTGGTCCTCACCGTTGTGGTGGTGTCCGTCTTCGCGCTGCTGCAGATCCGGCTCCTGGTCATTCCGGTGCTGATCGCCCTGATCCTGGCGGCCGCCATCATGCCGTTCGTCAATCTCCTGAAGCGCCGGGGCCTGCCCGCCTCCGCGGCCACTGCAGTGGCCTTCGTGGCCTTGCTCGCCGTGCTGGCCGGCGTCACCACCGTCATTGTCGCCTCCATCCGCAGCCAATGGGGAGACCTCGCAAGCCAGGCATCCTCGGGCCTGGACGAACTGCAGTCGTTCCTGCTCAACGGCCCCATCCCGGTGGACGGGGAGCAGATTGAACAGGCCCGGGCGGCCATCGTGGAATTCGCCGCCAGCAGCCAGGTCCGCTCCGGAGCCATCACCGGGCTGTCCGTCATCACCGAGTTCCTCGCCGGGGCCAGCCTCATGGTGGTGATCCTTTTCTTCTTCCTCAAGGACGGGGCCGCGATCTGGAACTTCTTCCTGCGGCCTTACACCGGCGCCCGCGAGGCCAAGCTGCGCCGATCGGGCGCACGCACCATTCAGGTTCTGGGCGATTACGTGCGCGGGACAGCCATTGTTGCCCTGGTGGACACGGTGGCCATCGGCACAGCACTGCTGGTCCTGGGGGTCCCGCTGGCCATCCCGCTGGCCATCATTGTCTTCATCGGCGCTTTCGTCCCGATCGTGGGAGCCACCGTGGCAGGCATCCTGGCGGCGCTGGTGGCACTCGTAGCCAACGGACCCGTGGTGGCACTGATTGTGGTGATCGTGGTGATCGCCGTCAACCAGCTTGAGGGCAATCTGCTTCAACCCGTGGTGATGGGCAAGTCCCTGCAGCTGCACGCCCTGGTCATCCTGCTGGCCTTGACGGCGGGGACCATTCTCGCCGGCATCATCGGCGCCGTGCTGTCCGTCCCGCTGGCCGCCGTGATCTGGGCGATCGTCCAGGTCTGGACCACCGACGCCGCAGAACCGGAACCGGCGGGCTCGGCAGAGGCCGGGGAATCCTCGGACCCGGCTGACGCGGACCCGGACCTTGCTGCCGCGGACGCCAGCAGGTCCTAGCAGCATCCACGGACAGATAATAAGCACCCTTATCAATATCTTGGTAGGGTGAGGCATGCGTAAAATCAGCACCATGAACGGAACCGGAACTCTCTTTGGCTGGGCCTTCGGCGACTCTGCACGGTCCGGCGACCAGTCGTACCTCGACGAACTGCGCCGGGAAGCTCTCGCCAACGCCAGCCAGGACGCCAAGTCGCGGGGCTTCGACGTCCAGGAGGGCACCGAAAGCTACACGGTCATCAACCCGGCCGACACCCTCGCGGACGTCCACACCGCACCGGACCAGCTCATCGTCCGCTGCACCGTGAAACTCACCGGCCCGGGCGCCGAAAACATCCACGCCGAAGGCCCCATGAACGGCTAGCAATGGCGGATGAAGATACGGCCCTCGGAGAAGCCGCCAACGCGGCCGAGGCGGTGTCCAACACCAAGGTGCTGGACGTCGTCGCACGTTCCGGGTTCGCCGTAATGGCCCTGCTCCACATTGTGATCGGTGCTATCGCCATCGCTTTGGCCTTCGGCCAGCCGGGGCAGGCCGAACCGACGGGAGCCATCGAACAGCTGGCAGCGAATCCGTGGGGGCCCGGCGTGATGTGGGCCGGGCTGATCGGCTGCGCGGGCCTGTCTCTCTGGCAACTGAGCGAAGCCACCCTCCGCGCCCGCCACCTGCCTGCGGGCCAGCGGCTCGGCAAGCTCATCTCCTCCGGGTTCCTGGCGGTGGCCTACGGCAGTGTGGGGCTCACTTTTGCAGGGTTCGCGGTCGGCCTGCGCGGTGACTCGGGCGATTCCACCAGGGACTTCAGCACCGCCCTGGTCCAGGGACCTCTCGGTGTGCCGGCACTCATCGCGCTGGGCCTGACGGTCATCGGCGTCGGAATCTATTTCATCGTCAAGGGCGTCCGGAAACAGTTCAAGGAGGAACTGCATCACTTCGAGGGCACCCGGCGCGGACGCATGATCAGCTCACTCGGCGTGGCCGGCCACGTGGCCAAAGGCATCGCCCTGATCCTTGCGGGCCTACTGTTCGTGGTAGCAGCCGCCACCAACCGGCCGGGAGAATCCACCGGGCTGGACGGCAGCCTGAAGGCGCTGCGGGACCATCCGGCGGGGCCGTTCCTCCTGATGGCCATTGCCGCCGGACTCATTAGCTACGGATTGTTCGCCCTTGTCCGGGCGAGATTTGGCCGGATGTAGCCGGATATAAAAAGCGCGAACAGGCAGCTAATGACGTCAACCGTGCGGTTTGCGGTCATTAGCTGCCTGTTCGCGCTGGAGAAAGGTTCGGGCTAGACCTGCGCGGCCACTCCGTCGCGTGAGATGGAAACCATGTCCTCGCGGGGCACAACCTTGACCCGCTCGCGGGCAACCTCGACGCCGTGCGATCCGGTCTCGGTGGCCTTCTCGCCGAGGGCGCGCTCGTGTGCGTCCAGAGCCAGCCAGCCTTCCCAGCTGGTGTACTGCACGCCGCGGCTCTCCAGCAGTTCGACGACGGCTTCCGGAGCCGGCGCGGCTGCCAGCGGCAGGTTCGCGCGGTCTTCCAGCAGGTACGTCACGGTCTCAAGGGCGTCGCCCTTGGTGTGGCCGATGAGGCCTACGGGGCCGCGCTTGATCCAGCCGGTGGCGTAGATGCCCGGCACGTGGGTGCCGGCAGCGTCCAGCACGCGGCCGCCGTCGTTCGGGACAACACCCTTCTTGTGGTCGAACTCGACCTCCGGCAGGGCGGAACCGAAGTAGCCGATGGCGCGGTACACGGCCTGGACCGGGTAGTCCACGAACTCGCCGGTGCCGCGGGCGTTGCCCGTGCCGTCCAGCTCGGTGCGCTCAAACTTGATGCCGGCAACGCGGCCGGGGGTCTCGGCGTCGTCGTATACCTCAACCGGGCTGTGCAGGAAGTGCAGGTGCAGGCGGCGGGAGGCCGTGAGCTCGGAGAGCTCTTCCGGCTGCTCGGCGATCCAGTTGGTGAGGGTGCCAACCATGGTCTTGGTCTGGTTGTTGCTCTGGACCTGGCGGTCTGATTCCTCGTCGAATTCGAAGTCCTCCGGGTACAGGATGATGTCCACGTCCTTGGAGTGGGCCAGCTCGCGCAGTTCCAGCGGGGTGAACTTCACCTGGGCGGGGCCGCGGCGGCCGAAGACGTGCACGTCAGTGACCGGAGAGGACTTGAGGCCGGCGTAGACGTTGTCCGGGATTTCGGAGACCAGGAGGTCGTCGGCGTGCTTGGAGAGCATGCGGGCCACGTCCAGGGCCACGTTGCCGTTGCCGATCACGGCGATTTCCTTTGCGTCCAGCGGCCATTCGCGGGACACGTCGGGGTGGCCGTCGTACCAGGAGACAAAGTCGGCGCCGCCGTAGGAGCCGTCGAGTTCGATGCCGGGGATGTTCAGGTCCGCGTCCTTGATGGCGCCGGTGGCGAAGATGACGGCGTCGTAGTGGGTGCGGAGGTCCTCAATGGAGAGGTCCGTGCCGTAGTCCACGTTGCCGAAGAAGCGGATGTCGCCGCGGTCCAGGACCTTGTGCAGGGCGTTGACGATGCCCTTGATGCGCGGGTGGTCGGGCGCCACGCCGTAGCGGATCAGGCCATAGGGCGCCGGGTAGCGGTCAAAGAGGTCGATGCTCACGGTCAGCTCGCCGCTCTTGACGGCTTCGCTCTTGGTGAGGATGTCGGCGGCGTACACGCCGGCGGGGCCGGAACCCACGACGGCGACCCGGAGCGGGCGGGCGGCAGAACCTACGGTGGTGCTATTTGACACGGCTGTGTTCCTTTTTCTGTCACGGCCCAACTGACTCGCACTTAACGTCGTGAAAACGGCTTTTGGGAGCGTTAACTGCGAGCTAGTTGGGAAGGGGCTTCGGGCTACTTGGTCAGTACGCGGGGGCGGTTCGGGGTGGTGGTGCTGTAGTCGGCGGTCTTGAAGTGCGACGGCGCGAACGGGCTGACGCGGACAACGTCACCGATCACGATCACCGCGGGATTTGCGACGCCGGCGGCCTCGGCCTGGTCAGCGATGGAACCGACAGTGCCGATGGTCACGCGCTGGTTGGGCAAATAGCCATTCTCAACGATGCCAACTGGAGTGTCCTGAGGCAAACCGGCAGCCATCAGGGCGGCGGCGGATTCGCGCAGCTGGCCCACTCCCATGAGCAGCACGACTGTGTGGTCGGACCGGGCCGGGACCTCGGAAAGCTCCTCGTGGCCGGTAACTACGCTGAAGCCCTTGGCCAGGCCGCGGTGCGTCACGGGAATGCCGGCCGCCGCGGGGACGGAGATAGCCGAGGTCACGCCGGAGACCACCTCAACCTCGACGCCGTGCTGGCGGCAGAATTCCGCTTCCTCGCCGCCGCGGCCCAAAACGTAGGGGTCGCCGCCCTTGAGCCGGACCACGCGGTGGCCCTTGAGCGCCTCTTCCACGAGGATCCGGTTGATCCCCGCCTGCGGCACGGGATGGTGGCCGGGGGTCTTGCCCACCTCTATGACGCGGACATCGGGGGCGAGTTCGTTCAGGAGCTCGCGGGGGCCCAGGCGGTCCGCCACCACGACGTCGGCCTGGCCAAGGAGCCGGCGGCCGCGGACGGTGATGAGCCCGGTGTCGCCGGGACCGCCGCCCACAAGGGCCACGCTTCCCCGGTGGGCGCGCTGCCGGCGGAGCGGGAGGTCACCGGTTTCCAGCGCGGTGGCAACGGCGTCACGGAGGGCCATGGCACGGCGCGGGTCTCCCCCGGCGTTCACGGCGATCTGCACGTCGTCGACGACGGCGACGGCGGGGGTCCAGGCAGCGGAGGCTTCGTGGTCGGAGGCGTTGACGCACCAGACTCGCTGCGCCTCGGCGTCGGCCGAAACCTGGGCATCCACTGCGGAATCGCCGGTGGCTGTCTGGACGAACCAGACGCCGTCGACGTCGGACGTGAGGTAGGGGCGCTGCTCCCAGGTGAGGAGGCCGGCGTCGGCCAGTTCCTCAAGTCCTGCGGAGGCAACGGGGGCAACCACGGTCACCCGGGCACCGGCGTCGAGCAGCCCTTTGGTGCGTCGCGTGGCCACCGGCCCACCGCCCACCACCAGTACGGGGCGGCCCAGCAGGCGCAGTGCCGTGGGGTAGATGTCCTGAATTGCCATGGATCAACGGTAGGGCCGCGTCACATACCGGAACAACGGCGCGGAAACACCAGTTCACGTAAGGTAACGCTGCGTCACATTGCCGGCACGCTCATTCGACGGGCGGCGGTCCCTGCGTCCGTGCCTGGTTCAGCAGCGCGTTGGCCGTCCACCGCATCGAGGCAACGGCAGCGTCCCTGCTCAGGCCGCCCACATCGGTCAGCCACACCAGCGACTCGATCCCGGTGGCACTGCGGATCGCCAGAACCAGCCGATGGATCTCCGCTTCGGACAGCTCAGGCCCCAACGGGGCGAGCGCCTCGGCGATCCACGCGATGGCGCGGCCCTGGCGCAGCGGCAGGCCCCGCTCCTGGCCGTCCGCGGGTTCCAGCGAGAGCCGCAGCATGGTCCGCTGCTGCGCCTCGGTTTCGATGATCATTCCGGTGAACTCACGCACTACGGCATCCAGCCGCTCGGCCACATCCTCCGGGGGATTGTCCGGCAGCATCGATGTCCGTGCAGTCTCCGGATGGGCCGCAGCCAGCAGCTCCCGCTGACCCGGGAAATAGCGGTAGGCAGTACTGCGGGCGACACCCGCCACCAGCGCGGCCTCATCCACCGTGGGCGTTGCACCGGACGCGACGAGCTGGCGCGCGGCAGCAACCAGGCCTTCAAGGGTGCGGCGCTTCTGACCGGTGCGCCCGACGTCGGCATAAGGTCTTGACATGTCCTTCATGGTACCTGAGTCTTGTTATGGGACATCAGTCCCATAAGTCTTTCCACCAGCATCGGGGCGACCACCATGGAGACGAAGAAAGTTGCATCCGCCGTAGTCCTGCAACCCGGCGAGGGAGCCCGCCGCTGGTTCTTCGGCGGCGGGGTACAGACCTGGAAAGCCACGGAAGAAGACACAGCCGGCGCGTTCCTGCTCTTCGAGGATGAAATGGCCCTCAACAAGGTCACTCCGCTCCACACCCATCCCGACTCGGACGAGACCATGTACATCCTGGCCGGCGAGATCCTGATGAACATGGACGGCACCGAGCACCGGGTCGCCGCGGGCGGGGTAACCATCGCGCCGAGGGGTGTTCCGCACGCGTTCAAAGTCACCCAGGAGGGAACCCGCGTGCTCTGCCTGCACACGCCTGGCGGCGCCCAGGCCTTCTACTTTGGCGCCAGCGAGCCGATTGGCGCTGATGAAGACGGTGCACAGGTGGTGGACTTTGACCGGATCCGCGAATCCGGGCGTGTGAACGGCGGTATTGAGATCATCGGGCCGCCGCCGTTTCCCGGAACGTAGGTTTCGGGACGGGTGACCTAGCGCGGCGGCGGAACGAGGCCGGCGAGGTAAAGCCCGCGCCCTGCGATGAGCCGTTCCAGGTACCGGCTCAGCACCAGCGTCTCCGCGATCCGGCCCAGCGGGCCGAAGGGCGCCGTGAATTCCACCCGGTCCGTCATGATGCATCCGGTGTCCGTCGCTTCGAACTCGTGGACGTGGCGGAAGGCCGTGAACGGGCCTCGGACCTGCTCGTCCACAAACCTTGACGGGAACTCCAGCGAGGTGATGCGGCTGGTCATGCGTATCGGCAGGCCGAAGTGCCGCGCCCGCCACGTGACCTCCTGCCCGGCGCCGATCAGGCCCGACGTCACCCCCGCCACGGCCCGCTCCCCCGCGTCCGCCTGTGATTCGAGGTGCGCGTCGATGCTGCGCGCGAGGTCAAACAACTGTTCCCGGGGCAGGGCGGATTCGGTGCGGCACACGAAGCTGACGGTCATGGCGCCAGTCTGCCAGACTCCCCCGCCCGGCGAAGCGCCGTCGCCGCCGTCGTGGGGCCGGGGCACCTCATTCAGACAAAACAGCAGAGCCCGACGGCGGGACTCGCCGTCGGGCTCTGCTCTTTGGTTCTGTTCGGGCTGCCTCAGGCGCCGGCCCTAGCGGGTGCTGCCGGCGAGGAGGCCGCGGCGCCGCAGGAGGCGCTTTTCAATCGGCGCGAAGACCAGCAGTTCGATCAGGATGCCCACGGCCAGGATCAGCAGGATGGCCGACATCACGATGGTCATGTCCGCCAGGTCGCGGCCCTGGTTCAGCATGGAGCCGAGGCCGAAGCCGATAGTGCCGCCAACGGCGATGATTTCGGCGGCCATGAGGGAGCGCCAGGAGAACGCCCAGCCCTGCTTCAGTCCGCTCAGGTAGCCCGGCAACGCCGCCGGAAGGACGATCTGGAGGGCCATTTGCAGCCGGCTGGCGCCCAGCACCGTGCCCACGCTGCGGTACTGCGGCGGGATCTGGTCGACGCCGGAAATCAGCCCGTTGATGATGGACGGGATGGCACCCATGAACACCACGAAGTACACCGTGGCGTCGGTCAGGCCGAACCAGATGATGGCCGCGGGCACCCATGCCACGGAGGGCAGCACCTGCAGGCCGGAGATGAGCGGGCCGAATGCGCGGCGCAGCGGGGCCACCTGGGCCAGCAGAAGTCCGATCGGCGTCGCTATGACCACGCTGATCAGGAAGCCGACGATTCCGCGCTGCAGGGATGTCCAGACGGCTTCCTGCAGTGAACCCTCGGCCCACAGGGTGCCGAACTGGCCAAGCACGTCGAGCGGTCCGGGCACCAGGTCGCGCCGCTTGAAGCCAAGGGATACGTAGAACTGCCACGCCAGGACCAGCACCACGAGCGCCGCCACCGGGAGCAGGATGCGGCTCCAGTCGATGCGCGCGGCACGGGCTGCGTCCGACTGCAGTGAATCCAGTCCGGATTCGAGCTCGCGCAGGTCTTCGTTGCCGGTGGAGGACCGGGTCAGGGCCGCGTGCACCTTGCGGGTTTCCGGCTCATCGGTGATTGAGCTTGCCTGGCCAGTGATTGAGCTGGTCGAAATCGGGGTCTCGGCAAGCTCGACCAACGGAGTTTGCTTATTTGGCATGGCGGCGGATCTCCTCTCGCAGCCGGGCGGTGATGACCCCGGTCAGCTGTCCGGCAAGACCGGCGTCGGTTCGGTGTTCCTCGGTGACGTTCCATTCCTGGACCACGCGGCCGGGGCGTGAGGACAGCAACAGCACACGCTGGCCCAGCCGGACAGCTTCGCGGACGTTGTGCGTCACAAAAACGATGGTGCGGCCGGTCTCCTTCCAGATCCGTTCCAGCTCGTCGTGGAGGAGGTCGCGGGTGATGGCGTCCAGCGCGGCAAACGGCTCGTCCATGAGCAGCAGCTGCCGGTCCTGGGCCAGGGACCGGGCCAGCGAGACGCGCTGGCGCATGCCGCCGGAGAGCTCGTGCGGGCGCTTGTCCCCGGCTCCGCCAAGGTGGACCAGGTCCAGGAGTTCGTTCGCCTTCGTGCGCCGTTCGGACTTGCCCACGCCGCGCAGCTTGAGGGCGAGCTCGATGTTTTCCCGGGCCGTCAGCCATGGGAAGAGGGCTGCGTCCTGGAACATGAAGGCAGCGCCGTCGCTGGGGACTTCAAGGGCGCCCGACGTCGGGAGTTCCAGTCCCGCCATGATGTTCAGCAGGGTGGACTTGCCGCAGCCGGACGCACCCAAGAGCGCGACGAACTCGCCTTGGGCGATGCTGGCGTTGACGTCGTCCAGCACCGGGGCGCCGTCGCCGAAGCGTTTACCCAGGTTTTCCAGTACGACTGGCATGGTCCTGTCCTAACGTTGATGGGGCTGGAGTTGGTGCTTTGAGGGTGATGCTTTTGGTGCTACGTGCAGGGTTAGTCCTTGCCGAGGCCGGCGGCGCTGACCTTGCTGCCGCCGCTTTTGTTGCTGACGCTGTTCAGGGCGGTGAGGTCGAAGATGCCGCTGATGTCGGCCTGCTTGGTGGTGCCGGCGTCCACGCCGTCCTGCAGCAGCTTCTTATAGGCTCCGGCCAGCGGATCCACGGTGAACACGATGTTCTTCAGCGACCTCTCGATGACGTCCGCCGGGAGCTCGGCGCCCCCGCCTTCCTTCAGCGCGGTGTTCAACACGCTCGCCTTTTCCGCGGCGGGTGTGTCATTGAGCCAGGCCACGGATTCGGCGTGGCCCTTCAGGAGTGCCTTGACGGTGTCCGGGTGGTCGGCGGCGAACTTCTTGCTCACGATCAGGATGGTGGTGGGGAACTCGCCCGG